>DATJAE010000477.1:0-4283 GCA_035516595.1 Kofleriaceae bacterium | reverse complement strand
CCGGTGGTGTCGAACGACTCGGCGCATCGCTGGACGCCCGACGTGCCGATGATGATCCCCGAGATCAACCCCGAGCACGCCGCCGTGATCGAGGCCCAGCGCAAGCGGCTCGGCACGCGGCGCGGCTTCGTCGCGGTCAAGCCGAACTGCTCGATCCAGAGCTACGTGCCGGCGATCCATCCGCTGCTCGCGTTCGGCCCGACCCGGCTCGCGGTGTGCACCTACCAGGCGCTCTCGGGCGCCGGCAAGACGTTCGAGAGCTGGCCCGAGATGGTCGACAACGTGATCCCGTTCATCAAGAACGAGGAGGAGAAGTCCGAGCAGGAGCCGCTCAAGATCTGGGGCGCGCTCCGCGACGGCCAGATCATCGCGGCGAGCTCGCCGGCGATCACCGCGCAGTGCCTCCGCGTGCCGGTGAGCGACGGCCACATGGCCGCGGTGTTCGTCGCGTTCGCCGAGCAGCCGACGCGCGAGCAGATCCTCGCGGCGTGGCGCGAGTACGCGGGCAAGCCGCAGCGCGCCGGGCTGCCCAGCGCACCGAAGCCATTCCTGCGCTACTTCGACGATCCCGATCGGCCGCAGACCCGGCTCGATCGCGATGCCGGCAACGGCCAGGCGATCACGATCGGCCGGCTGCGCCCGGACACCGTGTTCGACTGGAGGTTCGTCGCGCTCTCGCACAACACGGTGCGCGGCGCGGCCGGTGGGGCAGTCCTGACCGCGGAGCTGCTCGCGCACGACGGATTCCTTACTGCGAAGTAATGTCAGGACGATCGCAGTTTTTCCCTGCGTAGAATTCGCACGAACGGGCGTCAACCGCGCCGTGGGCCAGAAGATCCCACCGAGCGCCGGCGCGCGTCATCTTCCTTCATAGATCGCCGCGAGCTTTCGCTTGCCACCCTTCTCGGCATGGGCGACGGTAGCGTTTGATGTCCAAAGGCCTCGGAGATGAGCGGCGTCCTAGGCGCCGCTTGCCGTCGACCGACGCGGTCGACCCGGTGGCCCCCAAGCTCGCGCGCGGCACGCGCGACGGCCTGCCCCGGCTCGGGACCGACCCGGGCAGCGACTCCGAGGACACCCTCGACACGGTCGTGGTCGACCCCGAGGAGGCGCTCGCGCTCGAGGCCGGGGGCGACGATGCCGACCACGACGTCGAGCACGAGGAGATCACCGGCGACGCCGCGTCGATCGACGCGCACATGCTCGAGCTCGGTCGCCGCCGCTTCGGGATCACGGCGTTCCGGCCCGGCCAGGCGCTCGCGATCCGCAACGTGCTCGCCGGCATCGACACGCTCGCGATCATGCCGACCGGCGCGGGCAAGTCGCTGTGCTACCAGCTGCCCGCGCTCGAGCTCCCCGGGGTCACGCTCGTGGTGTCGCCGCTGATCGCGCTGATGAAGGATCAGCACGACAAGCTCGAGCAGCTCGACATCGAGGTGCTGCGGCTCGACTCGACGCTGTCGCCGCGCGACGAAGCGGCGGCGCTCGCGCGGCTCAGCGAGAACCGCCCGTGCATCGCGTACGTCACGCCGGAGCGGCTCGGCGAGCCGCGCTTCCGCGACCGGCTCGCGACCGTGCGGGTCGCGCTGTTCGTGGTCGACGAGGCGCACTGCATCTCGCAATGGGGCCACGACTTCCGCCCGGCCTACCTCGGCCTCGGCGAGGCGGTGCGCGCGCTCGGCAAGCCGCCGGTGCTCGCGCTCACCGCGACCGCGCCGCCCAAGGTCAAGGACGACATCCTCGCGCAGCTCCAGCTATCTCAGCCTCCGGCCGAGGCGTCGGTGATCGACATCGGGCTCAACCGCCCGAACCTGCGCTACCACGTGATCAAGGCGGCGAGCGAGCGCAAGAAGCAGGCGATGCTGCTGCGCCTGCTCGAGAAGACGCCGGGCTGCGGCATCATCTACGCGGCGACGGTCAAGACGGTCGACGCGCTCGCCGACTTCCTGTGGTCGCAGGGCGTCGAGTGCGGCCGCTACCACGGCCGGATGCGCGCCAAGGATCGCGAGCGCGTGCAGAGCGCGTTCATGGATCGCAGCGAGCCGCGGCTGATGGTCGCGACCAACGCGTTCGGGCTCGGCGTCGACAAGCAAGATCTGCGCTTCGTCATCCACTACAACTTCCCGGGCTCGCTCGAGAGCTACTACCAGGAGGCCGGGCGCGCCGGGCGCGACGGCATCCCGGCCGACTGCGTGCTGCTCTACCAGCCCGAGGACAAGCGGATCCAGAGCTTCTTCCTCGGCGGGCGCTACCCGACGCCGGAGCAGACCCGCGCGGTCGCCGAGGCCCTGGTCCACGTCACCGGCGGACGCGTCGCGACCCCGGAGACCGACGATCACGACGAGGTGTTCCAGTCGGTCAAGGACATCGCGGAGCGCGCGGACGCGCCGGCCAAGAAGGCGCGGGTCGTGCTGTCGTTCCTCAAGGAGGTCGGGTTCGCGGCCGAGGCGCCGGGCGCCCGGTTCGCGCCGCTCCACACCGAGCCGCCGAGCATCGATGAGCTGGCGCGCGCGGCCAGCCGCTACGAGCAGAAGCGCGCGCAGGACCGCGCCCGGCTCGCCGCGATGCTGCGCTACGCGCAGTCGCATCTGTGCCGCACGCGGCTGCTCGTGACGTACTTCGGCTACACCGATCACCCGGCGTGCGGGACCTGCGACAACTGCCTGCGCGCCGCCAAGCACGCGCCGCCGCCGACCAAGGACGCCAACCTGGTCGCGCAGGAGCTCGCGGCGCGCCGCGGCGGCGATCCGCAGACCCGCAAGGAGCTGCTCGAGGAGGCGATGCGCCGGCGCCACACCGCGGGGCGCGGCCGCGCGCTCAAGATCGAGCGGGTCAAGCGGCCGGTGTTCGGGCCGCTCGAGAAGGGCGACCTGGTCCGCCATGCCACGTGGGGCGAGGGTGAGGTCGTGCGCGTGGTCGGCGACTCGATCTACACGTTCTTCCCGGTGCACGGCGAGAAGTTGCTCAAGGCGAGCTTCCTGGAGAAGATCGACGCATAGGTACGGCGATGCGTGCTCGCGTCCTCGCGTGGTGGTCGTGGGCGGTGTCCGGTTTCCTGGTCGCCGTCGGCGCGATCGGCCTGTTCACCGACAAGATCGGTCCGTTGCCGACCAACCGCGTGCACGCGCTCGGCCTCAACCTCGGCGTCGGCCTGGTCGGCTTCGGGTTCGCGCGGTTCGGCCGCGAGGACGTGTTCGTCCTGCTCGCGGGGATCGGGATGATCGCGCTCGCCGTGCTCGGCTTCGTGCCGGCGACCCAGGGCGCGATCTATCACGCGCTCCACATGGACACCGCCGAATCGGTGTTCGAGCTCGCGTCCGGTGCGGTGTCGCTCGTGCTGTGGACGACCTGCCGAGCCGGCTACGGCTCGTCGTCGTCGTCCTCGTCGTCGTCCGGCGGCGGCACCTCCGACAGCATGCGGTAGAGCGCGCGCCGGGTGTCCTGCATCAGCCGCTGGGCGTCGTCGTTCTGCTTGGCCGTGCCGT
The DNA here is from genome assembly GCA_035516595.1 of Kofleriaceae bacterium. Lineage (GTDB taxonomy): Bacteria > Myxococcota_A > Polyangia > Haliangiales > Haliangiaceae > JABFXX01. The sequence goes on along the minus strand of DATJAE010000477.1, from coordinate 798 downwards.
TGATCGCCACCTGCATCGCCGCCGTGGCGACGCCGCGGATCTGCGCGACCATGTCGAACCGCGCGTTGCCGTCCTCGGCCGTGCCCGGCTGCCAGGCGGCGTCGAGCTCGGCGCGGTGCTTGTCGACGTAGCGCTTGCCCGCGTCGGTCAGCTTGTAGCTGCGGCTGCCGCCGCCGAGCGCCGGGCCGGCGACCTCGATCAGGCCTTCGTCCTCGAGCTGCTGCAGGGTCGGGTACACCGAGCCCGAGCTCGGCCGCCAGGTGCCGCGGCTGCGCGAGTCGAGCTCCTGCATGATCTGGTAGCCGTTGCGGGGCTCCTCGGCGAGCAGCACCAGGATCGCGGCGCGCACGTCGCCGCGGCGCGCGCGCCGGCCGAACATCCCGCGCCCGCCCCAGCCGCCACCCCACGGACCCCCGCTCCACGGCGGCGGCCCCCCGCCCGGCGGCGGCGGGTGATGGCGGCCGCGACCGCGTCCGCGGCCGGCGGCCTCGTAGCCATTGTCATCTCGTTCGAACCAGTTCCATCGTCCCATCGGAATTCTCCAAAACATGTCACATCGTATCGTGACATGTTAACGATATATCGTTATCGGGCGCGCGTCAAGGGGCATCGACCGCCCGCGACGATGAACGACGACTCCGGCGGCGGCATGCGACGGCATGCGCCGGCTCCGGTTCGCCGCGGCCTAGTCTAGAGCGCGCGCTCGATCGCCTCGCGCAGCGTCTCCGCGGTGAACGCGTCGAGCGCCAGGCGGGGCGCCGCGACCGCGAGCAGCCGGCCGCGCTTCTCGACCTCGCG
>DATJAE010000476.1:0-18381 GCA_035516595.1 Kofleriaceae bacterium | reverse complement strand
GAGCGGAATCTTGCGATCGACCGGCGTGTTGACCAGCACCTGCGGCGTGCGGGTCATGACCCGGGCGAGCTCCGACAGCGGCCGGCCCTCGCGCACCATGATCGCGAGCACGCGCAGCGCCGCGACGATGCCGTCGCCGGTGGTCGCGTGATCGAGGAACACCAGGTGGCCGGACTGCTCGCCGCCGAGGTTGTAGCCGCCGCGCCGCATCTCGTCGACCACGTAGCGATCGCCGACCTGGGTGCGCACGACCCGGCCGCCGAGCTCGCGCAGCGCGCGCTCGAGCCCGAGGTTCGACATCACGGTCGCGACGATCGTCCGCTTGGCGAGCCGGTTCTCGCGCAGCATGCGGGTCGCGCACAGCGCCATCACCGCGTCGCCGTCGACCACGTTGCCGTGCTCGTCGCACAGCACGACGCGATCGGCGTCGCCGTCGAGCGCGATCCCGAGGTGCGCGTCGTGCAGCCGCACGGTCTCGCACATCGCCTGCGGGTGGAGCGCGCCGGCCCGCGCGTTGATGTTCTTGCCGTCGGGCTTGGTGTGGATCGCGATCACCTTCGCGCCGAGCTCCTCGAACACCGCCGGGCCGACGCGATAGGCCGCGCCGTGCGCGCCGTCGACCACCACGCGCAGCCCGTCGAGCGTGAGCTCGCTCGGGAACGTCGCCTTGCAGTACACGACGTAGCGGCCGCGCGCGTCCTCGAGCTTGCGGTTGTAGCCGATGTCGGCGGGCGCCGCGCGCTGCGCGTCGAGCTCGGGCGAGCCCATCAGCGCCTCGATCTCGGCCTCGATCTCGTCGGCGAGCTTGTAGCCGTCGCGCGCGAACACCTTGATGCCGTTGTCCTCGAACGGGTTGTGCGATGCCGAGATCACCACGCCGGCGTCGCACCGCATCGACGACGTGATGAACGCGATACCCGGCGTCGGCAGCGGGCCGGTCAGCCAGACGTCGGCGCCCATCGCGACCACGCCGGCGGCGAGCGCGGACTCGAACATGTAGCCCGACAGCCGGGTGTCCTTGCCGATCGCGATCCGGGTATGACGGCCGGGCTGGCGCAGCCGCGCGGCGATCGCCATGCCGAGCCGCATCACGGTCTGGCTGGTCATCGGCTCGAGGTTGGCGACGCCGCGCATCCCGTCGGTGCCGAACAACGTCCGTCTGCTCATCGAGTGGTTCCTAGCACGAACCTCACTTGACCGGCGCGACCTTGACTCGCTCGGGCGACACCTTCACGCCGACGCCGGGCGGCACGCCCTCGATCACGACGTCGGCGTCGTGCGGCTTGCTGTCGCCGGGCGCGAGCTTGACGTACGGCACGAGCGTCGGCCTGGCCTTCTCGATCGCGAGCAGCGCGCCGGTCAGCGTGACGTCGACCTGGCCGGGCTCGACCGACCACTTCGCGGGATCGATGCCGTCGCCGCGCACCGCGACCACCTGCGCCGGGATCTTGCGGGTGACCAGCTCCTCGTCGATCGTGATCTGGACCAGCACCTGCGACGTGCCCGCGAGCTCGAGCCCGTCGGGCGGCTCGGCGTCGGTCTCGGCGGTGAAGCTGTCGGCGCGGCCCTCGACCGAGACCTCGCGGGTCGGCACCGCGAGCAGCGCCGCCAGCGTGCCCTCGGCGCCGCGCAGCTTGACGGTCGCGGGCACCGCCTTGACCTCCGAGATCACGTAGCCGTGCTGCGGCCGCCCGCTGACCCGCGGCGTGACCTCGACCAGCTTGTCGGCGCGGCGATCGAACGTCACGCGGATCGCGCGCGGCGAGATCGGCTCGACCAGGGTCAACCCGGCCGGCAGGTGGATCATGTCGCGGGTGATCGGGATCTCCCCGGACTGCGCGTGGCGCAGGTCGATGTTGATGCGATCGAGCTCGCGCTCGTCGAACCGGCGCAGCCGCTGCCACGGGCCGCGGATCGTGATGCGGATCTCGTCGATCCGGTCGCTCACCAGCACCTTGTCGTCGGGCAGCGTGTACGACACGCCGACCCGCGCGCTGATCTCGCGATCGCGATCGGTGTTGACCAGCAGGAACACGGTGACCGCGAGCACCATCGACAGGAACTTCAGGCCGATGTTGTCGAACAGCGCGCCGTGGATCCAGCGCGCGACCGCGCCGCGCTCCGGCTCCTTCGGCTCGCCGATCGGCGGCTGCTGGCTGGCCCGCGCGGGCGCGCGGCCGAGCGAGCCGATCGTCGTGTTGCGCGGCCTCACCGGGCGACCTCGGCTTCCGACGACCGCGGCTCGGCGACGCTCGCGATCGCCTTGCCGACCTCGGCCGCGGCCTGCGCCTCCTCGGCCATCTCGGCGCTGCTCGCGAACAGGCCGACCAGCGCGCGGCGCAGCATCAGCGGCTCGAGGTCGCGCGCGATCGAGCCCTTGAAGCACAGCGAGATCTCGCCGCGCTCCTCGCTGACCACCACGACCACCGCGTCGGTGTCCTCGGTGATGCCGAGCGCGGCGCGGTGGCGCGTGCCGAACTCCGGCCCGAGGTCGGTCGCCTTCGACAGCGGCAGCAGCGCGCGCGCGAGCTCGATGCGGTGGTTCTTGTTGATCACGACGGCGCCGTCGTGCAGCTCGTTGTCCTTGGCCGGCACGAACAGCGACACCAGCAGCTGGCGCGACAGCTGGGCGTCGAGCCGGGTCGCGTCGTCGACGAACTCCTCGAGCGCGGCGTCGCGCTCGAACACGACGATCGCGCCCATCCGCGCGCGCGCCAGCTGGGCGCATGCCGCGACCACCTCGTCGACCGTGTGGCTCGCCTCCTGGCGGCGCGCGAACGGCAGGACGTTCTGGCCGATCCGGCCGAGCGCGCGCCGGATGTCCTGCTGGAACACGACGATGATGAGGATGATGAAGTAGCTGATGAAGTTATCGAGCAACCACGACACCGTGGTGAGATCGATGCGCTCGGCGACGAAGAACGCCGCGCCGATCAGCACGATGCCGACCACCATCTGCGCGGCGCGCGTGCCGCGGATGGTGAGCAGCACGCGATAGATCAGGTAATAGACCAGCGCGACGTCGATGATCGTGGTGATGATCGACGTGGCCGTGAGGCCTTCGAGGAAGCGCTGGATCGACGCGGTCATGGCGCAGCGGGCGCCACGTCGCGCAGGTCGTGGGCCCTACAACTTGGTGTACACGGTCAGTGCGGTGCGGAGCAAGGCAACGTTGTGGATGCGAACGACGTGTGCGCCAGCGCGCGCCGCCCCGAGGCACGCCGCGACCGACGCGACGTCGACCGCCTCCTCGCCGGGCTCGCCGCCGAGCAGCCGGCGCAGGAACCGCTTGCGGCTGGGGCCGACCACGACCGGCCGGCCGAGCGCGCGCCCGAGGTCGCCGGCGTGCCGGAGGAGGCCCAGGTTGGTGTCCGGATCGGCGCCCTTGCCGAACCCGAGGCCCGGATCGACCCAGGTCCGCTCGCGCGCCGGCGCCGGGAGGGCCGCGAGCCGGTCGCCGAGCTCGCGCGCGACCTCCTGCCAGCCGATTCCCGGCTGGGCCTCGCGTGCGAACACCTCGGCGATCGTGTGGCCGCGCACGTGACCCGCGATGTAGGTCACGTCGAGCTCGCCGATCGCCGCGGCCATCGCCGGATCGAACAGCCCGCCCGAGATGTCGTTGACGATCCGGGCCCCCGCGGCGACCGCGGCGCGCGCGACCTCGGCCTTGGTCGTATCGATCGAGACCCGCACGCCCGCCGCGGCCAGGCCCGCGACGACCGGGAGCACGCGGCGCAGCTCCTCGGCGGCCGGGGTCGGCCCCGCCCGCGGGCTGGTCGCCTCGCCGCCGACGTCGACCAGGTCGGCCCCGTCGCGCACCAGCGCCAGCCCGTGCGCCACCGCCGCCGCCGGGTCGAGGTAGCGGCCGCCGTCGGAGAACGAGTCGGGCGTCACGTTGACGACGCCCATGACCAGCGGACGCACCGGATGCACCGGACTCGAGGCGAGCCTCGCAGCCCCGGACTCGCTCAGGCGGGTTCCGGCTTGGCCGGCTGGATCGGCGGCAGGATCGACGGGCGCTTGCTGCGGCCGTCCTCGGCCTCGGCCTCCGACTTCTTCTTGGCGGCCGCCGGGACCGGGCGGTCGAGCGTGCCGCCGCGCAGCAAGGTGTCGATGTCGTCGCCGTCCAGGGTCTCGTACTCGAGCAGCGACTCGGCGACCTGCTCGAGCTCCTTGCGGTGCTCGGTCAGGATCGTCATCGCGCGCTCGTACTGCTGGACCACGATCCGGCGGATCTCGGCGTCGATCCGCTGCGAGGTGTCCTCGCTCTGGGTGTTGCCCTGCGAGAAGTCGCGGCCGAGGAACACCTCGTGCTTGCCGCTCGAGAAGTTGAGCGGGCCGAACTCGTCGCTCATGCCCCATTCGGTGACCATCGACCGGGCGAGCTCGGTGGCGCGCTCGATGTCGTTGCCCGCGCCGGTGGTCTTCTGCGCGAACACGATCTCCTCGGCGACCCGGCCGCCCATCAGGATCGCGATCTGGTTCTGCGCGAATTCCCGCGTCATGTTGAGGCGATCCTCGGGCGGGAGCTGCTGGGTGAGGCCGAGCGCCCGCCCGCGCGGGATGATCGTGACCTTGTGGACCGGGTCGGCCTCGGCGCCGACGAAGCGCGCGACCAGCGCGTGGCCGGCCTCGTGGACCGCGGTCGTGCGCTTCTCCTTCTCGGAGATGATCATCGACCGCCGCTCGGCGCCCATCAGGACCTTGTCCTTGGCCTCCTCGAAGTCGTCGGCCTCGACCTTGTCCTTGTCGCGGCGCGCCGCGATCAGCGCGGCCTCGTTGACCAGGAACTCGAGGTCGGCGCCCGAGAACCCGGGCGTGCCGCGCGCGATCAGCTCGAGGTCGACGCCACCGCCGAGCGGCACCTTGCGGGTGTGGACCTGGAGGATGCCGATCCGGCCGCGCAGGTCGGGCCGCGGCACCACGATGCGGCGGTCGAACCGGCCGGGCCGGAGCAGCGCGGGGTCGAGCACGTCCGGGCGGTTGGTCGCGGCGATGATGATCACGCCGTCGTTGGACTCGAAGCCGTCCATCTCGACGAGCAGCTGGTTGAGCGTCTGCTCGCGCTCGTCGTGACCGCCGCCCAGGCCGGCGCCGCGATGGCGGCCGACCGCGTCGATCTCGTCGATGAAGATGATGCACGGCGCGTTCTTCTTGCCCTGCTCGAACAGGTCGCGCACCCGGCTGGCGCCGACGCCGACGAACATCTCGACGAAGTCCGAGCCGCTGATCGAGAAGAACGGCACGCCCGCCTCGCCGGCGATCGCGCGCGCGAGCAGGGTCTTGCCGGTGCCCGGCGGGCCCATCATCAGGACGCCCTTCGGGATCCGCCCGCCGAGCCGGGTGAACTTCTTCGGATCCTTGAGGAACGCGATGATCTCCTCGACCTCGTCCTTGGCCTCCTCGACGCCCGCGACGTCCTTGAACGTGACGCGATTCTGGTGGTCGGACAGGAGCTTGGCCTTGGACTTGCCGAAGCTCATCGCCTTGCCGCCGCCCGACTGGAGCTGGCGCATGAACAGGAAGAAGATGCCGACCAGCAAGAGCATCGGCAGCCACCACACCAGGACCTGCGGCCAGATCGAGGATTCGTCCTTGGACTTCACCTGATAGGGGATCCCGGCGTCGTAGATCTCCTTCGTGATCGTGCCGGGGAACTCTCCGTTGACCACGCCCTTCTCGGTGCGGTTGCGGTAGGAGACGATGTACTTGGCGTCCTCGTGGCCGCGCGGCTCGATGCGGATCTGCTCGATGTCCTTGGCCTTGTCCTTGTTGGCGAGCTCGCCGCGGAAGGTCGTGACGTCGATCTCGTGCTCCTTGGAGGAGCTGTCCGTGAACATCGAGTAGATGCTCACGAACATGAGGATCAGGATCGCCCAGATCAGGATGGTCTTGTGGGATTGGCGCAAGTTCGATCCGGCGGTTCGATAGACCGATGCGATGACTAGCATGCGGCCTTTGTCGTCGGAAGCAAAGCCTAAAGATGTCAAAAACTCCCGGCTGATCGGAGGGGTGCGAGTGCCGGTGATTCGCCGAATGCCACTCCGACGTGCTCGGCCCAGACGATGACGCGATCACGTCTGCGGATCATCACGCGGGCGTGCTGGCGCAGCGCTCGCGGGATCTTGGCATCGATATAGAGATCCGACAGCTTGCGCGAGCGGCCTTTGAGCCGCGCCGGGCGCATGCGATCGCCGGGCTGCCACACGCGCAGCTCGTAGTCGGCGGGCGCTTCGGCCGGGGCCACCTCGGCGGTGCGCGCGAGCTCGAGCTGGTCGTACGACCGGATCACCCGCGCGCCCGCGACATCGACGCCGACCTCGCCGCGCGGCTCGCCGGACGCGAGCTGGTCGAGCGCGTCGAGGTGGGCCGCCTCGTAGCCGAGCCCGGCGCGCTCGAGCGCGAGCGCGATCGCGCGCTTGCGCACCGCGGCCGGCCGGCCCGCGAGCTCGCCGCACGCGATCGGGAAGCGCGCGAGCGGCTCGGCCGCCCGGTCGATCACCTCGAGCCACTCGCGCGCGCTGGCCGCCAGCCGGACCAGCGCGCCGTCGATCGCGGCGTTCTCGCCGCGCAGCGCGGGCAGGACGACGCGGCGCACGCGCACGCGCGCCAGCCGGTCGTCGGCGTTCATCGGGTCCTGCCACGGCGCCAGCCCGCGCGCGGCCGTGTAGGCCTCGATCACCGCGCGCTCGAGCTCGAGCAGCGGCCGCACGATCCGGCCGCGCCGCGCGGCCATCGCGGCGAGCCCCGCCGGGCCGGTGCCGCGCACGATGCGCAGGAGCACGGTCTCGGCCTGATCGCGTGCGGTGTGGCCGACCGCGATCCAGCTCGCGCCGATCTCGTCGGCGACCTGCTCGAGCGCCGCGTAGCGCGCCGCCCGCGCCGCGGCCTCGATCGAGCCCGCGCGCGGAACGTCGACCGCGCGCACGATCGCCGCCGCGCCGCGCCCGCGCGCCCACGCGGCGACGTCGGCCGCGACCCGCGCGCTGCCCGCGGCGAGGCCGTGATCGATCGCCACCACGACCACGCCGGCCGGGCCGAGCACGTCGATCGCGGCGTCGGCCAGGCTCAACGAGTCGGCGCCCCCGGAGCACGCCACGCACCACAGCCCCGCGCCGAGCCGATCGGCCCAGCGCGCGACCGCGCCCTGGACGACGACCACGGGATCGCGCGACGTGCTAGGCATGCACCACCTTATAATGAGCGAGCACGACGTCCCACCGAGCGGCCCGCTCGCCCGGCTGCGCGCGCAGCTCGCGGGCCCGCGCGGCTACCGCAAGATCGACGCGCTGCTCTCGGCCGACGATGCCGAGGCTGCGGTCGCGGCGCTGTCGCCGAACGAGGTGTTCGAGCTGGTGCACGAGGTCGGCTTCGAGGACGCGCAGGATCTGATCGTGCTCGCCACGCCGAGCCAGATCCAGGGCTGCTTCGATCTCGACGGCTGGAACAAGGACCAGCTCGAGGTCGCCGCGCTCAAGCCCTGGCTGTCCGCGCTGACCGAGGCCGGGTTCGAGAAGCTCGGCCAGGTGTGGGGCCAGCTCGACGCCGAGCTGCGCGCGCTGATCATCAAGCGCAGCACGGTGATCTACGACGTCTCGCTCGGCGAGCAGCCGGCCGAGGACAACGACGAGCCGATCATGACGACGCCGGACCGCTACTTCCTGCTCGAGCTCCAGGGCGACGACGACACCCAGCGCCTGATCCAGCAGGTGGTCGAGGATCTGTATCGCGCCGATCCGGATCTCGCGCGCCACACGATCATGGCGGCGCGCAGCGAGACCACGGCCGAGCTCGAGGACACGAGCTACCGCTGGCGCTCGGGCCGGCTCGCCGATCTCGGCTACGTCGACTTCTACGACGCGCTCGACCTGTTCCGCCCGCTGCCCGCCGACCAGGTCCACATCGGCGAGGGCTCGCAGGATCGCGCGCCGGATCTCGCGATCGACGAGCCGACGCGGCTGCCGCTGGTCGTCACCGAGCAGGTGGTCGGCCGCAGCTTCCTCGCGCGCGCGATCTCGGGGATCGACGAGCCGGCCGAGGCCGAGCGGCTCGAGCGCGCGGTGATGGTGCTGGTCAACAAGGTGCTCGCCGCCGGGCGCGCCAAGCCGGGGCAGAGCGAGGTCGTGCAGCGCGGCGCGCTGTACGCGACCGCGACCTTGTCGCTCGGGCTCGAGGTGGTCGCGCGCGGCGATCTCGGGCGCGCCCGCCAGGCGCTGCGCACGATCGCGCTGCAGCGGCTGTTCCGGGTCGGCTACACGGTCGGCGCCCAGCTCGCCAAGCTCGCCGCCGCGCTCGCGTCGCGCGCCGCGACCGCGGGCTCGCCGGCCAAGGAGCTGGTCGCCGGGCTGTGCTCGCCGCGCCCGCTGCTCGCGCGCGCGATCGATCAGCCGCCGGCGCCGGGGCTGCGGCCGATCGAGTCGCAGGGCGACCTGCGGCGCGCCGGCGAGATCCTCGCGGGGCTGACCATCCGGCTCGCGCTGGTCGAGGGCCTCGGGCTCGACGCGCTCGCGATGGCGCAGGCGCCGGAGCCGCGCCCCGAGCTCGACGATCACGTCCGCACCGCGCTGGCGCGCGCGCTCGCCGGCGGCCCGCCGAGCAGCGCCGCGCTGACCCGGGCCGAGCTCACCGCGCTGCGCAAGACCGCCTTCACGGCCGGCCGGCTGACCGGCGCGGCGCGCGCGACCGGGCACGCGGCGATCCGCGCCCGGCTCGGCGCGACCCAGCTCGCGGCCTCGGGGCCGCTGGTCGAGGCGCTGGTCGACCGCTGGCTCGACGATCTGGAGCGCATCCTCGGCGGCGTGACCGATGCCGAGGTCGATCCGCGGTTCGTCGAAGGCGTGCTGGTCGAAGTGAAGCGGAGCTAGCCGCGTGGTAACTCATCGGCTGGATGTCTGACCGCGGTCCTCCGCCCTACCGCTCCGGCATGGCGACCGGGCTCGGCGTGGTGCTCGTCACCGGCCTGGGGTTCGCGGCGATCGATGCGGTCCACACCGGGGGCGGCGCCGCGCCGCTGTTGCCGATCCTCGGGCTGTGGTCGCTGCTCGCGCTGCCGATCGGGATCGGCGCCGGGCTGGTGCTCGCCGCCGGCAACGCGACCTGGGGCGCGGGCTGGCTGCGCGGCCTGTTCCGCAAGCTGCGCGGCGATGCCGAGCTCGATCGTGCGGTGTCGGCGATCCTGATCGCGGCAGCGCTGCTCGGCGGCGTGCTCGCGGTCGGCGTCAGCAAGCTGTCGGTCGGTCTGGTCGGCGAGGTCCAGCGCAAGGGCGTCGGCGCGCTGCTGCTCGGCGTCGTGGTGGTCGCGGCGCTCCCGATCCTCGCGCTCGGCGCGCTGCCGCTCTACCGGGTGACGCGCAGGATCACCGCGCTGGTGCCGGCGATCGGCCCGCTGTCGCGCGTCGTCCTGCTCGTGATCGGCGCGGCGATCGCGGTCGCCGCCGCCGGGCTGTACGTGATCTTCCACCGGCTCGACTACCAGGCGCTGAACCTGGGCTCGCTGTTCGTGCCGGCGCTGCTGCCGGTCGGCGCGATCGTCGTGGCGCTGCTCGCGTTCGGGCCGCTCGCGCGCCTGCGCGAGCGCATCCCGGCGCGCGGCGCGCTGGCCGCGGCCGGCGCGCTCGTCGCGATCGTGCTGCCGGTCGCCGGGCTGCGCGGCAAGCCGTCGCCGGCGGTGGTCGCGGCGGTGGTCGAGCGCTCGTACGCCGGCGGCCGGATGATCCCGTTGATGCGCCGGTTCAGCGACCACGACCACGACGGCTACTCGGCGTTCTTCGGCGGGCCGGACTGCAACGACAACGACCCGAACATCCATCCCGGCGCGCGCGACATCCCCGACAACGGCATCGACGAGAACTGCGACGGATTCGACGCGCACGTCACCGCGCCGACCGGGCCGAGGGACCAGCCCAAGACCACGCTGACCGGCGGCCAGAACGTGCTCATCATCTTCATCGACACGCTGCGCGCCGACAAGATCGGCGCCCGGCGCAACGACAAGTCGCTCACCCCGCGGCTCGACGCGTTCGCGCAGCAGGCGGTGGTGTTCGATCACGCCTATGCGCAGGCGCCCAACACGCCGCGCTCGGTGCCATCGTTTCTGACCTCGCGCTTCCCGTCGCAGATCGCGGTCGACAAGGAGTTCAAGGACTACGCGACCGTGCTCGACGACAACGACACGCTGTTCGAGGCGCTCGCGGGCAGCGGGCTGCGCACGATCGGCGAGACCTCGCACTTCTACTTCTGCGATCGCGACCGCTACCCCGACACCTGCAAGGACGTGCTCAACACCGACGGCGCGATGATGCACTCCAACATCACGCAGGGCGCCGACGAGTGGGACAACACCGGCGCCAAGAGCATCCCGGACTCCAACCACGACTCGGCCGGGCCGCGCATCGTCGAGAAGACCGTCGCGCGACTCGATCAGCTCGCCAAGGACAAGCAGCGCTTCGCGATGCTGGTCCACCTGTTCGAGCCGCACTCGACGTACATGGAGCACCCCGGCTACACCTACGACCTGCACGGCAACGCCGGGCTCGAGCAGAAGTACGACTACGAGGTCGCGTTCGAGGACGGCCTGGTCGGCCAGCTGTTCGACGAGCTCGACAAGACCGGGCTGGCCGCGACCACCACGGTGATCGTGATGGCCGACCACGGCGAGGCGTTCGGCGTCCATCCCGGCGAGGAGGGCTTCTTCCACGGCATGTCGCTGTACAACGAGCTGCTCCACGTGCCGCTGATGTTCCGCGTGCCCGGCGCCAGGCCGGCGGTGCGCCACGACGTCGTCCAGCTGGTCGATCTCGCGCCGACCATCGCCGCGCTGTTCGGCGTCAAGCCGCCCGCGACCTGGGTCGGCCGCAGCCTGGTGCCGGCGATCGAGGGCGATCCGCTCGCGCCCGAGCCGGCGTTCTCCGAGATGCTCGCCGCGCCGGGGTGGAACCACGAGGCCAAGTCGATGGTGACCGCCAACGGCGCGCGCCACGTCTATTACCGGATCACCGAGTCGCGCTGGGAGATCTACGACCTGACCAAGGACCCGGCCGAGCGCAACAACCTCGCCGACTCGGATCCCGAGGCCAAGGAGCTCGAGCACCAGCTCGCGGACTGGATCTCCGGTCCGCTCGCGGCGGGAGGCGGCAAGTGACCGAGTTTCGCAACCCCAAGCCGACGGTCGACATGCTGATCGAGCTCGCGAGTGCGCCCGGCGCGCTGGTCTTCATCGAGCGCAAGAACCCGCCGCCCGGCTTCGCGCTGCCCGGCGGATTCGTCGACGAGGGCGAGTGGCTGGCCGACGCGGCGGTGCGCGAGGCCAAGGAGGAGACCGGGCTCGACGTCGAGATCACCGAGCTGTTCCACGTCTACTCCGATCCGGCGCGCGATCCGCGCCAGCACACCGTGTCGACCGTGTTCATCGGCCGCGCGCGCGGCACGCCGGTCGGCGGCGACGACGCGGCCCGCGCCGTGGTGTGCGCGCCCGAGGCCCTGCCCGGTCCGCTCGCGTTCGATCACGCGCGGATCGTCGCGGACTACGTCGAGTACCGGCGCAGCGGCAAGCGGCCGCCGGCGCGCAGGTAGACGTCTGCGGGCGACGCCGCGACCGCCGGCGCGAGCACGCGCGCGATCGGCCAGCATCACCGCAGCCCGAACACCGCACCGAGCGCGAGGTCGCCGTCCGGATCGCCGGCCAGCCCGACCAGCTCGGCGCTCGCGGCGGCGCGGCGCGGATCGTCGGCGTCGAGCGCGTGGACCAGCGCGCCGCGCAGCGCGACGTCGCGCGGGTGATCGCGCGACACCACCCACGCGCGCGCGATCGTGACGGTGGTCGGCAGCGCGCGGATCGCGGCGAGCGCCTCGGTCGCGTCGCCGGGCGGCGGCGGGAAGCGCCGGCGGATCGCGGCGAGCGTCACCGCCTGGCCGCGGCCGAGCGCCTGGCTCGCCGCGATCGCGACGTCGAGCGCCGGCGGCAGGGTGTCGGCGTCGGCGAGCTCGATCGCGCTGCGCGCCGCGGCGAGCGCATCGACGTGGCGGCCGCCGCGCTCGAGCTCGCGCGCGAGGTCGAGCCACACCGCGGCCGGATCGCCCCACGCCGCGGCCGCGGCGGTCGCGAACACCGCGGATGCCGGACCGTCGCCACCGCGCGCCGCCGCGAGCGCGAGCCCGCGCTCGAACGCCGGCTCGTCGCTGGCATCGACCGCGGCCTGCCAGCTCGCGCGCGCGCGCCCCGGATCGCCGAGCGCGTCGTAGAGCGCGCCGAGCGCGGCATGCGCGGCCGCGGCGTCGGGCGAGGCGTCCACCAGCTCGCGCGCGAACCGCTCGGCGACCGCGGGATCGCGGCGATACGCCGCGGCGATCGCGGCGAGCGCGGCCTCGGCCGGCGCGCCGGCGACGTGGGCGTGCGCGTAGCGCGCCGCGGCCTGCGCGCGCGGATCCGGACCGAGCGCGACCGGCGGCGGCGCGACCTCGGCGGGTGGCGGCATCGTGCAGTCGGCGTCGATGAACCGGCAGCGCTCGGGACCGACCAGCTCGTCGCGCGGCGGCGGCGGCGCGTCGTACGGCGTCCACCACGCGAGCGCGCGCAGGTACGCCGACTGGAGCGCGAGCTCGCGCGGCGGCCGCGCGCCGGCGTGCCACGCGGCCAGCTGCTCGTAGGCCTCGCGGCGCGCGCCGACCGTCCATAGCCACGCGCCGAACGCGCCGTGCTCGGCCGGCGTGGCCTTGGCCCGCGCGCCAGCCCAGCTCGGATCGGCGAGCGCGCCGCCGGCGAGCTCGGCGAGCGCCGCGCGACCCTTCGCCCGCTCGGCGGCGTCGACGTGGCGCAGCTCGCCGATCGCGACGGCCGCGCGCGCCGCGAGCAGCTCGCCCGGCGCGATCACCGCGCCGAGCTGCCGCGCGCGCTCGAGGTCGGCCAGCGCGCTCGCCGCCCCGCGTGCAAGCCGCGCCGCGCCGCGCATCGCGAGCAACCGGCCGAGCCGCGCGCGATCGGCGTCGTGCCAGCGCACGCCGATCGGGCCGCCCAGCTGCTCGACCACGACCAGCTGGTCGATCGCCTCGCTCGGCCGGTCGCGCTCGTCGAGCTCGGCCAGCGCGAGCCGCGCCGCGATGTCCTTGGGGTCGGCGAGCACGCGGATCACGAGGTCGCGATGGGCTTCGACCGGGCCGCGCCGCGCGACCAGCGGGCCGAGCTCGATCGGCGCCGGCGCGCGCACGCCGCACGCGGCGCACGCGAGCAGGACCACCGAGAAGCGCACGGCACATCTTGGCCGGGCCACGCCCCGCGATCAAACCCGCGCGCGGCGATCGACCGCGTCGCGCTCGAAGCCGAGCACGCGGGCAAATTGCCCGCGCGGCGGGTTGCGGCCGAGGTCGCGGTGCAGGCGGTCCGCGATCGCCTCGGCGGCGACGTAGGCGGCCTGCGCGCCCGGATCGTGCCACAGCGCCCACGGCGGGGTCGCGCCCGGCGGGGGATCCGGCACGATCGGCAGCGCGCGCTCGACCGTGTCGAGCAGCGACGCGATCGCGGTCCGGCGCAGCCGCGCCGGCGCGGCCAGCTCGCTGGTCCAGCGCGGCGGCAGCCAGCTCGGTGGCTCGGCCATGCGCGCCACGTACGACGCCGCCGCCTCGTCGACCACGCGCGGCACGCCGGCCGGCATCGCGAGCGCGACCGCCGCGTGGCCGAGCTCGTGCAGCACCGCGAACCGCGCCGCGGGCGTGTCGATCACGGCGGGCACGACCACCACGACCTCGACGTGCGGCTCGATCACGAACGTGCGCGGCCGCGCCTTCGCGCTGCGATCGATCCGCACCGCGCCGGTCACGCCGAGCCGCGCCGCGATCGCCTGCCAGGCATCGACGATCGCGGTGTGATCGACCGCACCGTCGCGCGCCTGCCAGCCCTCGACCGCCTCGGCGGGCGGCACGCTCGGCGGCTCGGCGACGCCGTGCAGGCGGTGCAGCAGCTCGATCGCCGGGCAGCCGAACCGCACGCGCGCCGCGCCATCCCGCGCCGCGGCGAGGATGCCGAGCGCGGGCCAGCTCGGGATGTGGGCGCGCGCCGCGATCACCGCCGGATCGTTCTCGATCGCGAGCGGCGCGACCAGCCGGAGCAGCGCGAGCCCGCGCTCGCGCAAGACGTCGTGGCTGCACGCCGCGCGCGCGGTGTCGAGCGTCGAGGTCAGCCGCGCGACCAGCGGCGCACCGGGCGGCTGGCGACCCTCGGCGTGCGCGCGCGCGAACGCGCGCATGTGCGACGGCAGCTCGGCGGCGAGCTCGGCCTCCAGCAGATCGAGCGCCTGCTCGACCTGCATCGCGTCGCACGGCGGCTCACCCACGCGGCGTGCCCGGTGCCGCGATACCCAGCCGGTCGAGCTCGGCGATGACGAGCTTCAGGTCCGCCCACGCGTCGCGCTTGCGATCCGGCTCGCGCAGCAGGTACGCCGGGTGGAACGTCGGCATCACGCGCACGCCGTGGCGATCGTGGAACTTCCCGCGCAGCACGCTGATCGGCGCGTCGGTGCCGAGCAGCGTGTTCGCCGACGGCCGGCCGAGCGCGACGACCACGCGCGGGGCGATCGCGCGGATCTTGGCGTCGAGGAACGGCTTGCACTGCGCGACCTCGTCGGGCTGCGGGTTGCGGTTGCCCGGCGGCCGGCACATCAGGATGTTCGCGATGTACACGGTCTGGCGCGACCAGCCCATCGCCTCGATCATCTTGTCGAGCAGCTCGCCGGCCGGCCCGACGAACGGCTCGCCGCGGCGATCCTCTTGCTCGCCCGGCGCCTCGCCGACGAACATCAGCGGCGCGTCGTCGGCGCCCACCCCGAACACGATCGATCGCCGCGTCGCGTGCAGCTTGCAGCGCGTGCACTCCCCGAGATCCGCGCGGATCTGCGGCAGGCCCGGCCGCAGCGGCGGGGCCTCGATCACGGGCACGGCAAGCGCGGCGCGCGCGGTCGGCCCCGCCGGCGCCGCCCAGGTCCCTGCCGCCGCGTGCCGCGCGAGCTGGACGCGCAGCTGGCGGGCCAGCGTCGCGAGATCGTCGGCGGGATCCACGTCGGACATGCTATCAGGTGGGTATGCCATCGCGGCACCGGTCCGCTCAACTCGCGCTCGCAAGGTCCGGCTTTGCCGTTTGGCGGTGCTGCGCGGTGGTGATCGCGCTGGCGCTGGCGGCGTGCCACCGCGGTCCGAAGCTTCCCGAGGGCGACATCGCGGCGACGCTGGCCGGCGCGCCGGTCGGCGAGCACGCGTTCGACCCGCAGAGCGTGCACGGCAAGCCAACCCTCGTGATGTTCGTCTCGCCGACCTGCCACTACTGCATGGCCACGATCCCGCGCGCGATCGCGGCGGCCCGGCAGGAGGACGCCAACATCGTCGCGGTGTTCACCGCCGGCCAGCCGCAGAACGCGCGCGGCGTCGTGTCGTACATGCACTTCCCCGGCCCGGCGATGGTCGACGACGGCACGCTGGTCAAGCGCTACCACATCGACCACGTGCCCTACATGTTCGTGCTCGGCGCCGATGGCCACGCGCGCGACGTGCTCGACGGCGAGCAGGAGCAGGACGCGATCGCCGACGCGCTGCTCGCCGCCCGGTAGCTCGGCTACTTCTCGGGCTGCTGCATCGACGGTTCGGGCGCGCTGCCACCCACCGTCAGGTACGTGTAGTAGTAGCCGTCCGCCTCGGTCGCGGTGCGCACCGACGCCTCGCGCGCGTCCTTCGCGCTCTTGAACGTGATCGCGACCTCGTAGCCGCGCCTGCCGCGCGCGCGCTTGGCCACGATCTGCGCCACCGGCGTATCGAAGAACCGGGTGTCGATCGGGCGCCAGGTGTTCTGGCCGAGCCGGTCGATCCCCGCGAGCTCGATCACCAGGGTCGCACCCTCGACATGCTGCGTGATCTCGAACGGCGCGATCGACTGAAGAAAGATCTGTGCGCCGCCATCCTTTGCCTCGAACCCGATCCATGAAAGCGTGCCCTTGGGCGGGGGATGCTTCGGCTTGCCTGCATCCTTCGGACTCTGACCCGGCACCACGCCGCCGTACTCGCCCTCCGGATGATGCATGCCCGGCGCATCTGCGCCCGGGACCTCCGTCGCCGGAATCGTCGTCCTGCTCGCCGGCGGGGCGGCGACCCGGCGGCGCTTGCCACCGGCGCCCAGCGCGGGGCTGCCGAGCAGGACGAGCGCGAGGCCGGCCGGGATCGATCGCCGCATGGTGCGATCGTATGTGCGGCTCGCGCGCGGCGCAAATTCGCCGCCTACCCCATCGCTACCCCAATTCGTCGCCCGGGCGCGAGCCAGCGCCTATAGTGCAGTCGTGCGGCACGTCAAGGGTGTGCTGTTCCTCGACTACGTGCGAATGCTTCGCGCGCAGAAGTCCGCCGCTTGGCGCGCGCGGCTCCTGCCCGACGATCTGCCGTTCCTCGACCAGCGCATCGATCCATCGGCGTGGTACCCGATGGCGACGTTCGAGCGCATGGGCAACGCGATCCTCGAGTTCATCGCCGGCAATCAGCTGTTCCCGGTGCGGATGTGGGGCCGGCTGTCGGCGAGCACGCTGCGCGCGGCGCACCCGATGCTGCTCGCGCCGCGCAATCCGGTCGAGACGCTCAACCGGTTTCGCGTGCTGCGCGAGACGTTCTTCGACTTCGACGCGCTGCAGGTGCTGATGCTGCACGACGGCGAGGCGCAGATCGCGATCCAGTACCACATGGGCATGCCGGCCGAGGAAGCGGCGAGCGTGCAGACTCAGGGCTTCTTCGAGGGCCTGCTCGAGCTGGCATCGGCGCGCGACATCGACTCGACGTTCCGCGAGAAATCGTGGGAGGGCCAGCCGCGCACCCGCCTCGATCTGCGCTGGACGCCGCCGGCCTGAGCCGTCACCGTCATCGCCGCACCGCCGGATCCGAGATCGCGATCGGATCGGCCGGCGCGCCGAGACAGCGGACGCGCGCCTCGCCGACCAGGAACAGCGAGCCCGCCACGACGATCGGTCCGCCGAGCGCACGCGCGCGGGCGAGCGCGGCGGGCAGATCGGGCGCGGTGTCGACCGGCGCGAGCCCGGCGAACGCGGCGGCGAGCCGCGCCGGCTCGAGCGCGCGCTCCTGCTGGTAGCGCGTCGCGATCACCGCGCGCACGGCGGGCGCGAGCGCGCCGGCGATCGCCGCGACGTCCTTGTCGGAGGACACCGCGATCACCAGCACCGGGCGGAGCGCGAGCTCGGCGAGCGTCGCGGCCAGCGCGCGCGCGCCGTGCGGGTTGTGGGCGCCGTCGAGCACGAGGTCGCCCGCGCGCTCGAACCGCCCCGGGTGCTGGACCCGGCCGAGCGCCGCCGGATCGCACGGCCCGCGCCACGCGGCGAGCGCGGCGGCGGCGTTGCGGCGCTGGTGCGCGCCGGCCAGCGCGAGCGGCGGGACGCGCGCGATCGCGGCGTCGTCCACGATGTCGAGCTCGGCGACGCCGGCCGCGCGGGCGTGCGCGGCCAGCAGCGGCACCGCCTCGGGCTCGCCGGAGGCGCCGATCACCGCGCGCCGGCCGCGCTTGAAGATGCCGGCCTTCTCGCGGGCGATCGCGGCGAGCGTGTCGCCGAGGATCGCCTCGTGATCGAGCGCGACGCCGGTGACCACCGCGACCGGCGCGTCGACCACGTTGGTCGCGTCGAGCCGGCCGCCGAGCCCGACCTCGAGCACGGTCACGTCGACCGCCGCCTCGGCGACGATCACCATCGCGATCGCGGTGATCAGCTCGAAGAACGTCAGCTCGATCGATCCGGCGGCGCCGTACACGCGCTCGGCCGCCGCCACGATCGCGGCCTCGCTCGCGAGCTCGCCGTCGATCGCGATGCGCTCGCGCAAGCTCGACAGGTGCGGCGACGTGTAGGTCGCGACCCGCGCGCCGCCGCCGTGCGCGAGCGCGGCGATCATCGCGACGGTCGAGCCCTTGCCGTTGGTGCCGCCGACGTGGACGACCTCGCCGAGCCGGCGGTCGGGCGCGCCGAGCGCATCGAGCACCGCGCGCATGCGATCGAGCCCGAGCTTGATGCCGAACCGCCGCGCCGCGTAGAGCCGCGCGAGCAGCTCGCGGTACGTCATCAGTCGGTCGCCGGCAGGTCGACGTCGTCGCCGACCGTCCCGGTGCGCCGCGCCGGCTCGCTCGCGCGCTCGAACCAGCGCAGCGAGCGCTCGAGCGTCCGCTTGAGCTGCGCGCGCGGCACGACCATGTCGACCATGCCGTGCTCGAGCAGGAATTCCGAGCGCTGGAAGCCGGGCGGCAGCTGCTGGCGGATGGTCTGCTCGATCACGCGCGGGCCGGCGAATCCGATCAACGCGTCGGGCTCGGCGATGATGAGATCGCCGAGCATCGCGATCGACGCCGCGACGCCGCCGGTC
>DATJAE010000475.1:0-4865 GCA_035516595.1 Kofleriaceae bacterium | reverse complement strand
CTACTACGTCGACCGCATCGAGCCGGCGCTGGCGTTCTACGCCGCGCTCGGCTTCGAGAAGACGGTCGAGGTCAAGCACGGCGATCGCGTCGGCTTCGTGATCCTCGTCCACGCCGAGCGCGAGCTCATGCTGCAGACCCGCGCGAGCCTCAACGACGATCTCGCGCTCGAGGGCCTCGAGCCGGCGTGCGCGCTGTACTGCGACGTCGACTCGCTCGCCGGCGCGCGCGCGGCGGCCAAGGGCGCGCGCGTGCTCGTCGCCGAGCGCTCCACGCCGTACGGCGCGCTCGAGACCTGGGTGCTCGATCCCTCGGGCACGCTCGTCGGGTTCGCGGAGCACCGCAGGGTCTAGCCGCGAAGCCTTCGAGAGACCGCGCGGAAATCGCGCTCAGCCGCGCGGAAACATCCCGTAACACCCGGCTCGCCGATCGCCATGTCAGATCGCTCGCATGAAGCACCTGCTCTCGTGTGCGCTCGTCGCGGCGATCGCCGCCGGTTGTGGCTCGAGCTCTTCGCATCCGCCCGACGGCCCTCCGCTCGACGCGGCGCTCCTCGACGCGCACGTCAACCTCGCCGACGTGACCGGCACGGTGGACGATCAGCTGAGCGGCAACCCGATCGCCGACGCCACGGTCTGCCTCACCGGCCTCACGCCGACACCGTGCGCGACGTCGGCGCCGGACGGAACGTACACGCTGCACCTCGCGGTCCCCGATGGCCAGACGCTGGTCGCCAGCGTCACCAGCGCCGAGACGTACCTCGGCCGCGAGAACACGTTCACCGAGGATCCGACCCCGGAGAATGACTACGAGGTCAGCTACGAGTCGATCGGCGGGCTCTATCCGGCGGCCGACGCGACCGCGCTGCTCGCGACCCAGGCCGGCTTCACCTACCCGACGACGACGAACGGCTTCGTGCAGCTCCGCGTGTTCGGCGCGACCGCGACCGATCACCCGACCGCGACCGCCACGATCTCGCCGGCGCCACCCGGCTCCGGCCCGGTCTACTGCGATCCGTCCGACGCGCCGGACCCGTCGCTGACCACGACCTCCACGTCGGGCCAGCTCTACTTCGGCAACCTGCCGCCCGCGACCTACGCGATCACCGTGCAGTCGCCCGGGCGAACCTGCTCGATCGAGGCCGCCGGCGGCCACGGCACGATCAACGGCGAGTGGCCGCCCACCGGCGGGGAAACCCTGCGGGTCGGCATCTCGGCCAACGCGATGAGCGACGGCATCGTGGTCGACTGCATCTAGAGATCGGCGCCGAGGTTGCCGACGGTGATGCTCGGCCCGAACACGAACGCCCAGGCGCTGCCGCTGCCGCCGCCGAACGCGCGCGACGGCTCGAGCTCGACCCACGCGTGGAGGTTGACCGAGGTCTCGGCGGCGAGCGCGCGGTTCGCGATCGGCACGCTGAGGCCCAGGCCGGCGACGGTCGCGACCTGGGTGAGCGACTTGCCGGTCGCGCTGGTGTCGCCGGCGAGTCCGACCGTGAGCACGCCGGCCTCGGCGGACAGGATGCCCTCGCGGCCGAGCGAGTCGAGCCAGGTCAGGCGCGCGAGCACGCCGAAGTTGAGCGTGAGGATCCCGCTGTGGTCGCGATCGCTCACGCGGTACAGCCCGGTCGGGATCGCGCTGGTCGCGTACAGCCGCGCCCGGCCGCGCCCGGTCACGATGCTCCACTGCGCGCTCGGCAGCTCGTCGTCGTGCGCGCGCTCGTCGTCGTCCTGCGACAGCCGCACGGTGTAGCGATCGAACCGGCTCTCCGCGCCGCGCAGCCACAGCGTGCGCGGCGTGTCGTCGTGCGCGAGCTCGAGCCGGCGCGCGACGTGGGCCTCGCTGCGCGGCGAGCCATCGACCCGCGCGACGTCGACCTCGAGCGTCAGGTGCTGGGCGCCGAGCGCGGGATCGAGGCGCTCGCGGTGGAGCACGAGCCGGCACGAGTCGTGGCGATCGAACGGCACGTGCGCGGTCGCGCCTGCCGGCAGCGCGGTCACGCCGGCGCCGGCGTCGCACAGCAGCTCGACCAGCGGCCGCTCGCCGAACAGCGGCGCGGCGCTGGTCGCCTCGCGCAGCGGCCGCTGGATCGGCTCGCTGATCGTCGCGATCTCGAGATCGCCGAGCGGCGCGGCGAGCCGGCGGTGCAGCGCGACCCGCAGCGCGATCGCGCCGCCGCCGGGCGGGACGCCGCGCACCGCGCCGCGATCGACCGCGTACACCCCGTCGATCGCGGCGAGCGCGAGCGTGCCGTCCCAGTCGCCGCTGGACACGCGCGCGGTCGCCGCGACGTTGGTCGGGATGAAGTCGATCGCGCGATGCGCGAGCTCGAGCGCGATCCGGATCGCCGGCGCGGCGCGGGTTGCGGCGCGGACCTGCGCGATCACGCCCTGGTCGGTGCGCGCGACGATCGCGAGCGCGGCGGCGTCGCTGCGGCCGATCCGCAGCGCGACGTAGCCCTGACCGGGCGTGGCGAGCCGCTCGGCCGGCACGCCGCCGACCTCGAACGTCAGCTCGTCGAGCTCGCGCGCACACCGCCCGCCGACCCGGACGACGATGGTCTGCGCGTCGATCCCGCGCAGCGGCGCGCC
This sequence comes from Kofleriaceae bacterium, assembly GCA_035516595.1. Lineage (GTDB taxonomy): Bacteria > Myxococcota_A > Polyangia > Haliangiales > Haliangiaceae > JABFXX01. Next base: position 2,275 of record DATJAE010000475.1, on the reverse strand, counting down.
CGAGGCGACCGCGAGCGGGCAGCGCACCACCGGGATCGCGACGACCGGCGAGGTCTCGACCGCGTCGCCCTGGCGCAGCACGACGCGCGGCCCCAGGTGGACGCGCACCGCGAGGCTCGGCGCGCCGGCCGGCACGTGATCGACCAGCAGGCCGTCGCCGTCGAGCACGCACGACGCGGGCGCGCAGTCGACCGCGGCGATCAGCTCGGCATGGCGCAGCGGCACGACGCCGCCGCCGGCGAACGCGTCGATCACCGCGTCGGGCCGCACCAGCATCGCGAGCTCGGTGCGCTCGATCGCGAGCGCGGCGGGAGGCGCGGCGCGGCCCTCGGCGTCGAACACGTGCTCGTCGGGCTCGCCGCGCGCGCCGGCGGGCACGACGCTCCAGCTCGCGCCCGGGTCGGCGGCCTCGGGCAGATCGCACAGCTCGCCGGTGCCGTCGGGGCGCGGCGCGTCGCAGCTGGTCGCGCCGGTGCGGTCCGCGCTCCGCCACCGCGCGATCGCGCCGGCGAGGTGGTGGCCGTGCAGCTCGAGCTGGCCGGCGTCGAGCGCGATCACCGCGCGGTCGACCGCGGGCGGCGGTGCGACGACCACGAGCGCGAGCGGCGCGCTGTCCCGGGCGCACGCGGCGTCGCTCGCCGCGACCGCGAGCTCGCTGCGCGCGCCGGGCGCGGCCTGCGCCGGCGGCTTGACCGCGCGGTGCGCGGCGTCGAGCGTCCAGCCGCCGCCGGGAGCGCCGCACGCGACCCGGCCGCCCGGGATCGCGATCGCCGCGCCGGCCGCGGGGGCCGCGAGGGTCTCGCCGTGCGCGCTGCCGATCAGCGTGACGAGGGTCGCGGCGACGACCTTGACCATCCACGCATGACGACGGCGCGCGGCGGCGCGTGTTCATCTAGATGCGCACGCCCGCAAACACGCTCGGCCACACGTGAACCGTGACGTCGGTCGTCATCGGCTCGGGCGCGATCGTGCGCGGCGCGAACGGCGAGCTCGGATCGTTCGAGATGTACGCGTTGATCGCACCGCCGGCCACCAGCTTCACCGGGCCGATCGGCAGCGCGACGGTCAGCCGCAGCTGGGTGAGCAGCGACAGGCGGTCGTCGAAGCGATCGCCGTGATTGACGTGCCACGCCATGGCCTCGAGATCGGTCGGCAGCGGGCCGAGGTGGAACGACGGCCCGAGCCCCAGGCCGTACATCCACACGTCGTTGTTCGCCGCGCCGCTCGCGACCGAGATCGGCTGCGCGCCGATCCCGTAGACGTTGTGCCAGTGCCGGCTGCCGTGGCGGAGCAGCAGCGTGCCGGCGCTGCGCTCGTCGACCGCGGCCTCGAGATCGGTGCGGCCGCCGTGCACGATGTTGATCAGGCCGAACGAGTCGCCGGCGCCCGCGCCGCCGACGTTGATCACGCCGATCTGCACGCCGTCGACCGAGTGCGCGATGTTGATCGGCGCGATCTGCACGCCGGTGACGTGATCGGCGACGTCGACCGCGCCCGCGATCTGGACCGCGGCGGTGCGCCGGGTGACCGCGACCGCACCGGCGATCTGGAGATCGGTGTCCTGTTCGGCGAGCGCCACCGCGCCGCCGATCTGGACATCGGCGTCGCCGTGCGCCAGCGCGACGGCGCCGGCGATCTGCGTGCCCGCGCCTTGCCCGGCCACCGCGGCGGCGCCGGCGACTTGCACGCCGGTTAGCTCGCCGGCGACCGCCACGGCACCTGCAACCTGTGCGCCGGCGACCTCGCCGCGCACGACATCGACCGCCCCCGACACCGCGATCCCGCGCACGCCGCCCGACACGCTCGCGATCACGCCGAGCGAGAGGTCGTGCGTGCGATCGAGATCGCCGAGGTCGGTGGACAGGCCCGGCACGAGGCCGACCACGAAGCTGCGCGCCCGGTCGTCGCGCAGCGGGACCGCCACCGGCGGCGCGATCACGACCACCGGCGGCGGCGCGACCACGATCGGCGGCGGCGCGGCCACGATCGGCGGCGGCGCCGGCGGCGGCACGAGGGCGAGCACGTCGGCCGCTTCGTCGCGCACCAGGTTGCCGGCGAGCAGCGTGACCACGACCGGCCACTGCGCGGGATCGTCGCCGAGCGAGATCGTGCGGCGCAGCGCCCTGCCGGCCTCGCCGGTGAACGTCACGGTCGCCTCGCCGTCGGCCACCGCGATCGCGAGGCACGGCGCGCGGCAATCGCCGGTGGCGAGCGCGACCGGGCGCGCCAGCTCGGCGGCGACGTGGGTCGCGATCACGCCGGGATCGATCGATCC
>DATJAE010000474.1:0-10354 GCA_035516595.1 Kofleriaceae bacterium | reverse complement strand
CGTCTGATTGATCGCGAGCGGCGCGTCGGTCGGGAAGTCCTGGATCGCCGCGAGCGCGCGAAGCTCGTCGACCACGGGCGCCAGGTCCGCGGCCGGAATCGGATAGAGCGCGTGGAGGGCGACGTCGTCTGCCGCGACCGACGGCATCAGGTCGTCGATCGGTTGGAACACGAGGCGGAGCCTGCCGTCCGCTCCCGCCGGGCACGGTCCCGCCCCTCGGTCGCAGACATCGAACCGCATCGCGACCAGCTGGAACTGCTCGTAGCTCGCGGTGACGTCACCCGGCGCGGTGACCAGCTGGTCGAACACCGCGCGGGACACCAGCTCGGGGCCGCCGGAGAACCCGGTCATCGGCGCGAACGTGGTCTGCGTCGCGTCGGGAGGGAGCTGGACGAGCCACGCGATGTCGTTCATCCCGAGCGCGTGCGACTGGGTCGGCACGTACGCATCGGCAGTCGGCCCACGGGCGTCCGGGCTCGCCGGCGACGAGCCATGACCGCACGCCGCGATCACCAACCCGACCAGCGCTCGACCCGCCTGCACGATGCGGTAGCTTACCGCGGCGCCGACTCAGAACGGAATATCGTCCTCGCGACCCGGGCCGGCGAGGTCGATCGGCCGCGGCTCGTCGCGATCGACCATCGGGCCGCTCGGCCGGCCACCGCGGCGATCGGAATCGGCGCGCGCCGGCTCGAGCTTCCACACGTCGAGGCTGTTGAAGTATTTGATCTCGCCCTGCGGGCTGCGCCACTCGCGCCCGCGCACGTTGAACGTGACGCGCACGGAGTCGCCGACCTTGTGGTCGTCGAGCTGGCCGCAGCGATCGCCGGTGAGCTGGAACAGCACGAGCTGGGGGTACTTGCCGTCCGCGATCTCGACGACGAACTCGCGTTTGGTGAACCGCTCCGACACCTGCTTGGTGTCGAAGGCGGCGTGAAGCTTGCCGACCGCGTCGAATGCCATGCGCCGAGGCTAGCGCGCCGCCCTGACAGCGGGCCGACTGCCGCCACCTAGCGTGTGCACACGACTGATCCCGACAGCCGAGGCGGCCAGGTGACGTGATCGTGGGCTAACCGGTCGAACCGTCGGCCCACCCGCGATGGCGCGCGCGGTGCAGCAAGCCACGCCGGCCGTTCGAGACCGGAGGTTCCCATGGACAAGCTTATCGAGGTGGCACTGATCGCGTGCCTGGCAGGATGTACGAGCGCCGGAAGCGGCGCGCTGGCGATCGATCGCGAGGGGCCCGGCGCGCTCGTCGCGACGCTGACAGTGGGCGGCGAACGCGTCGCGATCGCGTCGCAGCTGACCACGGTCGCCGGCGCGACCGGCACCGACGATCAAGGCGCGCCGCTGGTCGAGCCCGATGTCGCGGCGCGCGTCACCACGGTGACCGGCGAGGACGGCACGGTCTACGCGTCGTGGCTCGTGCCGGTCGACAGCGGCGAGGTCAGCGGCACGATGGGCGGCCAGGCGTTCGGCACGGTCGACACCGCCGACACCGACATGGATCCCGCGTACTGGCAGCCGGTGATCGACGGCCGCGCCGGCGAGGTGCTCGAGGCGGTGTCGGATGCCGCCGGAGCGCTCGCGGGCCACGACGACGTCGCCGACGAGCTCGCCGATCTCGCCGGGATGCGCGAGCTGCTCGGCAACATGGGCGAATCGCCGATCGCGCCGGCGTTCAGCTGCCAGTGGGGCGGCTACATCGGCGAGTCCACGTCGAAGCGCAGCTCGTCGACCTGCACCGACAGCTCGACCGCCGAGCTCGAGTTCAACAGCGCGTGCGTGCCGTGGCAGTCGGTGAGCCACTACGTCTCGATCTGGAACAAGTCGAGCCGGCTCGGGGTCGAGTACACCAACGACTGGCTCACGGTGGTGAAGCCGGTCGCCAAGGCGGCGACGGTGTATCGCCGCGCGCACTACGGCTACAACGGCCACTCGTTCTGGGGCGGGCTGCACGCGATCGGCGTGCCGAACGACTGCGCGTTCGAGACGGTGTGGAACGAGCACCCGTAACGGGAGCATAGTCGGCGGGTGCGCACCGCCTGGATCGCCGTCCTCCTGGTCGGCGGCGCCGTCGCCGCCGACCCCACGCCGCCGCTCTCGCCCGATATCCCTGCCACGTTCGTGCCGGTCGCGGCCGCCGCCGACTACGACCGCCGCGAGGTGATGATCCCGATGCGCGACGGCGTGAAGCTCCACACCGTCATCCTCGTGCCCAGGGGCGCGCACCACGCGCCGATCATCCTGACCCGCACGCCGTACAACGCGAGCAAGCGCGCCGAGCGCATCGCGAGCGCGCACCTGGCCGCGACCCTGCCGATCGGCGACGACCAGATCGCCGACGGCGAGTACATCCGGGTGTTCCAGGACGTGCGCGGCAAGTACGGCTCGGAGGGCGAGTACGTCATGACCCGGCCGCTGCGCGGCCCGCTCAACGACAGCGCGGTCGATCACTCGACCGACGCCTACGACACGATCGAGTGGCTGGTGAACAAGGCCAACCTGCCCGAGAGCAACGGCCGGGTCGGCATGATCGGCAGCTCGTACGAGGGCTTCACCGTGCTGATGGCGCTCGTCCATCCCCATCCCGCGCTCAAGGCGGCGGTGCCGATGAGCCCGATGGTCGACGGCTGGCGCGGCGACGACTGGTTCCACAACGGCGCGTTCCGCCAGACCAACCTCGACTACATCTTCGGCCAGACCACCGAGAAGGGCGAAGGCAAGCGGATGCAGCGCGCGGCCTACGACGACTACGACGGGTTTCGCCGCGCCGGCTCGACCGGCGAGTTCGCGCGCAGCTACGGGCTCGACCAGCTCGGGTTCTGGAAGAAGATCTCGGAGCACCCGGCGTACGACGGGTTCTGGCAGGGCCAGGCGCTCGACCGGATCCTCGGCGCGCAGCCGCTCACCGTGCCGACGATGATCGTCGCGAGCCAGTGGGATCAGGAGGACATGTACGGCGCGATCGCGACCTACGAGGCGATCGAGCCCAAGGACCGGCGCGGCGATCTGTGCTTCCTCGTGCTCGGGCCGTGGCGCCACTCCGGCGTCAACTACGACGGCAGCGGGCTCGGGCCGCTGCGCTTCGACGGCGACACCGCGCTGCAGTTCCGCCGCGACGTGATGAAGCCGTTCCTCGACCAGCACCTGCTCGATCGCGCGCCGCGCGCCGCGACGCCCGCGGTGTTCGCGTACGAGACCGGCAGCGACGTGTGGCGCAAGCTGCCGCGCTGGCCGCTCGTCGCGCCGAACCAGCGGCTCTACCTGCTCGATCACGGCCGCGCCGGGTTCACCGCGCCGGCGGCGAGCCCGCCCGACGAGTACGTGAGCGATCCGGCCAAGCCCGTGCCGTACATCCCGCGCCCGGTCCGGTTCGAGGACGGCGACGCGTGGCGGCGCTGGCTGGTCTCGGACCAGCGCTCGGTCGCCGATCGCACCGACGTCCTGGTCTATCAGACCGACGTGTTGACCCGGCCGCTTCACATCGCCGGCGCGCCGCGGGTCGAGCTCTACGCGTCGACCACCGGCAGCGACGCCGACTGGGTGGTGAAGCTGATCGACGTCTACCCCGATCAGGTCGCGACCCAGCCCGAGCTCGGCGGCTACCAGCTGCCGATCGCGATGGACATCTTCCGCGGCCGCTATCGCGACAGCTTCGAGCATCCCCGCGCGATCCCGGCGAACAAGGTGGTGCGCTACGCGTTCGAGCTGCCCAACGCCGACCACGTGTTCCTGCCCGGCCACCGGGTGATGGTGCAGATCCAGTCGAGCTGGTTCCCGCTCTACGACCGCAACCCGCAGACCTACGTCGACAACATCTTCTTTGCCAAGCCCGGCGACTACCAGCCGGCGACGCAGCGCGTCTACCACGCGCCCGGCAACGCGACCGCGATCGTGCTGCCGGTCGTGCCATGAGATGATGCGACGAACGCCCGCTCGCCGCTCCTGGGAGACATGCATCGCCGCCACTTCCTCGGATCGCTCGCCGCGCTGACCGCGCTCGCCGCGGCGCGCCGCAGCTTCGCCACGCCCCGCGAGCCCGTGTTCGCGGTCGACGTCCCCGGGCGGTGGGATCCGCTCGCGGTGGACGACACCGACGCGCACGTCTACGCGCCCGACAAGCGCGAGCGCGCCGCGTTCGTCGCCAACGTCCGCGCGTTCCTCGCGGTGGTCCAGAGCCACCCGGCGTGGCAAAAGCCGATGGGCTTCGTCGCGCGGCCGCACCTGACGTTCGGCTCGGGCGGGCTGTACGAGCGACCGCCGGCGCCGATCGCCGGGATCCTGACCATCCAGACGTTCTGGTACGTACGCGACGCCGAGGGCCGACCGACGCTCGGCGTCGAGGCATCGATGCACCAGAAGCTCATCTTCAACTCGTGCGACGCGATCTTCCTGCGCCAGTACGCCAAGGTCGCGGCCGACGCGACCGACACGCTGTACTTCCTGCCGAAGGCCGAGCCGAGCGCCGCCGGGATCCCGCACTTCGAGACCGGCCACGTCGTGACCAAGCGCAGCGCGCCGCCGCTGGTCGCGGTCGCGCAGCGCCGCCTGCTCGAGGCCTGGCTCGGCGAAGCGCGCCACGACCTGCGCGACGATCCGAAGAACCCGCGGGCGATCGCGGATACCGCTCGACTCGAGCGCGAGCTCGCCGCGCTCGGCCCCGACGCCGCGACCGCGCCGGCCTACTGCGACGGCGCGTGGAACCGCCGGCTGGCCCGCCCCGGCGACCCCGGCGCGCGCCCGGTCGGCGCGCCCAACCCCGACTTCTTCGATCGCGGGCTGCCGCGCGGCGCGCTCCAGCTCGCGCTGGTCGGCTACGGCACGAGCAACCTGTCGCACGATCCGAGCATGATCCGCGTGCGCGACGCGCTGGTTCGCCAGCCGTGGGATCGGATGCGCGACGTGCTCGCCTAGGCGTCGGCGTGGGCGAGCGCCGAGCCGTCAGCGCCGGTAGTGGTAGCGCGCCGGCTCGGGGCGGCGCTCGACCACGCGGTCGTGCCGGATGTACGCCGGCCGCACGTAGCCGCGGTCGTACGCGCGCGGATAGTGCCAGTAGGCGCGCCGGCCGTGCAGGTACATCGGCTCGCTCCGGTAGTAGCCCCAGTGGCCCCAGCGATCCCGGTAGTACCAGTGGTCGTTGTAGAAGTAGACCGGCCGGCCTTCGTAGTACTCCGGCGTCACCGTCGCGATGTACGCCGCGGGCGGCGCCACCACGACCTCGACGCCGACCTGAGCCTCGGCGTCACCAGAATTGGCGATGCCGGCACAGGTCGCGATCGCGGCGAACAGGATCAGCTTGTTCATCATGGTCTTCTCCTATTTCTCGTCATCGCTTCGCTTGTAATTGGCATGGTGGCGCAGCGCATCGGCGGCCTTGGCGCGCTGATCCGGATCGAGCACGGGCGTGACGGCCTGATAGAGCCGCACCAGCCGCTTGATCCCCCAGGTCGCCATGTGCGCGTTCACCGGGCCGCCGGTGGTCAGCGTCTTGGCGTCGAACGTATCGCTCGCGAACGCCGCCGCGAACGCCTTCATGTGCGCGTCGGCCTCGGCGCGATCGAAGTGCTCGCCCGAATGCATCGAGGCGGTGAAGCTCGCGCGGATCTTCTCGACCTGATCGGGGCGCAGCGACAGCTCCGAGGCGAGCTGCGCGAGGTGGCCGCCGCGCTTGTCCTTCTCGGCGCTCTCGTCCGGCGAGTTGGTGTCGTGCCAGACCTCGAAGTGCGCCTGGACCTTGTCGACCAGCGCCTGGCGCTGCTCGGGGGTCAGCACCTGATGGAGCTGGTTGAGCGAGTCGGCCACCGCGTCGTGCACGCCGGCGCTCGCGGTCGCGAGCTCGCCGATCAGGCCGTCGAGCTTGCCCTGATCGATCTGACCGGCGGCCACGCCGTCGGCGAGCGCGAGCAGGACGGCCTTCTCGGCGTCGTGCGCGGGCTGCATCTTGGCGCGCATGTCGTGCTGGATCTTGACGATCGCGTCGTGCTGCTGATCCGTGACGTTGAGCGTGTCGAGGCTCATCGCCACGAACATCGCGAACCCGCCGTGATGGTGATGGCGGTCGTGATCCGTCAGCTCGGCGGTCGATTCATCCTCGGCCTGGCCGGCGCCGGCGGTCTGGTCGGGCGGCGCGGCCTCCGCGGTGTCTCCCGAGCCCGAGCCGCCGCTCGGCGATACCGGGGGGGGCGGCGAGCTGCCGCCGCAACCGAACCCCGCCACAATCAAGGCGATCAATAGCTGTCTCCGCTTCATGGCTTCCTCCGGAGGCCGACCAGACCACACCGTGTGATCCCCGATCAAGGCGTGGACCGGGAGGACGGCCTCGCGCCGGAGTTATTCATTCTATGGGGCATTTGCGGATCTCCCCGTGATCTGGCTCGCGCTCGGCGCTCCCGCAACGCCCTCGGGTGGTTGGCCGCGCGAAACAGTTCGCGGCCGCGCCACGTTCTCGCTAGACCCATGGCTGAACCCGCGGTCGCAGTACCCACACCGATCACCTCGCCCCACAGGTCGCGGCTGCGCCGCTGGGCGGCGCGGTTCGCGATGCTCGTCGCCGGGCTGGCGGTCGGGCTCGCGATCGCGGAGCTGGTGTTCCGCTGGCGCGATCACGGCGCGTTCCCGCACCTCAACGTCTACGTCGCCGACCCCGAGCTCGGCGTGCGGCTCGCGCCGGGTGCCGAGGAGAAGATCTCGTTCGGCGGCAACCCGGTCACCTCGGTGCGGATCAACAGCGATGGCTTCCGGGGGCCGGAGCTGCCGCCGCCCGGTGGCGACGAGGTCCTGGTGGTCGGCGACTCGCAGGTGTTCGGGCTCGGCGTCGAGGAGGACCAGACGTTCGCGCACCTGCTGTCGACCCGGCTCGGCAGGCCCGTGGTAAACGCCGGCGTGCCGACCTACGGCCCGCCGGAGTACCGCGCGGTGATCGCCGAGCAGCTCGCCAAGCGCCACCCCAAGACCGTGGTGCTCGCGATCAACCTGGTCAACGATCTGTTCGAGGCCGAGCACCCCAACAAGCTGCGCCACGCGGTGTGGGATGGCTGGGCGGTGCGCAAGGAGCTCGCGCCGGCATCGACCACCTGGTTCCCCGGCCGCGACTTCGTGTACCGCCGCTCGCACCTGTTCTTCGCGCTCCGCAAGTGGTGGCACGAGTCCGACGCGCTCGAGGAGAAGGGCGTCGCGTCGGAGGGCACGTGGCGGGACGTGATCGCCGCCGGCACGCAGGCCTCCAAGCAGCACGCCAGCGCGGTCGACGCGCCGAAGGCGCGCGCCGAGCAACTCGCGGCGCTGCAGAAGCAGCTCGCCAGCAACGACGACGCGCTCGACAACGCGGTGATCGAGGTGCTGAACCTCGACGCGGGCTTCGAAGGCGAGGGCAACGAGCCGTCGTACCAGTACTACGTCGACACCGGGATCGCGAAGGCCAACCCCGGCGACATCGTGTCCGACGGCACCGGCGAGGGCGAGCGCACGCTGGTCGTGACCGCCGATCAGATCGCGCGGGTCGCGGCCGCGCGCGCGCAGCTCCGCGCCAAGCTCGCGAAGTGGGCGAAGGACCACAAGACCAAGAAGGCAGCCGCGGTGGCGGCCACGATCGATCAGCAGGAGCAGCTGCGCGAGCAGCTCGGCACGCTCGACGCGCAGAAGGTCGAGGTCATGCTCGAGCCGCCGCTCGGCCGCTACGTGCGCGACGTCGACAAGCTGGTGCGCGGCGCGGGCGCGCGCCTGGTCGTGCTGATCCTGCCGATCGACGTGCAGGTCTCGGCGGACGAGTGGAAGAAGTACGGCGCCAAGCCGCGCGACATGGAGCCGAGCAAGGCGCTGCAGGCCGAGCTCGCCGAGCTGTGCCGCTCGATCGGCGTGACCGCGCTCGATGCCACGCCGGTGCTCGCCGCCGCCGAGCCGGGCGCGTTCCTCGACAAGGACATCCACATGACCCCGAAGGGCCACGCCGCGGTCGCCGCCGCGCTGGCCAGGGCGATCGCCGCGCCGCCGCCCGCGCAGCCGCTCGCCAGCGATCGCTCGCCGGTGCCGGTGCCCGCGGTGTGGAAGCAGGCGCCCGAGGTCATCGTCGCGGGCTCGACCGCGGCCAACTGCGAGACCAAGCAGGTGCGCGAGTGGCTGCGCGTGCAGTGCACGCGGACCGACGGCAACTGGCCGTCGAAGATCGTGGTCGAGCAGGACGACGGCCACGAGGCGCTGACGATCGCGATGCCGCAGGAAGTGTCGGCGCTGATCCCGATCGTGCCCGGCCGGCAGTTCGTCGCGACGATCTCGTGGCAGGACGTCACGCGCGTGCTGCGCGTCGGCTGGGCGAACGGCAAGCCGGTGATGGCGTTCGACAAGCCGCAGCCGATCAAGGGCGCCAAGCACCCCGACGACTACGCCGGCCACGACACGCTGATGACGTTCGCGTCGCCGGTCGAGCGCGCGATCTGCGACTGCTGGAACGTGACGTACGGCGGCGAGCGCTACAACGACGCCGAGAAGCACGAGGTGTTCACGTGCAGCGGCGTGTACGGCGCGGCGGATCCCGCGTGCACCGCCGCGTTCGTCAAGCCGCAGTGCGGCCCGCTGCTCGCGTGCATTCGCCGCGACGCCTCGGCGTACCCGCCGCCCAAGGCGACGCCGTGAGGAAAGCCGAGCGAAGCGAGGCGCGGTGCAGGTGGCAGGGTGGGCTCGCACCGAGGGCCGACCGAAGGCAGGACCTACGGTGAGGCGCGCCCTGCTGCGCGCGGCGACGCCGGTCGTGTGGCGCATCCCCGGGCATCGCGGGCGCAAGCTGCATGGCTTCGCGCGCGCCGAGCAGGGCAGCCGGATCGACCTGTTGCAGGCCGCGCAGCGCACGCCGTCGCTGCAGCGCAAGGCGCTGTACCTGCGGCACGCGCTCGACGAGACCCGCCACGCCGCGATGTTCTGGCGGCGGTCGAGCGAGCTGCGCGAGGCCGAGGCGCGCCGGCCGTTCGGCGCGCCGCACGCCGACACCGAGGACCTGTTCGAGCGGCTCGGCGAGGCCCGCTTCCTCGCGTTCGTCCACCGCGGCGAGGCACGCGGCCGGGCGCAGTTCGAGATCTACGCGCGCCACTTCGCCGCGGCGGGCGACGCGCGCACCGAGCAGCTGTTCGCCGCGATCCTGGTCGACGAGCAGCGCCACGAGCGTTACACCCGCGAGCTGCTGGTCGAGCTGTGCGGCGAGGCCGGCGCGCGCCGCGAGCTGCGGCGCGCGGCGCTGTGGGAGGCATGGCGGAGCTGGCGGCGCGCCGGGCGCGCGCTGGCCGCGATGCTGTACGGCGCGGCGATGATGGTGATCTACCTGGTCGCGGGGCTGGTCACCCGGCCGCTGGTCGCCCGCCGCCGCACGAAGTGGGGGGCGTGATGGCCGCCGTGCTCGGCATCTCCGGCGAGTACCACGACGCGGCCGCCGCGCTCGTGGTCGACGGCGCGATCGTCTGCGCGATCCAGGAGGAGCGGCTGTCGCGAATCAAGAACGATCCGAGCCTGCCGCTGCACGCCGCGCGCGCGTGCCTCGCGCACGCCGGGCTCGCCGCCGGCGATCTCGATCGCGTCGTGTTCTACGAGGATCCGGTCGAGAAGCTCGAGCGCGTGCTGGTGTCGACGCTGCGCAGCTACCCGCGCGCGCTCCGCCAGTTTCCGCGCGCGCTCGGTGCCCAGCTCGGCGGCAAGGTGTGGGTGGTCGATCGGCTCGCCGAGCAGCTCGGCGTGGCGCGCGACAAGGTCGGGTCGACCGGCCACCATCGCGCGCACGCCGCGAGCGCGTTCTACACCAGCGCGTATCCGAGCGCGGCCGTGCTCACGGTCGACGGCGTCGGCGAGGCGACCTCGACCGCGCTGTGGCGCGGCGACGAGCACGCGCTGGTCGAGCTCGGCCGGATCGAGTTCCCGCACTCGCTCGGCCTGCTCTACGCCGGGCTCACCGCGTACCTCGGGTTCGAGGTCAACGAGGGCGAGTACAAGGTGATGGGGCTCGCGGCGTACGGCACGCCGACCCGGCGCGACGAGTTCGCCAAGATCATCCAGCTCCACGACGATGGCACGTTCGAGCTCGGCCTGCCCTACTTCGCGTATCTCGCCGACGCCGAGCTCGGCTTCGGGCCGGCGCTCGAGCGCCTGCTCGGCCCGCGCCGCCCCGCGCACCGGCCGTGGGACCTCGAGCACAGCGCCGAGGATCGCGCGTACGCCGACATCGCCGCGACGCTGCAGCAGGTCACCGAGGACGCGCTGCTCGCGCTCGCGCGCGCCGCCCGCGAGCGCACCGGCGAGACCGCGCTGTGCCTGGCCGGCGGCGTCGCGCTCAACGCGGTCGCCAACGCGCGGCTCGAGCGCGAGAGCGGGTTCG
>DATJAE010000473.1:0-15515 GCA_035516595.1 Kofleriaceae bacterium | reverse complement strand
GCGCCGCCCACCTGGCCGAGCTCGACGAGGTGCTGGGCTATGCCGACGAGCTCGCCGCGGCCGAGCACGGTCCCGACGCGGCGCGCGCCGAGCCGATCGAGGATCTCCAGCCGACCGCGCTCGCGCTGCCGCTGCCGTGGCTGGTCGATCGCTACGTCGCGCTGCTCGAGGCGCGCCAGCAGGCGGTCATGCAGCTGATCGATCGCGACGGCTCGCAGCTCGCGATGGCGGTGGTGAGCGCGCAGCACGAGGTCACGACCACCGCGCACCGGATCGCGAACGTGCTGGCGCGCGCCGGGCGGCCCGGCGAGATCGCGGCGCACCTCGCGCCGCTCGCGGGCATCGGCGCGGACAAGGACCTCGCGCTGCGCGCGACGCTGGTCGCCGATCGGCCGACCGCCGACAGCTACGACGCGCTCGCCCGCTCGCTCGCCGGCGATCCGGACGCCCCCGATCCGGCCGCCGCGCTCGCGGTGTGCCTCGCCGGGCTCGCGCGGTTCCCGCACGACGCCGAGCTGTCCGGCTCGGCCGCGCAGCACGCCGCGGCGCTCGGCCGGGTCGACCAGGCGATCGCGCTCTACGAGGGCGCGATCGCGGCGCAGAACGGCGAGGTCGACGCCGCGCTCGCGCTCCGGCTCGGCAAGCTGTACGCCGAGCGGATCTCGCGGCTGGCCTACGGCGGGCGCCCGGGCGCGGCCGCGGCGGCGTGGCAAGATCTCGCGCGCTACACCGCGAGCGAGGCGCGGCGCTCGCCGGGGGACGTCTGGGCCGAGGTCGACGCGATCGGCCAGAGCTCGCTCGGCCGCGGGCTGGTCAGCCAGGGCCGGCTCGCCGACGGCGAGCGCGCGCTGGTCGCGTCGATCGATCGCGCGCCGTCGGTCGACGCCTACGAGGCGCTGGTCACGATCTACTACAAGACCGGGCGCTACGCGTCGGCGACCCGCTACGCGTCGGCCGGGCTCGGCCTGCTCGGCAGCGACACCTCGGCCGATCGCTACCATCGCGCCAAGCTCGAGCGGCTCGCTGGCGACCTCGCGCGCGCCGGCAACCAGTCGCGCGATGCCGCGGCGCTCTACCTCGACACGATGCGGCTGTGGACCTCGCTCGGTGAGGATCGCAACCTGCCGCGCGCGATCGCCGCCGAGCGCAAGCTGGAGGTCGGGCGCGCGCTGTGGTTCCTCGGCGACCACGACAAGGCGGTGGATCTGGTGCTCGACGCGGTCGACTTCGATCCGACGTCGCCCGCGATCTGCGGCAGCGCGGTCGAGCTCTTGCTCGAGCTCGGCGCCAGCCGCTACGCGCTCGACGCGCTCCATCGCGGGCTCGGCTCCGACGGGCTCACCGAGCTCAACAAGGTGTACATCAGCCTGTGGGCGCTGGCCGACGCACGCCAGCACGGCGCCATCGCCGACCGGCTCGCGACCGACTACCTGGCGAGCCGCCACGGCGACCTGTGGTACGAGCGGCTCGCCGAGGCCGCGACCGGCCGGCTCGACTTCGCCGAGCTCGCCGGTGCGGCGCGCACCGCGCCGGAGCAGGCCGAGCTCGCGTTCTACGGCGCGACGCTCGGCCTCGATCCGGCGGCCCACACGCCGGCCGGACAGCGCACGCGCCTCCGGGCGGTGGTCGCCGCCGGCATGGTGATGGACGCCGAGTACGATCTGGCGCGGCTGTACCTGGGACGCTGATGCTGCGCGAGATCGCCGACGGGCTGCGCCTGCGCAACCTCACGCCGTTCGGACTCGCGCGCTGGGCCGGGACCGATCGGCTGTCGGCCCTGCCCCGCCGGCTGGCGCGGCTCGCCGGGCAGGACATCGTCCCGGCGAGCGCCGCGCTGGCGCTGTTCGTCGGCGGCGTGGCGGTCGACGCCGGGATGCTGCCCGCCGAGCTGGTCGACCGGCTGCTGCGCGCCGAGCTGGTCGAGCGCGACGGGCACCGGCTACGCGCGCGCCACGCCGTGCTGCCGCTCGGCCAGGCGCTGATCGCGTGCGACCGGCTCGACGCGCCCGAGCAGCGCGAGCTCGCGTGCTGGCCCGACGACTCGAGCTATCACCTCGCGCGCGCGATCCCGCCGCACGGCTGCGCGCGCTGGCTCGATCTCGGCTGCGGCTCGGCGTTCGCGCAGCTGTGGCGGCCCGGGCTCGCCGAGCTCCGGCTCGGCGGCGACATCAACCCGCGCGCGCTCGATCACGCCCGGCTCGGCGCCGCGCTGTCGGGCGTCGAGCTCGCGCTGTGCCGGGCCGATCTCGGCGACGGCGTGCCGGCGGACTGGCGCGGCGCGTGCGACCTGGTGTCGTGCAACGCCCCGATCCCGAGCCGCGACGAATCGCCCCGCCCGATGTGGCAAACGACGGACGAGGGGCTGATCGAGCGCCTCTACGCGCACGCGGCGCGGCTGGTCGCGCCCGGCGGCATGGTGATCGTGCACGCCGCGCTCGACGCGCTGGTGCCGGTGCTCGACGCGATCGACGGCGAGCGCGTGGTCGTCGCGTACACGCCGCCCGGGGTCGCGCAGTTCGGCGTCGCGTGGTGGCGGCCCGCCGGCGACAAGCTCGCACGCGGCGCGCGCCGCGAGCTCACCGCGGAGCGCCCGCACCTCGGCCACGCCGATCGGATCGCGGCGCTGCGCGAGGAGCTTCCGCCGCTGGAGTGATATGGTCGTCGGCGCGTGGGTGGCGCACGCGTACTGGTCGTCGCGATCGTCGTCTGCGGCTGCGCGCAGCCGCACGCCGTCGATGCGCCCGTGCCGCCGATCGAAGCGAGCCGGCTGTCGCACGCCCAGCACGCGCAGATCGCGTGCGCCGCGTGCCACACGATGGGCGAGCGGCCGGGCAGCCGCGAGCACGCGCCGTGCGACACCTGCCATCGCCAGGCGTTCGTGTCGCCGCCCGGCCCGCTGTGCGAGGTCTGCCATGTCGAGGTCACGACCTCGCCGCTCGACGCGCCGCTCAAGAAGTATCCGGTCGAGGACCTGTGGCAGACCGAGCCGTCGCTGTTCTCGCACCGCGTCCACCTCGATCGCGGCCGGATCGAGCAGCGGGTCGGCTTTCACGTCGCGTGCGCCGACTGCCACGTCCAGAACGGCAAGCTCGCGCGCCCCGATCACGCGACCTGCGCGCGCTGCCACGCCCGCGAGGTCGGGCTCGACGGCGGGCCCACGATGGAGGCGTGCACCGGCTGCCACCAGCGGACCGCCCAGCTGCGCACGCGCGCGCGCCTGATCAAGGGCGACCTGCACTTCGATCACGACCACCACCGCACCGATCGCCGCGGCACGCCGATCCGCTGCGAGGCCTGCCACGAGCGCACCGCGCAGGCCGAGGGCTACGCCGATCACGTCGCGCCGCGGGTCGAGAGCTGCGTCGGCTGCCACGACGACACCGATCGCACGCCGGCCGCGATGCGCATGCGGGTGTGCGAGACCTGCCACGCGTCGCGCATCGAGAAGGTCACGTCGCTCGCGCCGCGCAACCACCTGCCGGCGACCGAGAAGCCGATCGATCACACGATCGCGTTCCGCCGCGATCACGCCGAGGCCGCCGAGCGCGACGCCGCGCGCTGCGCGAGCTGCCACGCGATGATGTCGGGCAACCCGCGCGACGCGTGCGACGAGTGCCACCAGTCGATGAAGCCGGCGGATCACCGGCTGACCTGGCGCGAGCTCGATCACGGCACCGAGGCGGCCGCCGATCGCTCGCGCTGCGCGCGCTGCCACGTGATCGAGTTCTGCACCGCGTGTCACATGCAGCGGCCGCGCTCGCACGGCTACATCGGCACGTTCACCGCCGATCACGGCCCGCTCGCGCGGATCAACGTGCGGTCGTGCCTGACCTGCCACCAGGAAGACTTCTGCACCGCCGCGGGCTGCCACACCGTGGCCGGCTCGTCGCCGCGAGGCCGGCCGTGAGGCCGCTCGTGCTGGCGTGTGCGCTCGGCGGCGCCGCCGCGGCGGGCCCGTTGCCGCTCACGATCACCGAGGAGCCGACCCCGCACCACCTGACGATGCGACGCGCCGCCGCGGCCACGCCGGCGCCGGCGCCGGCGAGCGCGCCGCCGAGGCCACCGCCCGCGCCGACGCAGGCCTCCGCGACCGACCTCGATAACGGCTACCTGCGCGACGTGCGCGAGCCGGTGTCGGTGCGACTCGCGCTCGGCTACGCGGTCGACGGCACGAGCCTGACCTCGCAGCCCACGCTCGGCGGGCGCTATCCGGAGGACCACAAGGACTTCGACGCGCTCCACGCCTACGGCTTCGGCGAGGGCCAGTTCTCGACCCGCGGCGTCGGACTGCCCAGCCTGTCGACCTACCTGTCGTCGCAGTTCCAGCTGACCGCCCGCTATCAGACCTACGATCCGGCGGCGACCACGTCGGATCATCAGATCCCGCTCGCGCCGCCGATCGCGACGTGGTTCGATCGCAGCGGCACGGTCACCCACGACGCGTGGGCCGAGCTCAAGGACTTCCTCACCCCGGCGTTCGCGCCGCTGCGCGTGCGCGCCGGCGAGATGTACGTCTACGGGCCGTGGGTCCTGCACATGTACGGCGGGCTGGCCGGCTGGGAAGGCAAGCTGATCCGCGCCGAGGTCTACGGCGGCAGTCGCGTGCCCGACTACACGCTCGCGCTCGCCGACCAGCAGCTCGACCGCGCGACGATCGGCGGGTTCTCGGTGCACGCCGACCTGCGCGCGCTGCGCGAGTCGATCCCGTTCACGATCGGCGTCGAGGGCCTGGCGTTCTCGCGCGAGGGCCAGAACCGGCCGTCGAGCTCGAGCCAGCTCGAGCTCGACTGGCGCCCGGATCGCGACATCGCGGTGATCGGCACGGTGCGCGGGCTGGCCGGCGACATCGCCGAGGAGCACTTCCAGCTGCGCTTCCGCTACGGCCAGGTCACCAACGTCGTGGTCGACGTCACCCACCACACCGCGGAGGACTGGCGCTGGGATCCGTCGCTGGTCGGCCCGGAGTCGACCGATCCGCTCGCGCCCAAGCGCTACCTCGAGCTCGGGCCCGTGCTGCCGCAGCTGCTCGCGTCGGCGCGCGCCGGCACGCTGATCGCCGAGAACGTCGATCTCTACGCGCGGGTCGCGGCGTCGGCCGATCTCTCGGCCGACGACATCGCGAAGAACAGCTTCTCGGCGAGCTACCTCGAGGGCGGCGGCGCGCTCGAGGTCCGGCTGCGCCGCACGATCGCGCTCGGCGTCTCCGGCGTGGCGCGCGAGACCGAGCGCCAGGACTACGCGACCGCGCAGATCATGGACGTGCCCGGTCAGCCCGATCCGCTGCCGCTATCGGGCGCGATGGGCGAGAGGAACTTCGTCGAGGGCGGCGCGACGATGCGGATGTCGCTCGGCGCACGCAAGTTCTCCGCGCTGGTCGAGGTCTACGCGCGCGACACCACCTACGCGCAGGACTACTGCCTCGGCACCAAGTGCGGCTCGACCAAGGACACCGGGATCGACGAGACCGACTTTCGCGGCGGCGGCCGGTTCACGGTCGACGCGTGGATCGGCAAGCGACTGCGGCTGTACGCGAGCTACGAGCTGTCGAGCAAGCTGCCGCAGGCGCCGGAGATCACCGGCTACAAGAGCCTGCGCCTGGTGATGGAGGGCGTCTATTGAGGGCGGCCTGGCTCGTCGTGCTGGTCGCGGCGGTCGCGAGCGCGGATCCGTCACCGACCGCGGTCGGCTACGACCACCGCGGCCACGATCGCGCGCTCGTGCTCGGCGGCGGCGAGGCGCTGCCGTGTACGCGCTGCCATGCGCTCGCCAAGGGCCTCTTGGTCGGCAAGCCCGGCCACGCGTCGTGCTTCGGCGCGTGCCACGGCGCGCCGCCCAGGCCGCCGCGGCGCGGCGGCAAGCTCGCGCTCGATCGCGTGAAGGTGTGCACCGCGTGCCACGCCGAGGCGGCGCTGATCGCGCCGTACACCGGGACCTTGCGCGCCGCGTACCCGCCGTACGCGATCGATCCGGACTTCAACCTCGCGATCGGCCACGAGCAGCACGCGGCGATCGCGTGCACGAGCTGCCACACCGCGCCCGGCGGCCGCGCGAGCAAGCCGGCGCCGCACGCGCGCTGCGCGGGTTGCCACGACGGCGCGAGCGGCCATGGCGCGGCGATGGACCAGTGCGCGGGCTGTCATCCACCGGGCAGCGGCAAGCCGCAGCCGCCCGAGCTCGCCGCGCTGCACGACACCGTGGCGACCGAGTTCTCGCATCCCAGGCACGCGGCGCGCAGCGCGGCCGGCAAGGACTGCATGACCTGTCACGCCGCGATCGCCACGACCGACGACAGCGAGCTGCCGCGGCCGGGCATCGCGACCTGCGCGATCGCCGGCTGTCACGACGGCACGTCGGCGTTCGCGACCACCGAGGCGTGCACGCGCTGCCACACCACCGCGCCGGATCGCTACGCGGTCGTGCGCCCGACCGCGCGGTTCCAGCACGCCGGGCCGCACGCGCAGGTCGTGAAGGATCGGCCGTGCACCGCCTGCCACGCGCTCGCCGGCACCGAGACCGCGGTCGCAGGTCACGCCGCGTGCGTCGGCGGCGCGTGCCACACCAAGGACTTCGGCGAGCGCGAGCCGAAGATCTGCGGCGCCTGCCACAACGCGACCGAGCCGTGGCGGCCGCTGGTCGCCGATCGCGCGCTGCCCGCGCGCACCGAGTTCGGCGCCACGCTCGATCATCGCAGCCACCGCGGCGCGTGCACCAGCTGCCACGTGCTGCGCACCGAGGCGACGCAGCTGCGCACGCCGCGCGGCCACGTCGCGTGCACCTCGGCCGGCTGTCACGCGGCCGCCGCGGGGCCGGCGCCGCGGATCGGCGAGTGCGCGGGCTGTCACCAGCTCGGGCGCGCCGACGCGCGCGAGTCCGCACGCGCGAAGGATCCGTGGTCGGTGCGCCGGCTGTTCGATCACGCCGCGCATCCCGGCGCGTGCACCACCTGCCACGTCGACATGACCGCGGCGGACGTGGTCGCGCTCGCGTCGCCGCCCAAGCCGACCTGCGCGCCGTGCCACGACGGAAAGACCGCGTTCAAGCTGACCGGCACGTGCACGCGCTGCCATCCCGGAGCGCATCCGTGATGCCACGCTGGCAGCGCGCCTACGTGATCGCGACGTGCGCCGTGATCGGCGGCGCGCTCGCCTACACGCTGTGCGACTGGGGAAGCTGGCCGAAGCTCACCTACCTGCCGATCACCGGCGAGCTCGCGCTGCACGCGCCGCCCGACGCGGTCGCGATGGCATATCCCGGCATCGCGCTGTGGGGCGCGTGCGGCGCGGCGTGCGGCGCGCTCGCCGGCGCGCTGCTCGCGCGGATCGCGCGCAGGCCGTGGCCCGACCGCACGCTCCAGCTGTTCGGCGCGTGGGCGATCACCGCGATCCTCCTGGCCGGCGCGTACTACACGTGGAACTTGTGGCCGTGGTGATCGAGCCGGTGTAAGCGGTCGCGCGCGCCCGCGTTGGACTCGCACATGTCGAAACGCTGGCCCCTGGCCCTCGCCGTCGCGCTGTCCACGCCCGCCGCCGCGCAGACCGTCGCGACGTCCTCCGGCGACGACGCGGTGCCGACGCTGCACCTGTTCGACGCGCGGGTCGGGCTCGCGCTCGGCGACGCCGACGTCGGCAACGTCAGCGGGTTCTCCGCCGGCTTCACGTCGTCGCTCGGCTACCGGATCGGCGACGTCTCGGTGCGGGCGCTGTTCGACTACTACGGCGTCGGCAGCTCGGACGACGGCATGCAGCGCCACGCGCGCACGACCCGGGTCGGCGGCGCGCTGCGCTACTCGATCCGCAACAACGGCTACGACGGCAACTTCGGCGCCGACTTCTGGGGCGAGCTCGGCGCCGGCTGGCAGCACGTCGCGTGGCTCCAGGGCGGCATCCTCGATCGCCCCGACGTCGAGCTGGCGCTCGGCACCGACCTCACCGGGCGCGGCGATCCGGATCGCCACGGCCGCCGCCGCGCGATGGGCTACTTCATGGCGGTGCGCGCGCTCGTCGCGGAGGCACCCGCGGATCCCACCGCGATGGCGACCTGCGAGGGGCCGTGCTCGCAGGCGACCGCGCCGACCCGCACCGACGTCACGATCTTCTTCGAGCTCGGCGTGCACTGGGGCCGCTGAGCCAACCGCAACAGCGAAAGGACAGCCATGTCGATCGAAGCGAGGGTGCTGCGGCACTCGTGGGTAGCGTGTTGTCTCGTGATCGCCGGATGCGGCGCGAGTGGCTACGACGGTGCCGCGCACGTCGCCGCGCCGGCACCGACGTCGGGGGCGGCCCCGCCGGCGGCGAGCGCGCTGGCGTCGAACGCGGCGGTGATCGCCCCGGAGCCGGAGCAGGCGCCGGTGCCGGACCGGCCGGGCCTCGGCACCACGTTCGGCGAGCAGCTCTACGCGCCGATCACGCACACGCCGTTCGAGCGCGCGTCGAGCTCGCCGTGGGCGGAGGTCGTGCTGAACTACAACGACGCCGAGGGCGTGCGCGCGCACGCCGCGTATCTCGGCGCGCAGCCCGAGCCGCTCGAGATCTACGCCGGCGATGGCTCGCTCTCGGTCGCGCTGGTCGACGACTCGGGGCGCCTGCTGCCCGGGCTGCGCGCCGGAGACCGCACGCTGATCGTGGGCCAGGACGGCGCGCGCTACAAGATCGTCGTGCGCAACGCGACGACCGCCCGCTTCGAGATCGTCGCGTCGGTCGACGGCCTCGACGTGATCGACGGCAAGCCGGCCGATCCGGGCCGCCGCGGCTACCTGGTCGATCCGCACGGCGAGCTGGTGATCGACGGCTTCCGCACGTCGGACTCCGACGTCGCCGCGTTCCGGTTCGGCCGGGTCGCGGACTCGTACGCGGCGCAGACCTCCGGCGACCGCAACGTCGGTGTGATCGGCGTCGCGATCTTCTCGGAGCGCGGCGCGGTGTGGACGCCGGCCGAGCTCGAGCGCCGCGACACCGCCGATCCGTTTCCGTCGCGGGGCTACGCGGTTCCGCCGCCGCGCTAGGCGATTGTTTCGAGATGTTACGCGGCCACCGGGAGTGGCGGCGCCGGGGGAAGATGTGGCGTGCTCGATTCCATACGGGTGCTCTACGTCGAGGACGACGAGCGGCTCGCTCGCCCGACCGTGGAGTCCCTGGAGCTGGAGGGCCACGAGGTCCACGTCGTGCCGCGCGGCGATCTCGCCGTGGCCGACGTCGCGCGGATCCGCCCGGACGTGGTCGTCCTCGATCTCTCGTGCGCCGGCGTCGACGTCTGCCGGCAGCTGCGCGCGCGCTACGCCGCGCCGATCATCATGGTGACCGAGCGCGCCGGCGATCACGGCGCGGACGCGTACCTCGAGAAGCCGCTGCAGCCGGGCGAGCTGCTGGCGCGGATCCGCACGCACGCGCGGCGCCGCAAGATCGCGACGCTGCCGCCGGTCTGAGCGGTCTTCTCACGGAGCTGGACTCGAACGTGCAAGAGCACGTCGCATGATGCACTTCCACGATCGCCGCGACGCGGGTCAGCGGCTGGCGCAGGCGTTCGACGGCTACCGCGGCGATCCGAGCGTGGTCGTGCTCGCCCTGCCGCGCGGCGGCGTGCCGGTCGCCTACGAGATCGCGAAGCACCTCGACGCACCGCTCGACGTCGTCGTGGTGCGCAAGCTCGGCGTCCCGGGCCACGAGGAGCTCGCGATGGGCGCGATCGCGCTCGGAGGAATTCGCATCGTCGATCGCGACGTGGTCGACCGCCTGCGGATCTCGCGCGACGCGCTCGACAGCGCGGCCGAGCAGGAGCTCGCCGAGCTCGATCGCCGCGAGCGCGCGTTTCGCAGCGGCCGGCCGGGCGTGACCCTGCGCAGCCGGACCGCGATCCTCGTCGACGACGGCCTGGCGACCGGCTCGACCATGCAGGCGGCGATCGCGGCGGTGCGCGCCCGCGAGCCCGCCCGGCTGATCGTCGCGGTGCCGGTCGCGCCGCCCGAGGCGTGCGAGGCGATCGCGCAGCGCGTCGACGAGGTGATCTGCTTGACCCTGGCCCGGCACGTGTTCGCGATCGGGCAGTGGTACGACGACTTCGCGCAGACCACGGACGCCGAGGTGCGCGCGCTGCTCGACGCGCGAGCGCGCGCGCTGCCCCCGTCGCCGGAGGTCCCCGGGACGGCGCACCATGCCTGACCCCGGCCGACCCTCGAGCTACGCGATCGCGATCCCGTGCGGGAAGCTCGCGCTCGATGGCAAGCTCGCGGTGCCGGTGGACGCGCGCGGCCTCGTGGTATTCGCGGGCCGGACGAGCTCGCTCGATACCGAGGTGGCGAGCGCGCTGGTGGTGCGCGACTTCGCGACGCTGCAGCTCGATCTGCTCGCTCCCGCCGAGCAGGCGGCCGAGCGCGCCAGCCACGACCTGCGGTTCGACATCCACCTGCTCGCCGATCGCCTGGTGAGCGCGCTCGGCTGGATCGCGGCGCACGGCCGGCTCGGCGCGCTGCCGCTCGGCCTGTTCGGCGCGAGCACCGGCGCGGCGGCCGCGCTGGTCGCGGCGACGCGCAGGCCCGCGGTCGCCGCGATCGTGTCGCGCAGCGGCCGGCCCGATCTCGCGGCGAGCGCGCTGCCGCGGGTCACCTGCCCGACCCTGCTCGTGGTCGGCGGCGCCGACACCGAGGTGCTCGAGCTCAATCGCCGCGCGATGAAGTACATGACCGCGACCACGCGGCTGCACATCGTGCCCGGCGGCCACCTGCTCGACGAGCCCGACGCGCTGCGCGAGGTCGGCGAGGCCGCCGCGGGCTGGTTCCACACGCACCTCGAGGCCGCGCGCTGGCGCGACCAGCACCCCGAGCTGTGGCCGCGCTGACCGCAAGGGCGCGTTCTGCCACCGCAACTTGGCGCGCTTGACCGGGCGCGCCGGGTCCGTACGTTGATCGCCATGGTGGACGAGCTGATCGAGGAGATGGCGCGCGAGCGCAAGCATCGCGTCGTGTTGCTCATCGCGGCGGTGATCGGCATCCTGGCGAGCGCAGCCGGCGGCCTCGCGTTCGCGCTCGGCGCGATCGGGCGCGGCGCGGCCACCATGCGCAACCCCGGCGCGCTGGTGTTCTTCGTCGCGCCGTTCGCGGTCGCGATGGCGATCGGCTACGCGATCTACGGCGTGCTGCGCTGGCGCGCCCGCCGCCGAGCCGCCCGCTAGCCGGGCAGGCGGGCGAGCAAGCACCCCGCGAGCGTGCGATCGGCCGCGAGCTGCGCCGCGATGCCGTCGCCGACCACCGCGGCGACCGCGGCGCGCACCTCGGGGTTGACCAGGCGTTCCCGCGTCGGCTCGCCGAACCGCGGATCCGCGAACATCACGTGGACGCACGCGACGAGCCCGCGCTCGAGCACCTCGCGCAGCGCGGCGCGATGCACGCCGGCCAGCCGCGCCGGCGCGGCCGAGGCGATCGCCGCGGCGAGCCCGTCCGCGAGGCCGTCGAGGTGCGTCCCGCGCGACGCCGGCGCGCAACCGACGAACCCGCGCACGCGCGCGCGATCGTCCGCGGTCCAGCCGACCGCAGCCTCGACCGCGATGCCGTCGCGCTGACCGCGCACGCGCAGCGGCGCGAGCTCGCCGCGGGCGAGGTAGCGCGCGTGATCGGCGAGGCCGTCGGGGCAGCGAAACGCGTCGTGATCGAGGATCGTGGTGATCGGCACGAGCGCGGCGAGCTCGCGCAGCCGGCGCGCGACCGCGAGGCGGTTCCAGGCCGCGGGCGCGAAGATCGTGCGATCGGGCACCAGCATGATCCGCGTGCCGGTGCGATCGGCCGGTCCGAGGTCTTCGACCGGGCCGAGCGGCACGCCGCGCGCGAAGCGCTGGCGGACCCACCGTCCGTCGCGCCAGACCTCGGCGGTGAGCGCCTCGCACAGCGCGTTGACCGGCGCGATCCCGACGCCGCGCTGGCTGCGCGCGAGGTGAACGTGATCGCGGCGGAACCCGCTGCCCGCGTGCATGCGGGTCAGCACGACCTCGATCGCCTCGGCGGGAATGCCGCGGCCATCGTCGTCCACCGCGATCGCGTCGCCGGCGATCGTCACGCGCACGTAGCTGGCGTGGCCGGCCAGGTGCTCGTCGACCGCGTTGCCGACGACCTCCCACAGCAGGTGATGCCGCGCCGTCGCGTCGGTGCCGCCGAGGTACATTCCGGGGCGCCTCCGGACCGCCTCGGGAAAGCTCAGGACCTGGATCGTGCTGACGTCGTACAAGCAGCCTCCGGACGTCGAGCGCGACGTGCCCGAGCCGCGATGGCTCCAAGGGCGCGCTCGACGTGCCGCGATCGTAGACCAACGCGACGGGTTTTCAATCGGGAAAGCCGACGAATAATGTAGATATTCCAGCGACTTACCTCGCAGATCCCGCAGCGGCTACCCGCCCCGCGCTAGGCTCCTGGCCGGGATGGAGTGCTACGACGAGAACACCCTCGTCGCCTACGTCGAGCGCCAGCTCGCCGAGCCCGTGCGCCAGCAGGTGGCGGCGCATCTCGATCGCTGCGACGCCTGCCTCGCCGTGACCTGCGCGGTCGCGCAGTCGGCGACGACCGTCCCGGTGGCCGGCGCGAGCGGCGTGGACGAGGTGGGCGCGCAGATCGGGCGCTACGAGCTGCTCGAGCTACTCGGCCGCGGCGGCATGGGCACGGTGTTCGTGGCGCGCGATCCGCAGCTCGATCGCAAGGTCGCGCTCAAGGTCGTGCGCAGCGAGCGCTTCGTCGAGCCGCAGATCCGCGCGCGGCTGTCGCGCGAGGCGCGCGCGATGGCCAAGGTCAAGCACGCCGGCGTCGTCACGGTCTACGACGCGGGCGAGCTGCCCGATGGCGTGTTCATCGCGATGGAGCTGGTCGAGGGCGAGACGCTCGCGAGCTGGCTGCTCGCGCGCGAGCGGACCTGGCGCGAGATCGTGCGGATGTTCGTCGCGGTCGGCCGCGGCCTGGCCGCCGCGCACGCCGCGGGCATCGTGCACCGCGACTTCAAGCCGGCGAACGTGCTGATCGATCGCGCCGGCCGCGCGGCGGTCGGCGATTTCGGCATCGCGCTGGTTCCGATGGCGCCGGTCGACGACGCCGCACCCGACGCCGCGCGCGACGTCGCGCACGAGCTGACCCGCACCGGCGTGCTCGCGGGCACGCCGAGCTACATGTCGCCCGAGCAGTTCCGCACCGGCGCGGTCGACACGCGCAGCGATCAGTACAGCTTCGCGGTCGCGCTGTTCGAGGCGCTGTATCGGATCCATCCGTTCGGCGGGGGCAGCACCGACGAGCTGCGCGCCGCCGTGCTGCGCGGCGAGCTGCGCGTGCCGCCGCGCGATCACGGCGTTCCCGCCGAGCTGCGCCGCGTGGTCGAGCGCGCGCTGCGCACCGAGCCCGGCGAGCGGTTCTCCGACATGGCCGCCCTGCTCGACCGGCTCGAGGCGGCGGCGCGGCCGCGGCGCGTCGGGCTCGCGCTCGCCGGCGGCCTGATCGCCGCCACCGCGATCGCCGGTGGCGTGTACGCCTGGCAGCGCGCCCCCGAGCCCGCGGCGGAACCGACCTCCGCGCATCGCCCGCCGGTCAACGCCTCGCAGCGCACCGCGGTCATGGTCGCGCCGTTCGTCAACCGCACCGGCGATCACCGGCTCGACGACACGCTCGACGTCGTGGTCGGCGACGTGATGTCGCGCTCGGTCTACCTCGATCAGGCGTCGGGCGCGATCCTGTACGACCTCGCGCATCGCATCGGCACCGAGCCGAGTCAGGTCGAGGACGTCGCGCAGAAGCTCGGCGCGATCGACGCGCGCCCGGTCGCGTCGGTGCGCGGCGCGATCGATCGCGACGGCTCCGGGCTGACCATCGCGGCGACGTTGCGCCGGCCCGGTGCGCTGCCGATGGCGTTCGTCGAGCACGCGCGCGGCCCGGACGACGCGGTCGCAGCCGCGACCCGGCTCGGCGGCGCGCTGTGCAACGCGCTCGGCGATCCGCTCGCCACCGGCGTCCCCGACCACGTGCTGTCGCGCTCGCTCGACGCGCTGCACGCCTACGTCGCGGGCCAGATCCGCTCGGCCAACGGTGACAACGAGGGCTCGGCCAGGGCGCTCGGCGACGCCGCCAAGCTCGACCCCGACTTCGTCGAGGCGCACGCCGAGCTCGGGGTGGCGCTGTCCGATCTGGGAAACACGGTGGGCGCGGCGGCCGAGCTCGAGCGCGCGATGCAGCACGGCGACCGCATGTCGGAGCGCCAGCGCCTGCAGATCCTCGGCGACTACGACGCGGCGATCGGCAAGTACGCCGAGGCGATCACCGCGTACCAGCAGCTGCTCGCGAAGTGGCCCGGCGACGTCCGCACCGAGATCAACCTCACCGCGGCCGCGCTCGACGCGCAGAGCTGGCCGCTCGCGCTCGAGCTCGCGCGCCGCTCGGCGGGCCACAACCCGAAGATGCCGGTCGTGCGCGCGAACCTCTTGCTCGCCGAGCTGGCGAGCGGCGAGCTCGACGACGCGGCGCGCGACGCGACCGCGATGCTGCGCGACATCCCCGAGCCGACCTCGTTCGGCCTGGTCACCGCGATCCTGATCGACGAGCTCTCCGACCGGCGCGCCGACGTGCCGCCGCTGGTCACCCGTCTCGCCGCGGCCGATCCCGAGCTCGGGCTCGGCGCGACCACCGACCTCGCGATCTACGAGGGCCGGCTCGACGACGCCGAGCGCGCGCTCGCCCAGCAGGTCGCGCGCGGCCCGGCCGACAACGTGCGCGACGAGCAGCTGTCGCTCGCGCGCCTGCACCTGCGGCGCGGCGATCGCAAGGCCGCGCTCGCCGAGGCGCGCGCGGGCAGCGGGAGCGGCGACGTGCGCCACGAGTACCTGGCCGCGGCCGCCGAGATCGACGCCGGCGATACCCAGAGCGCGAACGAGCGGATCCGCAAGTGGTCCGCCAACGCGGTCCCGGAGTGGCGGCTCTACGGCAAGCTGCTCGAGGGCGATCTCGCCCGCGCACGCGGCCGGCCGGCCGACGCGCTCGCCGCCTACAACGCCGCGAGCCTGATCGGGCCGTCGTGGCTGGTCCACGATCGGCTGGCGCGCGCTCAGGCCGCCGCGGGCGACCACGCCGCCGCGGCGAACGAGGCGGCGTGGTGCATCGCGCATCGCGCCGAGATCGCGGTGTTCGCCTCGCCCTCGCTCCAGCTCCTGCCCGAGACCTACCTGCTGTACGCGCGCGAGCTCGCGGCGAGCCACGCCCCGGCCGATCAGGTGGCCGGCGCGTGGAAGCAGCTCACCGCGATCGCGCCGGACGCCCAGCGCGATCCGATCACGGACGAGGCGCGGCGCGCGCTCGCCCGGTAGCGTATGATCGAGCGGTGGAGCTCGTCGCGGCGTTCCGGACCGCGCTCGGCGACCGCGCCGGCGGCGACGAGCTGGCCGCGGTGGTGACCGCGGCCGCCGAACGCGCGCGCGCGGCGTGGCCCCAGTTCGCGATCGCCGACGAGCGGCTCGGCAGGCGGCTGGGCGAGCTCGTCGCCGACGAGCCCGATCCGGCGGCGGCGCTC
>DATJAE010000472.1:0-10780 GCA_035516595.1 Kofleriaceae bacterium | reverse complement strand
CGCTGCGCATCTTCCCCGACGACGCCGGCAAGATGAACCGCTCGGTGCAGGACGTCGCCGGCGGCGTGCTGGTGGTCTCGCAGTTCACGCTCTACGGCGACGCGCGGACCGGCCGGCGCCCGGCGTTCACCGGCGCGCTCGAGCCGGTCGCCGCGCGCGCGCTGTACGAGCAGGCGCAAGGCGCGCTGCGCGCCGCCGGCGTCGCCCGGGTCGAGGCCGGCGAGTTCGGCGCCGACATGCGCGTCGAGCTCGTGAACGAGGGTCCGGTCACGATCCTGCTCGACTCGCGGAAGCAGTTCTGACCCCTGGCGAAGCCTCCGCGACCAGCGTTAGGGTCGCCTCTGGCGCATGAAGGTCAGGTTCTGGGGAGTCCGTGGCTCCATCCCGGTCCCCGGGCGGTCGACGAACCGGTACGGCGGGAACACGTCGTGCGTCGAGGTCCGGCCGGCCGGCGAAGCGCCGATCATCGTCGACGCCGGCACCGGCATCCGCCGGCTCGGCAAGGCGTTGATGGAGGATGCGTTCGCCGCCGGGAAGGGCAAAGCGTCGATCCTGATCAGCCACACCCACTGGGATCACGTCCAGGGCCTGCCGTTCTTCTCGCCGCTGTACCGCGCAGGCAACCAGATCCACATCTTCGCGCGCCAGCGCGACCTCCACCTCGAGGCGGTGTTCAGCCAGCAGCATCACGCGCCGTACTTCCCCGTGCCGCTGTCGGCGATGCAGGCCGACATGCACTTCCACGAGCTGATCGAGGGCGCGCGGTTCAACATCGGCCGCGCGCGGATCACGTGCGCGCGGCTCAACCATCCGTGGGTCGCGATCGCGTACCGCATCGACGTCGATCGCGCGGCGGTCGTGTACTGCAGCGACACCGCGCCGTTCACCGACCTGCTGCTCGGCCGCGACTTCATCGAGGCGCCCAAGCTCGGCACGCTGCCGCCGCCGGTGCGCGAGGAGCTCGACGCGATGCGCGCCGGCGTCGTCGCGCTCGCGCGCGGCGCCGACTTGCTGATCTACGACACCCAGTTCACGCCCGCCGAGTACACGTCGCGCCCGCACTGGGGCCACTCGCGGCCGGACGACGCGCTCGACATCGCGCGCACGGCCAAGGTCAAGGCGCTCGCGCTGTTTCACCACGCGCCGATGCGTTCCGACGAGGAGAACGACGCCATCCTCGCCGCGGTGCGCGAGAGCTCGCGTGCCGCCGGCGACCAGCTCGCGATCCACAGCGCGTACGAGGGCCTCGAGCTGACGCTGGGAGACAACCCGTGAAGATCCGGTTCTGGGGCGTGCGCGGCTCGATCCCCGCACCGGGGCCCGAGACGATCCGCTACGGCGGCAACACGTCGTGCGTGTCGGTCCACACCGCGAGCGGCGCGCTCGTGATCATCGACATGGGCACCGGGCTGATGCACCTCGGCAACACGCTGATGGCGGGCGCGTTCGGCAAGGGCGGCGGCCGCGCGTCGATCTTGCTGTCCCACACCCACTGGGATCACATCCAGGGTCTCGGGTTCTTCCCGCCGGTGTTCGTCAACGGCAACCAGTTCGTGGTGTGGGGCCCGGGCAACTCGTCGGCGCAGCTCGAGGGCATCCTCGAGGGCCAGATGGATCCGAACTTCTCGCCGCTGCAGTCGCTCAAGAACTTCTCGGCGAGGTTCGACGTGCGCGCCGCGCCGCTCGGCGCGACGTTCGGCGCCGAGGGCCTGCGCGTCACCGCATGGGAGCACCCGCACGGCGCGACCACCGCGCTGGCGTTCCGCCTCGAGGAGGCCGGCCGGGTGTTCGTCTATGCCTCGGACGTCGGCTACCCCGAGACCGGCCCGACCGGCGACGCGATCGAGTTCTACCGCGGCGCGCACGTCCTGCTCCACGACTCGACCTACCGCCCCGACGACCAGGCGACCCGGCGCAACCGCGGGTTCTCGTCGTACGAGGACGCGTGCGCGGCCGCGGCCGCGGCGGAGGTCGAGCGCCTGGTCACGTTCCACTACGATCAGGACTACAGCGACGACGACGTCGATCAGATCGTCGCGGCGTGCCGGCGCACGCTCGCGCCGCGCGGGATCACCGTGGTCCCGGCGCGCGAGGGCGACGAGCTCGAGATCTAGCGGATCCCGCCGAACGGCTCGAGGTGAACGCCGAACGTGACGCCGCCTTCGACCGCGTCGGTGTGGAGCAGGTCGACCCCGAGCTCGACACCGACGCTGGTGTGCGGGCCGAGCCACAGCTCGAGCTTCTGGTGGAGCTCGAGCACGAACCAGGTCTGGACCGGCGCGGTCACGCGATCGGGCAGATCGCTCGTCGCGTACTGCGCGAACCGCACGCCGGGCGCGAGCTCGGTCGACGCGACCACGCCGCCGATCGCCACGCGCGCGCCGACCAGCATCTCGTTCGACATCACGTAGCCCGAGCTCGCGCTGTCGAGCGTGGTCGAGGTGCCGCGCGCCGTCACGTCGGCGATCAGCCGCGGGCCGGCGAGCTCGGGCGCGAGGTCCATCTGGGCGCCGATGTACAGCCAGCCGCCGGGCAGCGCGAGGTGGCTCGCCATCCGCGCGCCGAGCGCGGTCACGCCGCGATGGTCGCTCGGGTCGGCGATCACGCGGTACTGGGTGACGTCGCCGCCGTGCACCGCGCTGGCGGTCGCGTCGATCATCTGCGGGTCGTAGTGCAGGACAGTCGCGCCGAAGTCCCACCACATCGCGACCGGATGCGACCACGCGCCGAACCGCCGGCAGTGGCGGTAGCCGAGCACGGTCGAGCGGTCGTGGCACAAGCTGCCGGCCTCGGCGAGCGCGGGCAGCGCGGCGGCGAGCGCGAGCGCGAGCGCGAGGCGCGCGATCATCGCGGCGCTCCGTCGCAGATCCAGCGCGCGGCGCGCGGCGCGCCGGCCGCGATCCCGCCGACGTCGACGCACAGCGAGGCGATGTCTGCGCGCTCGAGCCCGCGATACTCGATCGCCTCGACGCCGTCGAGCCGCGCCGGCAGCGGCAGCGCGCGCAGCTCGCGATCGGGATCGTAGGCCGCGAGCGCGACCTCGCGCCCGGCGGTGTCGCGGGCGAGCACGCGCACCGACGCGAGATCGATCACGGCGCGGTGATCGCAGCGATTCACGAACCGGTAGACCACGATCGGCCCGCGCGCGACGTCGTCGCCGCGAAACGCGACGCCCAGCGCGACGCAACCGAGCTCGACCCGCGTCCCGGTCGGCTCGGCCGGGATGTGGGGCACGTAACACGCCGCGAGCGCGACGCACCAGGCGACTGTCACGCGCTCGATGCTAGAGAGCCGCGCCGCGCCGCGATCCGAAGGAAACGTGAAGATCGCGGCGCAACGAGATCTTCATCTCCGGCTGCCGTAGGCGCGGCTGTGCACCCCGACGAACACGCCGGCCATCCAGTCGCCCGACTCGACGATGCTGGTGCCGGCCATCGCGCCGACCGACAGCCACGGGCCGACCCACAGCTCGCCGCGCGCGCGGAGCTCGAGCACGCCGGTGTGCTCGGCCTGCACGGTCGCGAGCGGATCGGACAGCGAGCGCACGCCGCCGGCGACCTCGACGCCCATCGAGCCGGACCGCGAGGTGGCGCGCAGGCCGCCGACCAGGTAGCCGCCGATCATCGAGCCGGTGAGGTTCGGCGTGTCGTTGCCGGCCGCGCTCTCGATCGTGCCGAGCTCGCCCTCGAGGCCGAGGTACGCCGGGCCGTTGCCGAACGCCAGGCGCAGCGCGGTGGTCGTGAGCAGCGCGGCCGACGGCGTCGACGCGCTGCCGGTCGCGGTGCGCGCGGCGGTGCCGGGCGGCGGGCTGGGCACGATGCCCGGGCCGGCGGCGAGCGGGAGCTGGCGGACCCGGAACGCGAGATCGAGCAGCAGCGGCGGCATCGCGAGGTTGTTCGACCACACGCCGTACTGCGTGCACTCGCGATAGCCGACCACGTCGTTGGTCTCGACGCAGGTCGGCTCGGTGCCGTGATTGATGTAGACGACGTAGATCGGCGCCGCCGTCACCGGATGGCCGAGCTCGGTCGCGGCGCTCGGCGCCGGCGGGCTGTTGACGTCCTGCGGCGCGTGGCCGGGCTCGTCGGCAAGCGCCGCGGCGGGCACGAGGATGGTAGCAAGCGCGAGCGCACGGATCATGGCGACACCTCCGCGACGCGCGACGCCACACCCGGGAAGCACAGCCATTGCGGCTGGCCATGCCCGATCCCGCCGGCGTCGACGCAGATCTGCGAGACCTCGGTTGCAGCTTGATAGGCGATCGCTTCCTGGCCGACCATCCGCCCGTCGATCGGGAGCGGCCTGATCTCCCGGTTGGGGTCGTACGCGATCAGCTCGACCTCGCGGCCGTCGCCGAGCCGGCCGATCACGTTGGCCGCCGCGAGGTCGACCATCGCCGGGTGATCGCAGCGGTTTCCGAACGTGTACTGCAGGACGTCCGCCCCGCGGACCGGGGGCCGCTCGCGGATCGAGATGTCGAGACAGCCGACCGTCGCGTGCTGGCCGGTGAAGTCGAGCTGACGCGCCCGGAACGATCCGGCGCGATAGCCGGCGCAACCCACCAGCAACCACACGAGCAGGACGGTCCGCATGGTTCGAGGTGCAAGCAATCGCGCTGCCTTTTCGCCGCGACGCGATTCCGGACGGTTGCCGCCTCGTCGGTGGCGCCGACGTGGTGACTCTGCAACACGATCGGGGATTTCTCCGTCGAGGTTTGCGCAGTGACGCCGGGTCACGCTCGACCGAGCGCGTTGAGCTCGGCCTGGAGCCCGGCGATCCCGAACGGCCCGAGCAGCGCGAGCAGGAACGCCGCCGGCGCGGTCGTGCGGCCGGCCGTGACGTGATGCACGCCCTCGGCCCAGCACCACAGCCAGTACCAGGCAGCGATCGGCAGCGCGAGCAGCCAGGGCGAGGGAATCCGGGCGCCCAGCCGGTTCATCTCCCGGCGGGTCTGGCAGAACCAGGCGATCGCGTAGGCGCCGGCGCTGAGCGCGATCAGCGCGAGCACCCCCCACGGGCTTCGCCGCGTCATGGCGATGTGAAGTGCAGCGCATGTGCCGCGATAACCACGCGAACCCTGGTCGGATCCGGCTGCCAGCGGCGGCAGGCGATGCCGGCGATGGCAGCTACGCGAGGTAGCGATACAGCGTCCGCACGCCGATCTCGAGCGCCCTGGCCGCGGCCTCCCGGTCCCCGCCCGAGCGCTCGATCGCGAGCTCGACGTAGCGCCGCACCAGCTCGTCGCGCAGGGTCGCGAGCGGCTGCACGGGCGCGCCGGGAGCGATCGCCGCGTCGACCAGCGCGCGCAGCGCCGCGCCGTCCCGCGGCGGCGGGCTCGCGGCAGACGCGACGGCGGGCGGCGCGCCGGCGAGCCCGAGGTCGGCGGCGCGGATCAGCTTGGTGTCGGCGAGGATCGCGACGCGCCGCATCGTCGCCTTGAGCTCGCGCACGTTGCCCGGCCAGGCGTGGGCGCGCAGCGCGGCCTGCGCGTCGTCGGTCAGCGTGTGGAGCGCGAGCCCGAGCTGGGTCTCGGCCTGGCGCAGGAACGCGTGGGCGAGCAGCGCGATGTCGTCGCCGCGCGCCGACAGCGGCGGCACGTCGATCGTGACCTCGCGCAGCCGGAACAGCAGATCGGCGCGGAACCGGCCGGCCTCGACCTCGGCGGCGAGATCGCGGTGGGTCGCGCACACCAGCCGGAAGTCGACCGCGCGCGGCAGGTTGTCGCCGAGCCGCTTGACCTCGCGCTGCTCGAGCACGCGCAGCAGCGCCGCCTGCATCGCGAGCGGCATGTCGCCGATCTCGTCGAGGAACAGGGTCGAGCCGTGCGCGGCCTCGATCAGGCCGACCCGATCGGCGACCGCGCCGGTGAACGCGCCCTTGCGGTAGCCGAACAGCTCGGCGTCGAGCAGGCTCGGCGCGACCGACGCGCAGTTGATCGCGATCATCGGCTTCTGCGCCCGCGGGCTCGCCGCGTGGATCGCGCGCGCGACGACTTCCTTGCCCGAGCCGGACGGGCCGTGCAGCAGCGCGCTGAGATCGCTCGGGGCCACCCTGCGGACCAGCGCGCGCAGCTGCTGCATCGCGGGCGAGTCGCCGAGCAGCTCGCCGCCGCCCGGCGCTGGCGCGCGGCGCAGCTGGGCGAGGAACGGCACCGCGATCGCGGCGAGGATCCGCAGCTCGGCGAGCGTGCGATCGTCGACCGCGGCGCGGCCGTGGCGCGCGAGGAACACCGCGCCGAGCGTGCGGCCGTCGAGGCGCATCGGCAGGCACAGCGCCGAGCCCAGGCCGAGCGCGGCGACGCTGGGGATCGCGGCGTAGCGGCTGTGCGCGGCGACGTCGTCGAGCTGGATCCGCTCGCCGGTGCCGAGCACGTCGCGCACGATCGTGTCGGACATCAGCTCGCCGGCGCGCTCGAGCACCGCGCCGTCGCGATCGCGCGCCGCCGCGACCGTGTAGGTATCGCCATCGACCAGGATCACCGCGCCGAGGTCGGCGCCCGACGCGCCGATCAGCCCCGCGAGCAGCTGCTCGATCGCGCGCTCGGCCGAGTCGACCGCGGCCAGCGCGGACACCAGCTCCTCGATCGATCGCTCGCGCGCGCGCTCGGCCGCCGCCGACTCGAGCGCGAGCGCGATGCCGTCGGCCTCGAGCCGCTCACCCGGCAAGAGCCGGCGACGTTCGCCGCTCGCCGCGAGCAGGATCTCGACCGCGTCGTCGCCGCGATGCACGACCGCCCAGTGCGCCGGCGCGGTCGGTAACCGCACGTCCGCCGTGGGATCCGAGCCGATGCTCGTGATCCGCTTCACGATCGGCAGGCGCAGCGGATGGGCCCCGCGCACCGGCACGAGCACGAGCACGAGCGCCGCTTGGATCGCCATCGCCATGGTATACGCCGGGACCTCCATGAAGATCGCGGTCATCGGCACCGGCTACGTCGGGCTCGTCACCGGAGCCGGGTTCTCGGATTTCGGCCACGACGTCACCTGCGTCGACATCGACGCCGATCGGATCGCCACGTTGCGGCGCGGCGAGATCCCGATCTTCGAGCCCGGCCTGCCCGAGCTGGTCGCGCGCAACGCGCGGCTCGGCCGGCTGCGCTTCACCACCAGGATCGCCGAGGCGGTGCCCGGCGCGCAGCTCGCGATCATCGCGGTCGGCACGCCGTCGCGCCCCGACGGCTCGGCCGAGCTCGCCCACGTGCTCGACGCCGCCCGCCAGATCGGCGGCGCGCTCACCGGCTACGCGGTGATCGTCACCAAGAGCACCGTGCCGGTCGGCACCGCCGATCGCGTGCGCGAGGCCGTCGCGTCGGCGACCCGCCATCCGTTCGCGGTGGCCTCGAACCCCGAGTTCCTCAAGGAGGGCGACGCGGTCAACGACTTCTTGAAGCCGGCGCGCGTGATCATCGGCGCCGACGAGCCGCGCGCGGTCGAGCTGCTGCGCGATGCCTACCAGGGCGTGATGCGCACCGGCGATCGCATCCAGGTCATGGACATCCGCTCCGCCGAGCTGACCAAGTACGCCGCCAACGCGATGCTGGCGACGCGGATCTCGTTCATGAACGAGCTGGCGCGCCTGGCCGAGGCGGTCGGCGCCGACATCGAGGCGGTCCGCAAGGGCATCGGCTCGGACCCGCGGATCGGCGCGAAGTTCCTGTTCGCCGGTGCCGGCTTCGGTGGCTCGTGCTTTCCAAAGGATATCAAGGCGTTGCTCCACAGCGCGCGCGAGCGCGACATCCCGCTCGGCGTGGTCGACGCGGTCGAGCGCGCCAACGAGCGCCAGAAGCGCGTGCTCGGCGAGCGCGTGATCGCGCATTTCGGCGGCGCGCTCGACGGCCGCGCGATCGCGGTGTGGGGGCTGGCGTTCAAGCCCGAGACCGACGACATCCGCGAGTCTCCCGCGCTCGTGCTGATCGATCAGCTGCGCGCGGCCGGCGCGCGGGTCACCGGCTACGATCCGGTCGCGGCCGGCAACGTGCGCGCCCAGCTCGGCGACGCGATCGAGCTCGCCGCCGATCCGTACGCGGCGGCGACCGGCGCCGACGCGCTCGTGCTGGTCACCGAGTGGCACGAGCTGCGCCACCCCGACCTCGCGCGGCTCAAGACGATCATGCGCACCCCCGCGCTGTTCGACGGCCGCAACGTGTGGTCGCCGCTCGAGGCGCGCGCCGCGGGCTTCAGCTACTACGGGGTCGGGCGGCGGTGATGGAGCAGGCCGGCTGGCGGCTGCGCGTCAAGCAGCTGTTCGACCGCTCCGCCGCCGCTGCCGGCCTGATCGCGACGGCGCCGATCATGGCCGCGACCGCGCTCGCGATCCGCGCCACGATGGGCTCGCCGGTGCTGTTCCGTCAGGTCCGCCCCGGGTATCGCGGCAAGCCGTTCGAGCTGATCAAGTTCCGCACGATGCGCGGCGGCGCGGGCAGCGACGGCGAGCGGCTGACCCGGCTCGGCCGCGCGCTGCGCGCGACCAGCCTCGACGAGCTGCCGCAGCTGTTCAACGTCCTGCGCGGCGAGCTCAGCCTCGTCGGGCCGCGACCACTGCTCACCCACTACCTGCCGCGGTACTCGCGCGAGCAGGCGCGGCGCCACGACGTGCTGCCCGGGATGACCGGATGGGCGCAGGTCAACGGCCGCAACGCGCTCGGCTGGCCCGAGAAGCTCGCGCTCGATACCTGGTACGTCGATCGCTGGTCGCTCGCGCTCGACGCCAAGATCCTCGCGCTCACCGTGTTGCGCGTGATCCAGCGCCGGGACATCGCGAGCGCCGGCCACGCGACGATGCCCGAGTTCACCGGCGAGCGCTGAGCCAGTCCCAGTAGCGCTGGATCCCGACCTCGGGCCGCGTGGTCGGTGCGTAGTCGAGCGCGGCGCGCGCGCGATCGATGTTGGCGAACGTGATCGGCACGTCGCCGGGCTGGTCGGGCTGGCGATCGATCGTCGCGGGCTTGCCGACCACGCGCTCGCAGATCGCGACCAGCTCGGCGAGCGAGATCGTCTGCGTGCCGCCGAGGTTGTAGATCTCGTACGGGCCGGGCGAGACCCGCTCGATCGCCGCGACCGTGCCGGTCACGATGTCGTCGATGAACGTGTAGTCGCGCCGCGAGCTGCCATCGCCGTACAGCGTGATCGGCGCGCCGCGTGCGATCGCCTGCGTGAACTTCGCGATCGCCATGTCGGGGCGCTGGCGCGGGCCGTAGACCGTGAAGAAGCGCAGCGCGAACACGCCGATGCCGAACAGATCGCGATAGGTCGACAGCTGCAGCTCGTTCATCCGCTTGGTCGCGGCGTACGGCGACGCCGGATGCAGGCACGGATCGTCCTCGCGAAACGCCGCGACCTCGCCGCGCCGCGCGCCGTACACCGAGCTCGACGACGCGAACACCAGGCGCTTCAGCCCGAGCGCGCGCATGCGCTCGACGATCACGCCGGTGCCCTCGATGTTGGTGCGCAGGTAGCGCAGCGGCTGGACCAGCGACGGCCGCACGCCCGCGAGCGCCGCGAGGTGGCACACCACGTCGACGCGCTCGTCGATCACGCGCGCGATCGCGCCCGCGTCGCAGATGTCGGCCTCGACCAGCGTGAACCCGGGCAGCCCGGCGAGCTCCGCCGCGTTGCGCCGCTTGACCTCGGCCGGATAGAGGTAGCCGTCGAACGAATCGACCCCGGTGACGCGGTGGCCGCGCGCGACCAGGCGCTCGCAGGTGTGCGAGCCGATGAACCCGGCCGCGCCGGTGACGACGACATGCATGCGCGCGCACTATACTCGGCGCGGTGACCTCGATCCGCGTCGCGGGCTACGAGCTGTTCGAGCGGCTCGGCGAGGGCGGCGGCGGCCAGGTCTACCGCGCGCGCGACGCCGCCGGGCGCGGGCTCGCGGTCAAGCTGCTCGGCGCGGCGGCCGAGCTCGATCCCGAGGCCGCGCGCGCCCGGTTCGCGCGCGAGGTCGCGATCCTCGCGACGCTCGATCATCCGGCGCTGGTCACCCTGATCGACCACGGCGTCGACGACGAGCTCGGGCCGTACCTGGTGATGCCGCTCGTGCCCGGCCAGACCCTGCGCCACGCCACCGCCGGCGCCAGGCTGTGCCCGGAGGCCGCGACGCTGCTGCTCGAGCCGGTCGCACAGGCGATCGCGGCGCTGCACGAGCACGCGCTGGTGCATCGCGATCTCAAGCCGGAGAACGTGATGGTCACGCCCGACGGGCGGGTGATCGTCGTCGATCTCGGCCTGGCGTGGGGACCGGAGCACACCCGGCACACCGCCGAGGGCACCGCGATCGGCTCGGTGCCGTACATGGCGCCGGAGCAGATCGAGGGCACCGGCGTCGGCACCGCCGCCGATGTCTGGGCGCTCGGCGTGATGCTCTACGAGCTGATCGCCGGCGCGCGGCCGTTTCAGCGCGCGCGGCCATCGGAGGAGGCCGCCGCCGCGCTGGTCGGCGCGTACGCACCGATCGACGCGGTCGATCCGCGGTGCGCGCCCGAGCTGGCCCGCCTGGTCGCGCTGGCGCTCGATCGCGCCCCCGGCGCGCGACCGACCGCGCAGGCGTTCGCCGCCGAGCTCGCCGCGGCGGTCGACTGGGTGGAGGCCGCCGACTGGCCGCGCGAGCGTGCCGCCATCGCGCTCGCGCCGGGCGACTACGCCGCGCGCGTCGCGCCGTTCCGCGTGCGCCGCGAGAAGCGGCTGGTCCGCGAGGCGATCGCCGCGGGCCGGCCGTTCGAGGCGCTCGCCCACGTCGATCGCGCGCTGGCGTATGCGCCGCAGGATCCCGAGCTCGCGTC
>DATJAE010000471.1:0-3229 GCA_035516595.1 Kofleriaceae bacterium | reverse complement strand
GTGGCCAAGCGCACAGCGTTCTGTATATTCATGCGCGATGCGCCGGCTGTTCGCGATGTCCGTGGCGATCGCGCTCGCCGCCGGTTGCCGCGATCACGAG
The DNA here is from genome assembly GCA_035516595.1 of Kofleriaceae bacterium. Taxonomy (GTDB): domain Bacteria; phylum Myxococcota_A; class Polyangia; order Haliangiales; family Haliangiaceae; genus JABFXX01. Next base: position 3,129 of record DATJAE010000471.1, on the reverse strand, counting down.
GCCGATCAGCTCGCGAAGATCCGCGACGCGGTCTGCAAGTGCAGCTCGGCGAGCTGCGGCGAGGCGGCGATGAAGGCGATCCCGCAGGACGAGCACGAGCGGTCGCGGCGGACCCAGCAGGTCGCGCGCGAGATGCTCGACTGCATGGCGAAGCTGTACGACGCCGGGCGGCCGAGCACCGATCCCGACGCGGCGACCGGGTCGGACAGCGCCACGCCCTGAGATCAGCGATACGGCGCGGGCGAGCTGTAGTCGACGAGCTGCGTGTTGTACTCGTCGCCGATCGGCATCGCCGCGGGGTCCTGGCAATACCACTCGATGAAGCCGCAGCCACAGCACACGTAGGTCTCGACCGTGCCGAGGCCATCGAACAGCTGCGGTTCCTCGACCGTGTTGGCCGACACGAGGTGCTTGTGGATCGGCGGCGGCTTGGCGGTCAGGGTCATCGGCACGCCGATCGAATGCAACCGCGGGCCGTACTCGGTGGCGAGCGCCTCTGGAAACGTCCCGTACTGGCGCGGCAGCACGCGCACGAACTGCAATCCGTTGCAGCGCGTACACGGCACGGCCGGCCGCCGCGGCGGCGGCAGGATCCGGAGGCCCAGGCGGCTCGCGCACGCAGGCCCAACGCGGAAGTGCTCTTCTAGCGAGTCCTCGGCTTCACACAGCGTGCAACGCGGCATGACCGCGAGTGTCGCACGTCCGCGGTCTCCGGGGTCACACCAGCCGTGCCCGCAGCATGACCAGCGCGCGCACCGCGCGCAGCCTGCGCAGCGTCGCCCGATACTCGGCGACCTCGCGATCGTCGCCGCGAGCGAGCGCGCGCGTCAGGTCGGCGCTCGCCTCGCTCAGGTGGTGCTCGACGCAGCCCAGCACCGCCGCGCGCCGCGCCGAGCCCAGCGCCGGCGCCTCGGCCAGCGCGTGATCGAGCTCGATCGTCGCGGCGTGATCGGCGATCCACACCCGACGGTGCACGCGCTCGAGCAGCCGGGAGAACGAGATCCGCGCGTGGTGCGGCGCGTCGGCATGACGCTCGAGCGCGACGACCTGGCGCTCGGCGTGCACCAGCGCGCGATCGAGCGAGGCGAGCAGCGCATCCGGAGACGGCGGCGGCGGCGCGCCGCCGAGCACGGTCGCCGCGAGCGCGAGGATCCCCGCTCCGAACCATCGTCGCATTGCCTTCCCGGTAACCACGTCGCCGCGCCGCCGCAAGCCCTCAGCCCGGCTCGTCTCCCGGCGAGCCGCCGGCGGGCTCCTGCGTGGGTGGGGGCGGCGGCTTGCCCGCCGCGCCGAGCTCGGGCTCGATCTCCCAGTCATCGAGCCCGCCATCGCGGCCGAGCGCCAGATCGAGCTCGGCCTGCGGCGGCGCGCCGGGGATCAGGTCCTCGATGATCTCGGCCCCGGGAACCCCGGGCATGATGAGCGCCATCGCCGGCGTGATCACGACGTCGGCGTCGGATTCCCGGCCGAAGAACGCGGTGTGCTCGTAGTAGCGGATCGCGTAGCGCACCAGCACCGCCGTGGTCGCCGCGATCGGCACCGCGAGCACGACGCCGACGAAGCCGAGCAGCTTGCCGCCCGCGACCACCGCGAACAGCGCGCCGGTCTCCGACAGGCCGACGCGATGGCCGACGATCTTCGGGGTGAGGATCGCCGCCTCGGTGAGGTGGAGCACGAGGATGACCGCCGCGACCGCGCCGACCGTGCCCAGGCTGCCGCCGTCGGCGATCGTGACGAGCAGCGCGATGCTCGCGCCGACGAACGTGCCCACGAACGGGATCACCGTGAGCAGCCCGACCAGGAGGCCGATCGGCAGCGACAGCGGCATGCCGGCGATCGTGAAGCCGATCGCGTAGAGCACCGCGAGCAGCGACGTCACGATCGCCTGGCCGCGCACCCAGCCCGCGACCACGGTGTCGATCTCGTGGACGATCTCGCGGACCTCGCGACGGCGGCGCGGCGGGACGACGTGATCGAACCGGCGGATGATGTTCGGCCAGTCGACCATGAAGTAGAACGAGAACACCGGCACGAGCAGCAGCTCCGCGAGCACGCCGAGCACGTGGAACACGCCGCCGACCGCCGCGGTGGCCAGCTCGCGCAGCGGCCCGGACGAGCCCGCGCTCGAGGCCTCCTTGGTGACGAACGCGACCCAGTCGGTGGGCAGCTCGATGCCGAGGTGCTGCCTGGCCGACGCGTTGATGTTCTGCATCATCTGCGGCGCGTCGTGGATGAACTGGCTCACCTGATCGGCGACCCGCGGCACGAGGAACGCGACCGCGCCGACGACGATCGCGATGAACGTGATCAGGAGGATGCCCGCGCCGACCCCGCGCGACAGCCCGCGCGCGACCAGGCGGTCGAGCACCGGATGCAGCAGGTAGGCGATGCCCAGCGCGGCGAGGATCGGCGCGAGCACCGACGCGAGGTAGCTCACCACGAACCACGCCAGCACCAGGAACGCCATGATCAGCAGCCAGCGCAGCATGCTGATCACCTGCGCGGATTGCGGCGTTGGCGAGCCGATCGTCGACACCCGCCCCGCTGTACCACGACTCAGGGCAGGACGGGCGCCATCGGCAGCTGCAGCTTCTTGCGCTCGGCGCGCCCGAGATCGAGCTCGACGTAGCGCGAGAAGTAGTCGTCGCGGCGCAGCTCGAGCCGGTGCTTGCCGGGATCGACCGCGATCCCGCCGCGCAGCACGTTGATCGGCCCGACGAACCGGCCGTCGACGTAGACCTGCGCGTCGCCGACGTTGCTGCGGACGTAGACCACGGCGTCGTCGGGCGCGATCGCGTTGGGCGCCGGCCTGGGGCCGCACGCGGCGAGCGCGAGCACGACGAGCGCGGCGCGGCTCATTGCGGGGCCACCTCGAGCGCGACCTCGACGATCGTGCCGACGATCTTGACCGAGCTGACCTGGGTCTCGGCCGACGGCGGCTTCTTGACGAGCTGCGCGACGCGCTCGAGCGGCTCGCCGGTCGCGACGCCGATCACCCAGCCGGCCGGCGACATCCGGCGCAGGGTCGCGGCGCGCACGCCGCGCGCGCCGGCGAGGAACTTCTGCTCGGCGACGACGAGCGGCCACGGCGTCTTCGCCGGCAGCCGCACGAGCACGACGCCATCGGCG
>DATJAE010000470.1:0-21783 GCA_035516595.1 Kofleriaceae bacterium | reverse complement strand
TGGCGATCGCCTTGCCCTCGGCCAGCGTCGCGTCGACGCGCGTGGGATCGTGCAGCACGAGCCCGACGCCGCCGTAGCCGGCCGCGACCTCGTGATAATCCGTGCGGCGAAGATCGGTGCCGAGCGGCGTGCCGAGGATCTCGACCTGCTCGCGCGCGATCTGCATCCACGACGCGTCGTTGCCGATCATCGCGATCGGCGCGACGCCGTGGCGCACGTAGGTGTCGAACTCCGCGAGGGTGTAGGCCGACGAGCCGTCGCCCCACAGCAGCCAGACCTCGCGGCCCGGCCGCACGAGCGAGGCGCCGAGCGCGAACCCGCCGCCGACGCCGAGCGTGCCGAACACGCCGGGATCGAGCCACGACAGCGGCGCGCGCGGTCGCACGATGTAGCTCGCGGTCGCGACGAAGTCGCCGCCGTCGACCACCAGGATCGCGTCGTCGGCCATCGCCTCGTCGAGCCGGGTGAACAGATGAAGCGGATCGATCAGCTCGCCGCGCGGCGCTGCCTTGCCGGCGATCTCGCGATCGCGCGCCGCCTCGCGCTCGCGCAGGGTGGCGAGCCAGCTCCCCCACTGCCCCGCCGCGCGCTCGGCCAGCGCGATCAAGAAGTCGCCGGCGTGCATCTCGACCGCGATCTCGGGACGGCGATTCTTCTTGAGCTCGTGCGCCGACAGGTTCGCGGCGATCAGCGTGCCCTTGCGGTTGATCCCGCGGCCATAGCCGAGCCGGAAGTCGAACGGGAAGCCGCACACGATCACGCAGTCGGCTTCCTTGAGCGCCGCGCCGCGGTTGTGGCGGAGCTGGAGCTCGTGGCTGCGCCCGAGCAGGCCGCGCGCCATGCCGGCGAGGTACACCGGCACGCCGAGCGTGCCGATCGCGCGCGCGAGCCGGCCGGGATCGCGCACGCCGACCAGCGTCTGGCTGCCGACCACCAGCACCGGCTGCTTGGCGGCACGCAGCGCGTCGGCCGCGCGCTCGATCCCGCCGTCGCCGCGCAGGCTCGGCAGCTTGACCGGCAGGCTCCACTCGGGCAGCGCCGGCGCGCGAAACTGCCGGTAGAGGTGGCCGCGGATGTACAGCTCGAGCGCCTTGGCGCCGATGCCCTTGCCCTTGCCGAGCCCGACCTCCTTCTCGTACCAGCCGCGCACGATCGCTTCCGGATACAGGATGTCGACCGGAGTCTCGACGAACACCGGGCCGGGCACGCCGTCGGTCGCGATCTCGATCGCGCGCTCGACCGTCGGGCCGAGTGCCGGGACCGATTTCACCGTGGTCGCCCACTTCACGAGCGGCCTCATCAGCGACATCTGATCGATGTCCTGCAGCGAGCCGCGGCCCTTGAGCAGCGTCGCGGTGGCGCCGCCGAACAGCACGATCGGCGATTGCGCCATCTGCGCGTTCTTGATCGCGGTGATCGTGTTGGTGACGCCGGGCCCGGCGGTCACCGCCGCCGCGCCGCACGTGCCGGTCATGCGCGCCACCGCATCGGCCGCGAACACCGCGTTGCCTTCGTCGCGCACGTCGACGACGCGGATGCCTCGCGCCTGCGCGCCGGTGAGGATCGGCGAGATGTGGCCGCCGCACAGCGCGAACAGGTGCGTGACGCCGTGCCGGCCGAGCACTTCTGCGATGATGTCTCCGCCATGAGCTGGCATGGCGCGTACAATAGCCTGCGGGCTCGTGTCGAACCTCGTCCTCTACTCGATTCCCGCGTTCCTCGCGCTGATCGTGCTCGAGGTGCTGTGGGCGCGGCGCCATCCCGAGGCCAGGGGCTACGAGCGGCGCGACACCGCGGCGAGCCTGTCGATGGGCGTGCTCAACGTGATCATCTCGGCGGGCGCGAAGTTCCTTTCGATCCCGCTGATGGCGTGGGTCTACGAGCACCGCGTCGCGGAGCTCGGCCAGCCGGCGGCGTGGTGGTCGTGGCTCGTGCTGCTGTTCGCCGAGGACTGCTGCTACTACTGGTTTCATCGCACGCATCACGAGGTGCGCTTCCTGTGGGCGGCGCACGTCAACCACCACTCGAGCCAGTACTTCAACCTGTCGACCGCGCTGCGCCAGACCCTGCTGACGCCGCTCACCGGGCCGTGGTTCTGGTTGCCGCTGGCGTTGCTCGGCTACCCGCCGTGGATGGTGCTGACCGCGCAGGCGTGGAGCCTGCTCTACCAGTTCTGGCTGCACACCGAGGCGATCGATCGGCTCGGCCCGCTCGAGCTGGTGATGAACACGCCGTCGCATCACCGCGTGCACCACGGCAAGAACGTGCGCTACCTCGATCGCAACCACGCCGGCATCTTCATCATCTGGGACCGGCTGTTCGGCACGTTCGAGCCCGAGCGCGAGCGCGTGGTCTACGGCCTGACCAAGGACATCCACACGTTCAACCCGCTGCGGATCGGCTTTCACGAGGTCGCGGCGATCGCCCGCGACGTGGCGCGCGCGCCGGGCCTTCGCGCGAAGCTCGGCTACGTGCTCGCGCCGCCGGGCTGGAGCCACGACGGTTCGTCGAAGACGGCGCGCCAGCTCCGCGCGGCGACGTGAGAGCGGGCCAGAAGACCCAACCACCGCAGGCGCCAGCCGGGGTGTAGGTGCTCCGATCCAACTCGTGATTGTTGCACTTCTCGAACACGTGATTTCGAAGGGTTATCGGCTGGGCACAACCAACCCCAGCTGGGGTGTGCAATCTCATGCACGATTGTTGTTTACACCATACAACCAATTGATTTTACGACGTCTTGGGGACCTGTGACGGCCGATCTCTGGCGGCATGGCCGTTGCTGTACGATTCCGACCATGGTCGCTGGCCTCGCTTCTCTGAGAGCGCATGTATCGCCGCTGAGGTCGCGGCGAGCGATGCTCGATACCCTGCTCAAACATCTTGATATGGTTCGGCTTTCGGTGGGCGCGATGGCGATCATCGCGGTCATGACGGGTTGCACCGGCCTGATCGAGGGCAAGGGCAGCGACAACAGCCTGACTCCCGAGCAGAAGACGGCCCAGGAGAAGTGGCTGAACGAGGCGCTCCCGGCGTTCCAGCATGGGACCTGCGTGACCTGCCACCAGGGCCAGCAGCCTAACGTCGGGTTTCTCATCGGAGATACGGACCTCGCCATCCGCGACACCCTGCTCGCCTACAACCCGCCGTCGAGCGGCCAGGTCGTGAACCTCGATGCGCCCCAGTCGAGCCGCGTACTTACGAAGGGTGTTCACGAGGGCCCCGCGATGCTCGCCGACGATGCATCGTCCATTCTCGATTGGATTCAAGCAGAGGCCGACGCCGACACGGGTGGGGGCTCAGGCTCCACCATCCTGGAGACTGCTCCCTTCCAGCCCTTGCTCTGCACCTCGGGGACCGCGGGCGACCCGACCTGCCCCTACAACCACGTGGACCTCACCCCGGTGGGCCTGCCCGGCGCGACGATCACGTTCGTCGCCCAGGCGATCGGCAACGACTCCACCTACCTGACCGACCTGACGTTCGACACCGGCACCAACCCGCAGGGCGGCTACATCGAGCATCCGCTGTTCGTCTCGCTGCCCGCGATGATGGATCCGCTTCCGGACAGCATCGACCGCTTCTTCGACGTGAAGCTCAACGAGATGCCCAACACCTCGACCCAGCTCGACGGCGGGCTCGCGGCGTTCACCGGGTTCATCCCGACCGACCAGATGGAGATCACGTTCAAGGTCGTCGGGCCGTACGTGCCGCAGACCGGCGGGACGATGCCGACCGGCTGCACCCAGCTCGCGACGTTCGTGTCGACCGTCATCCCCGACATGACGCAGGCCAACGCCTGCTTCACCTGCCACATGGGTCAGAACCAGAACGCGACCTCGGCGATGGACATCACCGGGATCAACTCGGGCGACATGACGATGCAGCAGGCCGCGTGCAATCAGGTTCGCACCCGCCTCAACTTGCAAAACATTCCGCAGAGCGGCGTCCTGCTGGCGCCCGATCCGAACGGTGACGGTGCGCACCCGTTCAAGCTCAGCACGACCAGCAATCCGACGCTCGCGAAGTTCCAAGCCGATGTCACTGCCTGGGCCAACAAAGAGAACACGGGAATGTAAAAGGAGCCCCATGAAGAGGATCTCACTACTACTGATGGCTGCCGCGCTCGCGGCTCCCGCATGCAGCTCAGGATCCGGCGGAGGCGACAATGGCTCCGGGTCCGGTTCCGGTAGCGGTTCGGGCAGCGATGACTGGAACACGCTGCTCGGTCAGCGCGTGGTCGACTACAACGCTGCCCTCAAGATCGCGGCGCTGCGGTTGACCGGCGATCTGCCGACGATGGCGGAGATCGACCAGGTCGCCAACGCCCCCGACATGGCGACCCAGCAGACCGTCTACAACGGGCTGATCCAGCAGTACATGAGCCGCCCGGCGTTCTCGAACCAGATCTTCTACTTCTGGCGAGACACCATGAAGCAGGGCGAGACGCCGCTGCTCGACACCGCGCCGGCGCTCGCCGCCGAGCTGTCGGTCAACAACGGCTCGTACATGAACCTGTTCACGCAGTCGAGCAAGACCTGCGTCAACTACAGCGACACCACGGAGACGTTCACCGATACCGACTGCACCAACGGCGGTCCGGTCTCGGGCGTACTCACCGACCCCGGCGTGATGACGCAGTTCTTCTCGAACTTCGCGTTCCGCCGCACGCGGTGGATCCAGGAGGTCTGGGACTGCCAGGCGTTCCCGGTCGAGGCGACCGCCGCCCCGCAGGAGGAAGGCGGCGCCGCGCCGTACCTCGGCGTGTGGCCCTTCAAGTCGATCGCCAGCCCGACCAACGGCGGTGGCCGCGTCGACTTCCTGAACGTCGCGTCGGTCGTGTGCGCGAACTGCCACGAGACGCTGAACCACATCGCTCCGCTGCTCGCGCACTACGACATGAACGGCCAGTACCAGACCAACCTCGCGGTGCCGACCCCGCTCGACGGTGCGCCGCTCGCGATGCTGTCCGATTACCTGCCGCCCGGCGAGAGCACGGCGTGGCGCTATCAGGTGCCCGCCGCCGACATCCCGTCGCTCGGCGCCGACATGGCCGCCGACCCGTCGGTGGCCTCGTGCGGTGTCGCCCGCATCTGGAACTGGGCGCTCGGCAAGACCGACATCGTCGACACCCTCGAGGTGGTGCCGGCCGACGTCATCCAGGACCAGGTCGCCGCGTTCACGGCGAGCGGGTTCAAGCTCAAAGACATGATCTACGCGGTCTACACCAGCGACGACTTCGTCAAGTTCTAGGAGGAAACCATGACCCGCTTTGCCACACTAGCGATCCTGGCCGCGTCGGTCTTGGCTCCCGCCTGCACCGACGACCTGCCGCCCCCCAACGTTCCGCCGCCCGGCTCCACGTCCGGTGGTGACGGCACGACCTTCGACCACGACAACAACCAGATCAGCCCGTGGGATCTGTTGAACCGTCTCAGCGTCGAGGGCCCGCCCGAGTACACCGCCCACATGCACGAGTGCCCGAAGGTGCGCTACCGGACCCTCGGTCACGTGATGGCCTCGCTCGGCATGAACCCGACGAACACCACGCAGCTGTCCGCCGGCGAGCTCTACACCGACGGCTACAACGCCCTCGGCGGTCCGAACTACGCGGCGCGCGTTCGCGAGAACATCGCGATCACCACGTCCGGCGCGTCGAAGGAGTTCGACATCTTCGCCGCCGGCGTCAACGAGGTGCAGACCGCGATCAGCGGCTCGACCGGCACGCTCGCGCGCTGCCCCGGCGCGGTGCTGTTCGACCCGACCACCAACGCCTGCCAGACCAGCGGACTCGAGTGCATGCTCGGTGTGCCGCCGACGCCCGACCACATCAACTATTGCAACCTGACCGTCACGAAGGCGTCGAGCGTGGCCGAGGGTAAGAGCCTAGCCGTCGCAGCCATCCTGGCCGCGGCATACACCTGCGAGTGAGGAGACACCCCATGGCGAAATCCCCTTTCTCCAAGCGTGACGAGGAGCGGCAGCTCACCCGCCGCGCCCTCATCAAGTGGAGCGTCGCAGCGGGTGCAGCGCTCGGCGTCTCGCGTGCGAAGATCCTCGACATCCTCGAGAAGACGGCAGGCAAGGACGTCGCGTTCGCGGCGGGCGCAGCCCCGACGACTCGCTCGGTGCACCTGGTCGCCGGCAACGGCGGTCTGGCGTGGTTCATGGGCGGCTTCTGGCCGCACTACGACGTCGCCGCGGCGAACAACCCGAACTTCGCGACCAAGACCGGCATGACCACGCCGGTGCAGGGCACGCACAACCCGCTGACACTCAGCGTCGATGCCCCGTGGCAGTCCCTGCCCCCGCAGAACCAGGTCACCGCGTTCGTGTGTGGCGCCAACCAGACCCACACCCGCACGCCGACCTCGGTGACGAGCCTCAACGGCGCCAACATCTTCTCGGTCGCGGGCGCCCTGCAAGCGAGCTCGCCGTCGGTGATCCCGCTGATCACGATCGGCGACGCCGATGCCGGCACCGCCACGGGTGCGCCGACTCCTGCCAACGTCAGTGACGCCAGCGGCATCGTCGGCCTGTTCAACAGCGCGGCCTCGCGCTCCGGCGGCCTGCTGTCCAACACGAGCGACGCGCAGCTGTACAAGGCGCACTACGATGCGTTCACCCAGCTGAACCGCGCCGCGAACCGCTCGACCACGAAGCTGTCGTACACCACCGCGTCGGGTGCCGCGCAGTTCCTCGGCACCAACCTGTCGGCCCAGCTGTCGACCACGGCGGCGGACCTGCAGCGCTACCAGATCACCGGGAACACGCCGAGCAACGTGGCCGCGATCGGCAACGCGTTCATCGTCGCGGTGAAGGCCTTCAAGATGGGCCTCACCAACTGCATCTGCATGCCGGCGATGGACGACGACCCGCACACCGCGTGGGACCAGGGCACGATCAACACCGTCCCCGGGCAGCTCAAGGCCATCTTCGACGCGTTCATGACCGACCTGCAGATGACCACGGACGACGTGACGATGCAGGCCCTCGCGGACGACACGGTGCTCACGATCCACGGCGACACCCACAAGGACCCGTTCACCCGTGGTGGCTGGCCGGATAACACCCCGGGCGGCAGCAACGTGGTCTACGTGTACAGCGCGGGCTACCTGTACTCGGGATGGTTCGGCAGCGTCGACCGCAACCAGAAGCTCACCGGCTTCGACTCGAACGGCAAGCCAGCCACGTTCAACGGCACGAGCGAGACCAACTACGCGCTGGCATCGATCGCCTATGCGATCGCGAAGTCCGACGACCGCGCCACCTCGACGTTCACCAGCGGCCAGTCGGTCTCCGGGATCTTCGGCCCGCCGAAGGATCTGGGCTAGCAGCGAAGCGCGGATCACAGTTCTTCACGGCCGCCGGAGTCCGGCGGCCGTTTTGCTTCGTGAGGCGCGTGCTACGCTTGCCCCGTGCGCGCGCTCGTGCTCGGGATGGCGATCCTCGTCGGAGCGTCGTCGTGCGGGCGCAACGAGGCCGCCGGCGACCCGCCGCCGACCTCGACCGGCTCGGACGACTACGCCGCCGAGCAGGCGCGGTTCGACGCCGAGCGCCGACCGGAGACGGTGGTCGAGGCGCTGCACATCGGGCCCGGTGCCCGGGTCGCCGACATCGGCGCCGGCACCGGGCTGTTCACGGTCCACCTGGCGCGCGCCGTCGGGCCGACCGGGAAGGTCGTGGCCACCGACATCGACGGTCACGTGCTCGACCTGCTCGCGCAGCGGCTCAAGACGTTCGGCCTGGGTGACCGGGTCGAACGCCGGGTGGTCGCGGCCGATGCGCCGGGGCTCGAGCCCGGCGCGTACGACGCGATCTTGCTCGCCGAGGTCGACCACTTCTTCCCCGACCGCGTCGCCTGGCTGCGCGCCGCACAAGCCGCGCTCAAACCGGGCGGCCGGATCGTTATCACGAACAGGATCTATCACCGCGCGAACTCGACCGCCGCGGCGCGGCAAGCCGGGCTCGTGCTGGAGAGCGAATCGACCCCCGTTCCGACTCACTACATCGCGGTGTTCGTCGCCGGAGACTCGAAGAAATGACCCGAACCTTGCCCGTCCTCGTGATCGCGCTCGCCGGCTGCCCGGATAACCCGTCCGGCAACCCCAAGGTGCTGTGGCTCGCGCCCGACATGGCGGAGACGGCGGTCAAGCTCAGCGCCAAGAAACCCGACCCGTATTGAGCGGCCGGCGTGGGAGCCGGTCAGGCTTCCCAGGAGGCTCCCTACACCCTGCAGGCGTCGGTGCCTGCGGGCACGTACCACTTCGTGCTCGACGCGGTGATCGCCGGGTCGGTCGACATCACGTTCGACCTGATCTGGCGGAGCGGCGGCACCGACACCGAGCTCGCGACGTGGAGCGCGCACTACGATCCGCTGCCGGTTGGCTTCGACGCGCAGCCGTTCGAGTACGACGAGACCGCCGAGGCGATCGACTGGCAGAAGGGCGACCAGCTGGTGTTCCGCTACACCGCCACCAACGCCACCGTGCAGGAAGCCTACATCCCGAACGGCGACGGCCCGAACTCGAACGGGCGGATCCCGAACATCACACTGCCGCAGTAGCCAGCTAGCCAGCTATTGCTCGTGGAAGTCGAGATCGACGCCGAACGTCTCCGACAGCGTCCACAGCCCGACGAACGCGAGGCCGAGCACGATCGCGCCGACCGCGATCGCCGCGTTGACCGCGCCGAGCCGGGGATGCGCGGCCGCGCCACGCAGCGCCTCGTAGCTGAGCGTCACCAGCGGCACCGAGCCGCGCACGAAGTTCGGCACGGTGGTGGTGACGGTCGCGCGCAGGTTGGTGCCGAACAGCTCGGCCGCGGTCGACACGAACACCGCCCAGTACCCGGTCGCGAACCCGGCGGCCGCGCACAGCGCGTACATCATCGCGGTGGACGTGCCGCCGACCGTGAAGTAAGCGACCAGCACCGCGACCACGATCGCGAGGAAGATCGCGAGCGCGCGCTTGCGCGACTTGAGCAGCTGGCTGAGCAGCCCCGAGGCCAGTCCACCGAGCGAGCATGCGCCGTAGCAGAAGAACAGCGCGGTGGCGGGGTTCGGCGGCGGGGCAAGGCCGAGGCCGGCCCCGAGCTCCTTGGACAGCGCCACCGGGATCGCGATCACGTACCACACCGGGATCCCGACGAGGATGATCGCGAAGTAGCGCGCGAACCGCCTGCCGCTCGAGAACAGCCGCAGGAAGTTGCCGCGCGACACCGCCTTGTGCAGCGTCGCGTGGAACATGCCGGACTCGACGACGCCGATCCGCAGGACCAGCAGGACGAGCCCGAGCACACCGCCGATCACGTAGGCCCAGCGCCAGGTCGGGTGCCACAGATCGGGGAACGCGCCGCCGATCAGGCCGGCGAGCAACCCGCCGGAGACGCCGAGCGCGGCGACCAGCGTCGTGCCGATGCCGCGGTTCTGCCGGCTCATCAGCTCGCTCACCAGGGTCACGCCCGCGCCGAGCTCGCCGGCCAGGCCGATGCCCGCGGCCAGCCGCCAGATCGCGTAGCCGGTGACCGAATGCACGCCGGCGTTGGCGAGGTTCGCGACCGAGTACAGCGCGATCGAGCCGAACAGCACGGACAGCCGCCCGCGCTTGTCGCCGAGCACGCCCCACAGGATGCCGCCGAGCAGCATGCCGAACATCTGCATGTTGAGCAGGAACAGGAAGTTGTCCTGGATCGCGTTGCTGCACGCGGTCTCGGCGAGCCCGTCGCACACGCCGATGCCCCGGAGGCTCGGCACGCGCACCATGCTGAACAGGATCAGGTCGTAGATATCGACGAAGTAGCCGAGCGCGGCGACCACGACGGCCAGCGTCGCGGCGCGCTTGGTGGCGGTCAGCGTGGAGACCACGCCGCAACTATAAGCGTTATCGCGCAGCGCGGCGCGCGATCGACGACCACGACGAAGCCATCTTCCAGCGCCGACGCCTCGACAAAAACCAAACGCGCGGGCGCGGCGTTATAAGAAGGCATGAGACAAGCGCTGGTCGGGCTGTTCGTGATGGCCCTGTGCGCGCGTGCGTCGGCCGGACCCGAGCAGCACGCGTGGGTCAAGGACATCCCCGACGCCAGGACCTGGAAGGCCTACTCGAAGACGGTCGGCTCCGACGAGCTCGGCAAGTGCATCATCGACGTCAAGACCAACGACATCTACTTCTTCGACGTCAACCTGTTCAACATCCACGCCGACTTCGTGCTCGGCGTGCTGCTCAAGGAGCCGTGGACCGCGGCCAACATCCGCGAGTTCAACCTGAACTACGAGCGCGACAAGCCGAAGTTCATCCTGTGCTACCTCACCCACCACCTCAAGGTCGACAAGTGGACGTTCTCGTTCTGGGAGGGCGACAAGATCAGCGTCGACGACATCGTGCGCACCAAGAAGCGGCTCGAGCCGAGCTTCTTCGTCAAGAACCTGATGTTCCGGCCCGACTCGCCGGCGCAGCAGAAGATCGCGCCCGAGGTCGCGCGGCGCGGCGTCAAGACGATCACCAACGACGAGATCTACAAGTCGGCCGAGTTCCAGGCGTTCACCAAGGGGCGCGCGGTCGGCAAGCTCCACGTCGTCCCGCTCGGCACGCCGTACGAGGCACTCGACTTCGCGCGCACCGACATCGCGCTGCTCCAGGAGAGCTATCCCGACATCACGCCGGTCGCAGGCATCATCGCGACGGCGTTCTCGACGCCGCTGTCCCACGTCAACCTGCGCGCCGGTGCGTGGGGGATCCCGAACGCCGGCGACAAGCGCGCGCGCGACAAGTACGGCAAGCTCGACGGCAAGATCGTCTACTACGAGGTCACCGACACCGCGATGACGCTGCGCGAGGCCACGCCGGCCGAGATCAGCGAGCTCGAGGGCCGGATCGCGGCGGCCAAGCACGTCACGCTGCCGGCCGCCGACCTCGACGACCGGCGGTTCGCGATGCTCACCCGGATGCGCGCGAAGGACGTCGTGATCTACGGGACCAAGGCGTCCAACCTCGGCGAGATCGTGACCGCGAATCTCGACGGCGTGCGCGTGCCGATGGGGTTCGGCGTGCCGTTCCACTACTACGCGCAGCACATCAAGCAGAACCACCTCGACGCGCGGATCGACGCGATGCTCGCCGACCCGCAGTGGAAGGATCCGACCTGGCGCAGGGACGCGCTCGACCGGCTGCGCAAGGCGATCATGGACGCGCCGATCGACCCCGATCTGCTCGACAAGGTCTACAAGCGGGTCCGGCTCAAGCTCGGCGGCAAGGGCGTGTTCGTGCGCAGCTCGTCGAACTCGGAGGACCTGCCGGGGTTCAACGGCGCGGGGCTGTACGACACGGTCGGCAACGTGCGCGGCAAGAAGGCGCTCGGCGAGGCGCTCAAGTACGTGTGGGCGTCGATCTGGAACCTGCGCGCGGTCGACGAGCGCGAGGCGTTCGGCATCGATCACAAGCAGGTCTACATGGGCGTGCTCGTGCAGATCGGGATCAACGCCACCGCGGCCGGCGTGCTCGTGACCAAGAACCTGTACGACTCGACCGACGAGAACGGCTTCACGATCAACGCGAAGTGGGGGCTCGGCGAGCGCGTCGTCCAGGGTCAGAAGGTGCCCGAGCAGGTGATCTTCGATCCGACCAACGACGGCACCAAGATCATCTCGCGCACCGACGATCCGATCCGGCTGGTGTTCGACGAGCACGGCGGCACCAAGGAGATCCCGGTCGATCCCAACGCGGGCGTGATCCTGAGCGAAGAACGTGCGAAGAAGCTATGCACGATGGTCAAGAAGTTCATCCCGGTGTTCACCCATGGCCATCCGCTCGACGTCGAGTGGGTGCTCGAGGGTGACGATTTCTGGATCGTGCAAGCGCGACCCTACGTGGGGCAGTGATGAAGCGAATCGGTCTCGTCCTCGTCGTGATCGCCGGCTGCGAGCTGCAGCCTCCGCCCAAGCAACAGCCCGCGCCGGCCGCCAAGGCCGCCGAGGCGGGCAGCGGCTCCGCCGCGCCGGCGCCGAAGATCTCGAACGTCCCGCCGGAGGGCGTGCCGGAGGGCGTGCCGGTGGTCGACGACGCCTGCATCGCGGCCGGCACCAAGGTCGCCGATGTCCTGGTCAACGACGCCAAGGATGCCCAGCAGAAGGCGACGCTCGAGGAGGAGCGCACCCAGATCGTGCGCCGCACCGAGCTGGCCTGCACGCAGCAGAAGTGGAGCGACGAGGTCAAGGGGTGCATGGCCGCGGCGACGACCGTGGCCGACCTCCAGGTGTGCGAGAAGAAGATCCAGAACGGCGAGGGCCTCAAGGGCGCGGTACCGGAGCACTGACCCGCGCGGTCATGCCGTGAGCTTCGCGAGATCGTCGAGACCGAACGCGCGTTCGAGGCTCGCGACGTCGGCCACCGCGTGCTCGAACCCGTGATCGCCCAGCATCTGCTTCTCCTTGTCCTCGAACTGGTCGCCGAGCTCGTCGTAGACCTTGCTCCCCACGAGGCGGCGCAGCGCGGCAAACAGCACGGTGTCCTCGCGCGCGGCGTGGGGGCGGTACATGTGGTTGAAGCTGCGCAGCACGCCCGCGAGGCGCGCGCGATCGGCGTCGCCGAGCGGCGCCTTGACCAGCGCGAGGATCTGGTCGGTCAGCGCGCGCCCGACCTGGTGCTGGCGGCGCAGGACGGCGGTGAGATCGGCGAGCATTCGGGCCTGCTCGAAGCGCGGGAACAGGAAGTCCTCCTCGAGCTTCTCGTGATAGTCCTCGATCACGTGCCGGATGATCCCGGCGCACGACGCCAGGGCATCGAGCGGCACGTCGGCGTGCTCGTCGAGGCGGCGGCTCGCGTCGTCGTAGAGGTACATCACGCGGCGGAGCACGCCGTGCTCGCGCATCAGGTCCTCGACCGGCGTGACCTCGTCGGCTTCCGAGCTCCCCGGGTGCTCGGCGTCGCGGGCCGAGCCCGCGCACCCGGCGAGGAGCGCGCCGGAGGTCGCGGCCACCAGAAACGAGCGCCTGCTGTCCTTCATCTTGCCATCCGTTTACGAGTTTCGTCTATGGCTACCATAGATGGCCGGCAACCCGTATCCTGAACGCCGTGCTGTCTGCGGCCGATCGCGAAATCCGCCTCGGGATCTGGAAGATCCACATCCTGCATCACGCGGCGGAGCGCGAGGTCTGGGGGCTGTGGCTGCTCCAGGAGCTCGCCGAGCACGGCCATCAGCTCAGCCCCGGCACGCTCTATCCCGCGCTCGCTCGCATGGAGCAGAACGGCTGGCTGGTGCGCCGCAAGGGCGGCAAGCACCCGCGCGCGCGGCGGCTGTACCGGATCACTCCGGCCGGGCGCAGGCTGCTGCGCGCGCTGCAGCGCGAGGTCAGCGAGCTGTTTCGCGAGGTGGTGCGCGGCGACGCGCGGGCGCGCCCGGGTTCTGGCGATGGGCCACGAGGCGCGCGGCGACGTCGCGCCGCCGCTCGGCGGCGCGCACCCGCTACGCGCGCGTGATCGTCGGCGAGCGATAGCTCGCGTCCTCGGCGCGGCGGGCACGCTCGCCGAGCGCGCGGCACACCGCCGAGGCCAGGCCGGGGACGTCGTCGACCAGCTCCTCGAAGTCGACCCGCTCGAGCCGGATCAGCCGGCACGCCTGCGCGGCGATCAGATCGTGGCCGGCCGCGACCGGCGCGACGCACGCGAGCTCGTCGACCACCTCGCCCTTGCCGATCCGGCGATCGCCGAGCTGGAGCTCGCCGTCCTCGACCACGATCAGCGCGTCGATCGGATCGCCGGCGGTGATCACGACCGCGTCGCGCGCCGCCGAGCTCCAGCGCGCGCGCTCGGCGACGTCGGCGAGCTGGCGGGTCGACAGCGCGGCGAGCAGCGGCACGCGGCCCAGCGCGATCAGGGTCTCGACTCGACTCGGCATGTCGGCTCCTTCGTCGACGGGGTCGTCGATCGCCTCGGTGAGGCGGCGCAGCAGGTCGGTGGCGCTGGCGGCGAGCGCCTCGGCGTGGGCGGCGCGCGCGATCGTGTCGCGGTGCGCGCTGCGCCCGGCCGCGCCGATCGCGTACAGCACGAGCGCGCGGGCCAGCCGGTCGCGGCCGGCCAGCTCGTCGCGGATCACCGCGTCGCGCGCCGGCGGCGGCTGGCCGGCGCGGACCAGCGCGGCGGCGCGATCGCGCGGCGAGAGGTCGTCGACCGCGTCGACCAGCCGGCCGACCAGCGGGCGCGGCAGCGCGGTCTCGATCACCGCGAGCGTGCGCGCGCGCTCGTGGCCGCCGCGCGCGTGGCGCCACGCGACCGCCGCACGCGCGATCGCGCGCGACCGGCCGCGCGCCGCGACCAGCAGCAGCACGGTGTGCGCGATCTCGCGCAGCCGCTCGTCGAGCCGGCGCGCGACCAGCTCGTCGTCGGGGCCGCCCAGCGCGGCCAGCGCCGCCGCGGTGCGCTCGAGCTCGTCGAGCTCGGCGTCGACCAGGCGATCGATCGTCGCGGCGGTGACCGGCAGGTCGGCGAGCAGCGCCGCGGCGCGATCGCGCGCCCGCCGCCGGCCGTACGCCGCGGTCGCGATCAGCTCGCCCGCCGCCGCGGGCCCGAGCGCGGAGAGCACGTCCTCGGCCGCGGCGCGCACGTCGTCGTCGGGCTCGCCGAGCGCGCGCGCGAGCCGGCGCAGGTCGTCGGCGTCGACCGCGCCCTGCCCCTCGAGCATCGCGCCGTACAGGCGCAGCGCCGCCGCGACCTCGGCCGCGTCGTCGCCGGAGGCGGCCGCACCCGGCGTGCGCAGCAGCGAGACCAGCGCGGTCTCGGGTGCCGGCTTGCTCGCGCCCTGCTCGACCCGCTCGCGCGCGAGCTCGAGCAGATCGGCGCGGAGCAGCGAGAGCTCGGCGCTCTTCTGCTCGCGCGTCGCGGCGACGATCCGCGCGAGCGCCGCGAGGCCGTGCGCGCGGCTCGCCGGGTCGCCGCGACCGCGCCGCACCGCGCGCGCGAGGTGGCGCGCGGCCTCGAGGGCGTGCGCGCTCGGCCCGCGCGCCAGCTCGAGCGCGAGCTCGTCGACCGCGACGCGCTCGGCCGGCGAGCGCTCGCGCGCGGCGTCCGCGATCAGCGCGAGCGTGGCATCGCGATCGCCGGCGAGCCGGCGGCGCGCGATCTCGGCGGTCAGCGCGATCGGATCGCTCGCCGGATCGGCGGCGCGCCACTGCTCGACCGCGTCGGGCGGGACGCCGCCGGCGAGCCCGAGCGCGCGCACCGCGTGCTCGCGCGCCCGCGTGGTCGCCGCGCGCGCCGCCTCGAGCAGCGCCGGGCCGTGCGGCTCGCCGCCCTGCGAGCTCGCGAGCACCGCGACCAGCGCGCGCCACACCGGCGGCGTGCCGCGAGCGGCCGCCGCGCGCGCGAGCGGCGCGAGCGCGTCGATCCGCCCGCGATCGTGCAGGCGCGCGAGCACCTCCGCCGCGCGCTCCGGGCGCTCGCCCTCGAGCTCGCGGCCGAGCGCCGCGATCGCGCGGTCGTCGACCGCGTCGAGCTCGTCGGCGCGGCCCCGCGCCTCGCCCGCGACGTGCTCGATCGCGAGCGCGGGCAGCGCGCGCGCGAGCCGCCCCGCCGAGACCAGCCACACCGCGCCGGCGATCGCGGTCGCGGCGTAGAACGCGCTCGGCAGATCGATCAGCGCGGTCGCCGCGAGGCCGCCGACCACCGCGCCGGCGCGCTTGGCCGGCCCGTCGAGGAAGCCGCCGATCCGTCCGCGCACCACGGTCGGCAGCAGGGTCTGCGCGATCTTCTCGGCCGGGGTCTCGATCCCGGCGTCGAGCACGCGCGCCGAGACCTGCGCCGCGATCGCGACCGCGAGGATCGGCGCGATCACGAGCCCGAGACCCGCCGCGAGCGCGACCAGCGGCGCGAGCAGGAGCGTGCGGCCGGTGCCGAGCCGGTTGATCAGGCGCGCGGTGATCAGCAGCTGGACGACCAGGGTCAGGCCCTGGCCGGCGCCGCGCACCGTGCCGAGCACCTCGGCGTACTCGACCACCTTGCCGCCGGTCGCCGCGACCGCGACGCCGAGCGCGACGTAGACCAGCGACGCGAACACGCCGGCGACCGCGACCACGATCGCGAGCTGCTGCGCCAGCGGGTGGCGGCGCACCGCGCGCGCGCCGTCGCGCCACGATCGCGTGATCAGCGCACCGAGCCGGCGCGGCGCGGCCACCCGGCGGGTCGCGGTCAGCCGCCCGGCGCCGGCCGACGCGAGCGCGAGCACGCCGCCGGCGACGAGCAGCACGCCGCCCGGGCCTGCGGCCGCGGTGAGCGGGCCCACGACGAGCGCGCCGAGCGCCGCGCCCGCGCCGCCGGTCGCCGCGAGCAGCGGCAGCACGCGCTGGCTGCGGCGCGCGTCGATGCGCTCGGCGATCACCACCCAGAACGCGAGGTCGGTCGCCGCGGCGAGCTGCTTGCCGCCGACGAACGCGATCGCCGCGACCGCGGCGGGCGCGGCCTGCGCGAGCGCGGCGAGCCCGGCGACCACCACCGCCGACGTGATCGACAGGCTGGCGAGCACGCGCCGGCGCTCGAACCGGTCGGCCAGCCCACCGACCACCGCGAGCACGAGCGCGAGCAAGAGGTTCGACACCACGATCGCCAGGCCGAGCCGCTGGGTGCCGAGCGCGGCGATGAACATCGCGTCGGCCGCCGCGGCGGTGATCGCGGCGCCCGCGCTGGCCAGCGCGAACACCACGCCGGCGGTCGCGATCAGCGCGCGCTCGTCGGCGCGTAGCGCGACCCTGCCACCCAGCGACAGCGCGGTCGCCATCGCCGCGATCATACCGTGAAGCCGCCCTGCCCCTGTGTCATCATCTCGCCGTGCGCCCCGGCCCGCTCCTCGCAGCGCTCGCGATCGCCGGTGCCGCCGCCGGGCTCGCGCTCGGCCAGGGCACGCCGGTGCGGCCGATCCTGCACGAGCGCCTGCCCGAGCCCGCCGCCGAGCGGCCGAGCCCGATGATCGGCGCCGGCTCCGGCGGCGGCAACCCGGCCGCGATCGTCGCCGGCGAGAAGACCCTGCCCAAGCCTTCGCTCGAGACCCGGCCGTCCGATCCGCAGGCCGAGCCCGTGCTCGGCAAGGGCGGGTTCGCCGCGGATCGCTCGACGTCGCTCAACCCCGACGAGAACACCGGGCCGGACTCGACGCTGCACTACGTGAGCGTGTTCAACCCCGACGTCCTGCCGTTCAAGCGCATGAGCGCGCTCGATCAGGTCCACGGCGACCAGACGCTCCACGTCGCGAACACCGCGCAGGTCGAGCTGCCGGTCGGCGGCACCACCGATCCCGCGACGCGCGACCGGTTCTGGGGCGACGTGCTGGTCCAGCTCAAGCCCGGCGTCGACGTGCCGCTGCCGTCGGTCGCGCCCGACATGCGCATCCTGTCGTACGAGACCAAGCCGCGCGTCGCGCTGCGGTTCTCCAAGGACGGCGCGGACAACTTCTTCGTGCGCAGCGACGACTCGAGCGCGTCGGGCACCTATCGCATCGTGTTCCTCGCCGACGCCGACTACCGCTACTTCGCGGCGTCGTGGCCGGATCATCGCTACCGCGTGCGCGACGTCGCGGCCCACGCGCCGCCCGAGCTGCGCATCCCGGTGCCGGACGAGGTCGAGCGCGACGCCGACGCGATGCTCGGCCGGATCGGCGTCGATCGCGACATGGAGCTCGAGCCCGCGTTCAACAAGCTGGTCGCGTACTTTCGCTCGTTCAGGCCGGGGGACGTGCCGCACCCGACCGGAGACATCTATGTCGATCTCACGCGCAGCCAGGCCGGCGTGTGCCGCCATCGCGCGTTCGCGTTCATGATCACCGCCAACGCGCTCGGCATCCCGACCCGGTTCGTCGAGAACGAGGCGCACGCGTTCGTCGAGGTGTGGTTTCCCGAGCGCAACTGGCAGCGCGTCGATCTCGGCGGTGCGGCGCTGCGCATGGACGTCACCGGCGCCAACGACAAGACGCTGCACCGGCCGCGCTCGGCCGACCCGTTCGAGGAGCCCGCCGCCTATCGCAACAACTACACCCAGCTCGAAGGCGAGATCGGCGGGCTGTCGGCCAGCCAGATCGCCGACAAGCGACGCGGGCTCGACAAGTCGCCGCCGTCGGGCGCGACCGGCCCGGATCTCGGCCAGGGCAGCGGCAGCGGCAGCGGCAGCGGCAGCGGCGGCCCGCGCGACCGGATCAGCCCCGATCCCGGCCTGCCCACCGCGACGGCCGATCCCAAGAAGCAGACGCCGCAGCTGGTCGTCACCGCGGCCGACGCCAGCGCGTACCGCGGCGCGCGGCTGCACGTCGAGGGCATGGTGCGGGCCAACGGCAAGGGCCTGGCCGATCACGACGTCAACGTGTTCCTCGCGCTGCCCGGCGATCACCACACCGCGACCCAGATCGGCATCGCGGTGACCAAGGCCGACGGCACGTTCGCGGTCGACCTGGCGATCCCGGCCAGCCTCGCGGTCTCGACCTACGACGTCCTGCTGTCGAGCGACGACGACGCGTACTACAACGCCGCGCTGTCGGAGTGACTACGTCAGGTTGATCGGCATCGTGACCAGCGTCGGCATGCCGGTCGCCGGAAACTGCAGGTGCGCGAGCGCGGCCTTGAGGCACGACAGCAAGCCATGCTCGAACAGGTAGTGCGGCGCCTGCATCTTGCTGCGCGTGACGCGGCCGTGCTCGTCCACCACCATCTTGACGGTGATCGTCGCCTGCAGCGGCGCGTTGGTCGCCGCGCTCACCACGCAGCTCTGCGCCGCGCCGGACTGTGACGCGATCACGCCCTGCACCTCGCTGTCGTCGAGCGGGCGCGCGCTGGACGACATGTCGATCTTGCGCGGCGGCGGCGAGACGTCGTCGCCGCGCCACTCCATCGCGCGATCGGCGGCCGACAGCTGCACCGGCGGCGGCCCCGACGGCGTGTCCTCGCTGTCGCCCTGGTTCTGCCACGCCTGATCGTCGTTGCCCCCGGCCACGATCGGCCCGGCGTTGCCGCCGCCGCCGCTCGGCCGGCGCCGCCCGCCGCGGTGCTTCTTCGGCTTGGCCGCGCCGGCATCGCCGGGAGCGGCCGCGACCACCGCGGCATCGCCCGGTGCGGTGGCGTGACCGGCCCACGGCTGGCGCAGCACGAGATACATTGCACCCGCCCCGACGACAAGGCCGATGACGAGCCCGAGCAGCGAGCCACGCACACGATCGTTGTATCACGCGGCGGTCGTTTCGCCGGTCACGGCGCTCGCGCTCGTGCTCGCCGCGATCGCGACGATCTACGCGATCCAGGTGGCCGCGGCGGCGGCCGGGCTGCCGATCCTGGTCGGCGCGTCGGCGAGCTTTGCCGCGCCCGCGCTGGTGATCGCCGCGGTCGCGCGTGGCCGGCGGCGCGTGTTCGGCCTGGGCCGCGCCGCGCCGCGCTTCTTCCTCGCCGCGGGGCTGGTCGGGATCGCGCTGTGGTACGTCAACCTCCAGCTGGTCGGCTGGATCCTGCCGCCACCGAGCCATCCGCCGCCGCTCGAGCCCGAGCTGCACGCCCACGCGCTCGCGCCGACGCTCGCCGCGCTCGCGATCATGCCGGCGATCGCCGAGGAGCTGATCTTCCGCGGCGTGCTCGCCCGCGCGCTCGCGCCGCGGCTCGGCGTCGCGCTGGCCGCGCTCGTCACCGCCGCCGCGTTCTCGGCGTACCATATCGAGCTGCTGCAGCTCATCCCGACGTTCTCGCTCGGGCTCGCGCTCGCGTTCATCGCGATCCGCGCCGATTCGGCGTGGCCGACCATGCTCGCGCACGCGCTGAACAACACCGCGGCGATCGCGCTGGCCCGCGACGGGCGCGCGGTCGCGTGGATCGACGGCCACCAGCTCACGATGACGGCGAGCTGCCTGGTCGTGGTCGCGGCCGGGATCGCGATCGCGGGGCTGGGATGACCGACCCGCCCAAGCTCCGGTTCACCACGCTCGCGGTGCGCCGCGAGCTGCCGTCCGAGCTCCACGAGCTCGCGCCCGCGGTCGCCCCCGCGATCGCGTCGTACGGCAGCGAGGAGCGCACGCGCGGCGAGCTCGAGCTCGCGCTGTCGGAGCTGCCCGACGAGGCGCGCCCGCCGACCGTCGCGCGGCTGCTCCTGCCCGACGGCGTGCGGATCGAGCACCTCGAGCTCGAGCTGCCGCTCGGCGACGAGCTGGCCGGCCGGCTCGCGCGGCCGATCACCGCGACGATCGCGGTCACGGTCGTCCCGGAGCCGCGGCCCGACGGCGGGCTCGCCGGGCACTGGGTGTTCGTGCCGGTGCTCGACCACGCGTGCTTCGTCGAGCGCGGCGACGACCTCGCCGAGCGACTGACCGCCGAGCTGCGCGTCTTGCCCGCCGCGCTCGCGCTCGACCTCGACGGCTGGAAGCGACTGGTCACGTGGGCGCCGGCGCGGCTCGAGCCGATCGAGGTCGAGCTCGCGACCACGCCGCTCGCGCAGGCCAAGGGCCGCCGCGCGCTCGCCGAGGCCGAGCGCAAGCGGCTGGCCTACGCCACGCTCGACGCCGCGGGTCGCCGCGTCCAGCCCGCCAGGCCGGCGCCGCCGCTGGTCGGGCGCGACGAGCTGCTCGCCGAGCTCGGCCGCGCGCTCGATCGCAAGACGCGGCGCAGCGCGCTGGTGGTCGGCGACGAGGCGGTCGGCAAGTCGGCGCTGATCGAGGCGTGGGCCGCCGCGAACCCGACGCGCGAGGTGTGGGCGACCTCGGCGAGCGAGCTGGTCGCGGGCGCGAGCGGGCTCGGCGAGTGGCAGCAGCGAATCGCCGCGGTGCTCGAGGCCGCCGAGACGCTCGACGCGATCCTCTACTTCGACGACTTCGGCGCGCTGTTCGCCGATCGCCCGGCGGAGGGCGGGATCGAGCTCGGCGCGGCGCTGCGCCGCCACGTGGTCGACGGCCGCGTGCGCGTGGTCGGCGAGCTCACCGCGGTCGCGCTCGACCGCGCCGAGCGCCACGACGCGTCGCTGATCGGCGCGATGCTGCGCGTCCACCTCGCGCCGACCGATCTGGACACCACGATCGCGGCCGGCCAGGCGTGGGCCGCGTTCTGGCAACGCACCCAGCCGCACCGCCCGCAGATCGCGCCGGCGATGGTGCCGACCGCGGTCGATCTGGCGCGGCGCTACCTGCCGTATCGCGCGTTCCCGGGCAAGGCGGTACGCCTGCTCGAGGAGCTGCGGGTGGCGCACGACGCCAGCCGCGACGAGCACGGCGTCGGCCCGGTGCTCGGCGATCGCGCGCTGTACGCCGCGTTCTCGTGGGCGACCGGCATCCCGATCGCGCTGCTCGACGACCAGCACGCGCTCGCGCAGGACGAGGTGGTCGGCGCGCTGCGCCGGCGCATGATCGGCCAGGACGCCGCGGTGCGCCGGGTGGCCGAGGCGATCTGCATCGCGAAGGCGCGGCTCGGGCCGATCGACAAGCCGCTCGCGTCGCTGCTGTTCGTCGGCCCGAGCGGCGTCGGCAAGACCGAGCTCGCGCGCTCGGTCGCCGCGTACCTGTTCGGCGCGCCCGACAAGATGGTGCGGCTCGACATGAGCGAGTACACCGATCCGTGGGCGGCCGAGCGGCTGTTCGGCGGGACGAGCGGTGACGACGGCCGGCTGACCGCCGCGGTGAAGTCCCAACCGTTCGGCGTGGTGCTGCTCGACGAGATCGAGAAGGCGCACCCGTCGGTGTTCGACGTGCTGCTGCAAGTGCTCGGCGAGGCGCGCCTGACCGACGGCCGCGGGCGCACGACGTACTTCCACAACGCGATCGTCGTGCTGACGTCGAACCTCGGCACGC
>DATJAE010000469.1:0-2132 GCA_035516595.1 Kofleriaceae bacterium | reverse complement strand
GACGCGCCGGTGTTCGCGATGCTCGGCGCCGCCGACAAGCCGATGCTGATCATAGGGTGCGATCGATTGCGCGGCCACCGCGTCGTGATCGTCGCGGGCGCCGGCATGCTGTACCTGTCGCGGTGATCACGGCGCCGCCTCGCAGGTGTAGTCGACGCAGTACGGCGTGGCCGGGCGGTCTCCGCAGTTGAGGTCGGTCGCGCACTGCACGCACCCGTCGCCGTCGCACACCGGCGTGTCGCCGCCGCAGTCGGCGTCGCCGTGGCACGCCGGCCGGCACACCGTGTTGTCGCACGCCTCGCCCGCGCCACAGTCGGAGGCGTCGAGACACGGCACGCAGGTGCGCAGCGCGGCGCAGCGCGGCGCGGTCGTCGGACAGTCGGCGTCGCTGCCGCAGCCGCACTCGCCGTAGCGGTTGCAGACCGGCTGATCCGCCGGGCAATCCGACGACTGGATGCACTGCACGCACGCGCCGGTGACCGTGTCGCAGATCGGCGCGGCCGGCTCGTCGTCGACCGCCTGCGGCGGGCAGTCCTGCGAGCTCGTGCACGCGGCGTGGCAGAAGTGATCCGTCCAGCACGCCGGCGCCGGTGCCCCGCCGACCACCGGATGCGCGGCACAGTCGGCGTTCGACCGGCACTGCGAGCACGCGCCTTCGACGCAGAACAGCGCGGGAGCGTAGCCGCCGTCGCCGGTGTTGCCGGCGCACTCCGCATCGCGCTGGCAGCTCACGCAGCCGAGCGTGTCGTCGCACGCTTCCCCGCAGGCGCAGATGATCTGGTGGGTGCGCGAATCCCAGCACAGCGGGCTGTTGGCCCACGTGCTGCTGTTCGTGCACTGCGCCATCGCGACCAGCGCCAGGCAGGACCACGCCAACACGGCCACGCGCAGCATGCCGGTCGATCGTGCAACGGGCGATCCGGCGATCCGTCCCGCGCAAGGCCGCGACTTTCGTATCGGTCGCGACACGCGCGCGCGGAGAATCTCCCGCGGCCCCGGCAAGACTCCGCCCGGCTCGGGGCCTAGCGCAGCTTCGACAGCACGAGCCCGTAGACGCCGTAGCCGACGAGGTCGGGATCCTTGTAGTCGGGAAACGCGCGCGCGAGCTCGTCCTGGATCGCGTGGAAGTGAGCCTGCTGCTTCGCCGGGTCGGTCAGCTCGGCACGGCTCGCGCTGCCGACGTGCGCGGTGACGATGGCATCGGCCTTCGCGAGGTAGGCGAGCTCGGCGGCGACCACCTCGGCGACCGGCCCGGGCTCGCCGCGGCCGCCGTACACCAGGCCGTGGCCGAGCCCGGGCAGGGCGCGCAGATCGTCCTGCCAGCCCGCGAGGTCGGGCCGCGGCGTGCCGTCGACGATGCCGCCCTCGAGCCACGCGTGCACGTGGTTCGCGACGAGGTCGCCGACGATCAGATCGCCGGTCGCGTCGATCCGGACGACCGTCTGATCGCTCGACACGCCGGGGTGCGCGAGCTCGATCAGGGTCAGGGTCTCGCCCGACGCGAGGCGGATCGTGGTCTGTCCATCGAACGTGTCCTGCACCGGCTCGACCTTCGGATAGGTCTCGGCGGTGAACGCCTTGGCGACACCGATCCAGAACGCGCGCTTGTAGCGATCGACCTCGGGGATCGCCTGCGCCGTCTTGCGCGACGCGATGCTCCGGGCGCCGAGGCGATGAAACACCGACAGGCCGTTGAACTTGTCGGGGTTGGGGTGGGTGACGATCACCCGCGTGATCGGCGAGCGCGTCTTCGCGCGCACGTCGGCGACCACCTGCTCGGCGAGCTCGGGCGTGAACTGCGCGTCGACGACGGTGACCTCGCGCCCGTCGTCGTACCACACCGAGTTGGTGTGAAAGCCGGCGTCGCCCGAGGTGAACACGTGGACGGTTCCCGCCGACGCGTGCGGCGGACGAGGCGACGGCGACGAACAGCCGAGCGCGAGCGCCAGGCCGATGGTGGAGAGCTGGGTTGCTTGCATGCCGGCATCGTGGGTCGTCGAGCTCGCGCTCGCTCGCCGCGCTCGGACAATCGATAGGGCAAACCGGACATGCGACGATGCGCCGGTGAAGCGCATCGACCCCGACAGCGCGGCGCGCGACGCGTTCGTGCTCGCCGAGCGCTACCCGCCGGG
>DATJAE010000468.1:0-12805 GCA_035516595.1 Kofleriaceae bacterium | reverse complement strand
GCGCTGTATCCGGCGGGCCGGCTCGATCAGGACCTGCAGCAGGTCGACCTGCGCGACTTCAACTCGTGGCGGATGACGCTCGCCGAGGTGCCGACCGCCGAGCTGCTCGAGGTCCACCTGGTGAACGCGGTCGCGCCGTTCGTGCTGAACGCGCGGCTGCGCCCGCTGCTCGCCGCGGTGCCGACCCGCGACGCCCACGTGGTGAACGTGTCCGCGATGGAGGGCCAGTTCTACCGGCGGTGGAAGACCGACAAGCATCCGCACACCAACATGGCCAAGGCCGCGCTCAACATGATGACGCGGACGTCGGCGGCCGAATACGTGCGCGACGGCATCCACATGAACAGCGTCGACACCGGGTGGGTCACCGACGAGGACCCGGTGCACCACGCCGAGCGCAAGCAGCGCGTGCATGGCTTTCACCCGCCGCTCGACATCGTCGACGGCGCGGCACGGATCGTCGATCCGATCTTCGACGGAGTGAACACCGGGAGACACGTATGGGGCCTGTTCCTCAAGGACTACAAGCCAGCGCCGTGGTGAGCGAGCCGGCGCGCTACCTTCCGCGCGCGGAGCGCGAGGCGTACGGCAAGTCGCTGCGCACCAAGGTCAAGCGAGCCGACCACGCGGCGTGGACCGAGTCCGACGCGCGGCGCGACGTCGTGGCGCGGCTGCGCGCGAGCGAGCCCGGCCGGTTGAAGGATCTGATCGCGATCCGCTACGGCAAGATGGCGATGTCGCCGTTCGCGTTCCTGCGCGGCGGCTCGTGGGTGATGGCGCCCGATCTCGCGGCGCTGCCGTCGACCGGCTACCTCGTGCAGGTGTGCGGCGACGCGCACGTGCGCAACCTCGGCGCGTTCTCCGGGCTCGACGGCCGCGTCGTGTTCGACGTCAACGACTTCGACGAGACCTGCCGTGCGCCGTGGGAGTGGGATCTCAAGCGGCTCGCGGTCAGCATCGTGATCGTCGGGCGCGAGGCGCGCACGAGCGATCGGGTGTGCCGCGAGGCGGTGTGCGCGCTCGTCGAGTCCTGGCGCAACACGATGCACGTGCTCGCCGACCTGCCGGCGGTCGAGGTCGCGCGCTACTGCGTGCATCGCTTCGACCCCGGCGGCACGGTCGGTCGCGTGCTGCGCAAGGCCGAGCGCATGACCGCCGAGCACGCGCGCGACGAGCTCGCGCGGCCGGGCGGCGACGGCCGCGCGCGCTTCATCGAGGACCCGCCGCGGCTGCGGCCCGTGAGCGGCGCCGAGGCCGAGCGCGTGTTCGCGGCGCTCGCGCCGTACCGCGACACGCTCGGGCCCGACCGCCAGCAGGTGCTCGACTGCTACGAGCCCTACGATGTCGCGTACAAGGTCGGCGGCACCGGCGCGCTCGGCGCGCGCAACTACGTCGTGCTGTGCATCGGCAACGGCCACCACGATCCGCTGATCCTCCAGATCAAGCAGGCGCTGCCCAGCTGCTACGAGGCGCTCGACCTGGTCAAGCCCGATCCGCGCACCGCGAGCCATCAGGGCATGCGGGTGGCGGCCGGCCAGCACCGCATGCAGACCTGGACCGATCCGTTCCTCGGCTGGACCACGCTCGACAACGAGCCGTGCTACGTCCGCCAGCTCTCGGATCACAAGGCGTCGATCGATCCGGCGGACCTGCGCCGCGCGTCGCTGATCGAGTACGCGCGGGTGTGCGGCGAGACGTTCGCCAAGGCGCACGCGCGCACCGGCGACGCCGCGGTGCTGTACGGCTACGGCGGCGAGGGCGACAAGCTCGATCGCGCGATCGCGAGCGCGGCGGTGCTCGGCGCCGATCAGTCGACCGCCGACTGGGAGGCGATGCTGGTCGCGATCCGTGCCGGCCAGCTGGTCGCGGTGCAGACCGACTAGCGCAGGCCCGGAATCCGGCGCACGAACGCGCGCGCCTCGGGCACCTTCGCGGCGGCCATGATGCCGAGGTAGACCGCGCCGTAGACCGCGATCGCCGGGAGCGCGGCGGCGAACGGCCGCGTGCCGAGCGAGCCGATCAGCCGCCAGGTCGCGTAGCCGGCGCCGCCCGCCAGTCCGGCGACGGCCAGCGCGGCGAGCCCGAGCCGTCCGGGTATTGGCAACTTGCCAATGCGGCGCGCGAGCCAGCGGTCGAGCAAGAGGAACTCGATCCACGCGGCGAACCCGGCGCTCGCGGTCAGGCCGAACGCGCCCCACGCGGGCGCGAGCCCGAGCGCGTCGCGCACCGGCAGCGCGAGCACGACGCCGACCGTGCCGGTGATCCCGACCCGCACGAGCGCCGCGTACAGCGGATGTCGAGTGTCGCCGAGCGCGTAGAACGCCGAGCCGAGCAGGCGGGTCTGGGTGCTCGCGGACAGCCCGATCGCCGAGCCGGCGAGGATGATCCACACGATGTCGGTGTCGGTCGCGTCGAACCGCCCGGTCTGGAACAGCAGCGCGACGATCGCGCCGCCGATCGTGACGAACGCGACCGCGCTCGGCACGACCAGGAACACCACGCGGCGCAGCGCGCCGCGCAGCCGGTTCTGGAGCACCTCCGCGCGCGCCGACTCGTCGCCGGTCGCGCTCGACATCTCGGGCAGCTCCGCCGCCGACACCGCCATGCCGAACAGGCTGACCGGCAGCATGTACAGGGTCTGCGCGTTGAACATCGCGGCGACGATGTCCTCGCCGAGGTAGCTCGCGATCACCTGATCGATGTAGCCGGACAGCTGGACCGAGCCGCGGCCGAGCAGCACCGGCAAGAACGCGCGCAGCGTGGTTCGCACGCCCGGATCGCGCACCGCGAGCGACGGCGCGAGCCCGCGCAGCAGGCGGATCACGGTGGGCAGCTGGACCAGCAGCTGCGCCGCCGAGCCGATCACCGCGCCCCACGCGAGCCAGACCACGATGTCGTCGTCGTGGCCGGCCAGCCGGCGCCCCGCGACGATCGCCGTCGTGATCAGCGCGGCGCTCCACAGCACCGGCGACACGTAGCTGAGGAAGAACTTGCGGTGGCTGTTGAGCACGCCGAGGCACCACGCCGACATCACGAGCAGCGCGACGCCGGGAAACAGCACGCGCACGAGGTGGATGGTCAGCTCGCGCGACGACTCCTGAAAGCCGGGCGCGATCAGCAGCACGAGCGGCCGCGCTGCGACCACGCCGACGAGCGCGATCGCGCTGGCGACCAGCGCGAGCAGCGTGCCGACCGCGCGCGCGACCCGCGACGCGTCCTCGTGCCGGCCCTCGGCCTCGAGCCGCGCGTACACCGGGATGAACGACGCCGACAGCACGCCCTCGCCGAGCAGGTTCTGGAGCAGATTCGGGATGCGCAGCGCCGCGCGGAACGCTCCGGCCGCGACCGAGATCCCGAGGTACTTGCCGATCACGCGATCGCGCACCAGCCCGGCGATCCGCGACAGGAAGATGCCGGCGCCGACCGCGACGGCGCCGCCGAAGCGGCGGCGCGGCGCCTGGGGAGTCGCGGGCATCACGACATTTTCTGCTGGCAGGACCAGTCGCAGCAATAATGCTGCGGCGAGCGCAAATATTCATGTTAGAGCCCCACCCATGGACATGACGGCGTGTGCATCGTGTGGCAAGCAGCTCGCCCGGAGCGAGGTCCTCTACGACGAGCAGGCGCGCGAGATCTGTGCGGCGTGCAATGACAAGCGCGAGATCCGCCGCGACGAGAGCCGCGCCGCGCGCAACATCCAGACCGCGGCGTGGAGCTGCCTCGGCCTGTCGGTGCTCGGCTGGTTCTTCAACGTGCTCTACGTGGTCAACGTCGGGACGATCCTGACCGGGATCTACGCGATCCGCTCGGTCATGCCCGGCAACGAGCGCTTCACCAAGTACCTCACCCCGGGCGCGCGCACGCAGATCTGGGTGTGCGCGGTGCTCGGGCTGACGATCACGGTCATCCAGCTGCTGCTGTTGCTCTACGTGCTCGCGTTCGTCGCCGCCGACGTCCACCGCCACCGGATCTACTGATCGCCGCGATCAGCGCAGCCGCAGCGTGATCGCGAGCGGCTTGCCGTCGCGCGTGCCGGCGAGCTCGACCACGTGCAGCTGGTCGAGCTGCGCGTAGAGGTCGAGCAGCGTGTTGGCCGACTCGATCTGCGCGTTGTTGACCGCCGACAGCGTGTCGCCGTTGCGCAGACCGATCGCCGCGGCGACGGTCTCGGGCCCGACGCCGAGCAGGCGCAGGCCGGTCAGCTTGCCCTGATCGGTCACGGCCGACACCCGCGTGCCGCCGGGCTTGACCGAGCCGGTGACCAGCTCGCGCACCAGGTCGCGCTCGACCTCGAACGTCCGATCGTCGATCTTCGCGACCCGGTCGGCCCACGGGCTCCGGGCCGGCGCGGGCTCGTGGTGCTCGGGCGTTGCCGCGCTCGCGAGCGCCAGCGTGCCGCGCCGGCCGGTGGCGTCCGCCACGTCGATCGAGATCCAGCCGATGCGCACGAGCGTGCCGATGCCGGGGATCGTGTCGCCGAGCCCGAAGCTGCCCTGCACCTGGCTGGAATTCACGCGCACGGTCGCGCGCGAGTCGTCGCCGATCGAGGTCGCGATCAGCGTCGCGTCGAGCGAGAGCTCCGTCGAACCTGGCCCGGGCGTCGCCGCGGTGCACGTCGCGCAGAACATGTTCCGCGCGACCAGCCCGCGGCCATCGGGAGGTGCGCGCCGCGCGCCCGGCGGCTCCGGCGGCGATGGAGGAGTGGCGGCGCCGCGCGGAGCATCGGAGAGCAGCTCGGCCTCGAGCAGCGAGCCGGCCGCGTGCGCGGAGAGCAGTGCGCACGCGATCACGGTCGCCAGCGTCACGGGCCAGGTCCGACGGACGAGCCCGACGATGATCGTTCGTAGCGCACGTGTCATCATCGTCGGGCTCGCCGGGCGTCTCATCAACGCGCGTGCCACCTCGCAAGCCAGCGGAGCCGCGTCGCGCACGCGAGATCGATCGTCACGAAGACGAGCGCATGCGCGACAAAGCTGCCAAACTGGCAGGCGCACCCCGCGGATGAAGTTCTGTACTATGAGGCCCTCGTGACCGCCACACCCAAGCAGATCGGGAAGTACCAGATCCTCGATCGCCTGGCGGTGGGCGGCATGGCCGAGCTGTTCAAGGCGCAGCTGATCGGCCAGCTCGGCTTCGAGAAGCTGGTCGCGATCAAGAAGATCCTGCCGCACCTGGCCACCGACCGGTCGTTCGTCGAGATGTTCATCGACGAGGCCCGGATCACCGCGCAGCTCGATCACCGCAACATCGTGTCGGTCTACGAGCTCGGCACCGACGCCGACACGCCGTACATCGCGATGCAGTACGTCGACGGGCTCGACGTGCTCGCGCTGCTCCGCGAGTGCGCGCGCGCCCAGATCCGGCTGCCGCCCGATCTCGCCGCGCTGATCGCGCGCGACGTGCTCGAGGCGCTCGACTACGCGCACAACGCGCTCGACGTCGGCGGCCGCCGGCTGTCGATCGTCCACCGCGACATCTCGCCGGGCAACGTGCTGCTGTCGTGGCGCGGCGACGTCAAGCTCACCGACTTCGGCATCGCGCGCGCCGCCGAGCGCCGCCACAAGACCGAGGCCGGCACGCTCAAGGGCAAGTACGGCTACATGTCGCCCGAGCAGGTGTCGGGCAACGACGTCGACGCGCGCAGCGATCTGTTCTCGGTCGGCATCCTGCTCGCCGAGATGGTGATGGCGCGCCGGCTGTTCACCTCGACCAACGACCTCGACATCCTGTTGATGGTGCGCGACGCCCGGCTCGATCGCCTGCACAAGTACGCGCAGGAGTTTCCCGTCGAGCTGCGCGTGCTGACCGTGCGCGCGCTGCAGCGCCGCCCCGAGGATCGCTGGCAGACCGCCGGGCAGTTCCGCGACGCGATCGACGAGTGGATCCGCCGCACCACGCGCGTCACCTCGCGCGACCTCGCGACCCTGATCGGCCGGGTGATCAACGCGCCGACCGCCGACCTGCACGGCACCGGCGGCGGCGTGATCGACGAGCCGCTCGAGTCCGACTCCGGGCTCTCGGGTCCGATGACCCGGGCCCACCTCGCGCAGGCCGAGGCCGACGCCCGGCGCGCGCGCGCCGAGTTCATCGCCGGTGAGGGAATCCCCGAGGGCGTGACCGCCTACGAGGGCTCGAGCGGCACGATCACCGTCACCGAGGACGACGTGATGCCCGAGGCGATCGAGCCGACCTCGGGCCCGCGCGAGGTCGGCGATCTGCGCGACCAGCCGCTGATCCGCGTGGTGTATCGCCTGGCCAAGACCAAGGCGACCGGCATGCTGTCGCTCGAGGGCCGCGCCGGCGTGCTGAAGGAGGCGTACTTCACCGAGGGCCAGCCGCAGTTCGTCAACTCCAACGTCGAGAGCGAGCGGCTCGGCAACTTCCTGCTCGAGCAGAAGGCGCTGACCCCGCAGGCGCTGCAGCGCGCGGTCTCGGTGATGCACCACTTCGGCGGCCGGCTCGCCGACACGCTGGTCGGCCTCGACCTGCTCGATCCGCTCGAGGCCTACCGCCTGCTCGCCAAGCAGGTCGCGGCCAAGCTGATGGAGGCGTTCGGCTGGCCGAAGGGCCGCTACACCTGGACGCCGCGCGCGCAGAACCCGTATCGCTCGCGCTCGCTCCACCTCGACGCGTTCCGCGTGATCGGCGCGGGCGCGGCGCAGCTCTCCGAGGCGCTGGTCGACGAGTGGCAGACCGCGAACGCGCGCGCGTTCGTGTCGCGCGAGCCTGCGCAGGAGGGCGAGCTCGCGCAGTTCGGCCTCGGCGAGGCGCTGCTTCGCGTGTACAGCCTGCTCGACGGCCGCACCCGGCTCGGCGATCTCGCCGCCCGCGTGCGCTCGCCCGAGGCGCGGCTGAACCTGCTCAGGTTGACGTACCTGCTCGTCCAGACCGAGCTCGCGCGGCTTTGCTAGCCGCCGCGTGATCGCCGTCGCAACCGTGCGAGGCGTGCACAGCGCAGAACCATCGCGGTCTGCGCTCGCGTGCATGGCTTGCGTCGCGAGCGGCGCGCGCGATCGAAATGGCCGCGCCGTGCAACGCGCGACGCCCGCCGCGCGCCTCATCTGCGAGGTGCACGAAAGGGAGTCCCATGACGGCATGTGCGATCGACTTCGATGACGAACCCACCGCGGTGATCCGGACGCTCGGCGCGCTCGTGCGGGAACCGGCGCTCGTGATCGACGAGCGCGCGCCGCTCGCCGAGGCGCGCCGGCTGCTCGCCGAGTCCCGCGTGCCCGCGCTCGTCGTGGTCGACGCGAGCGACGCGGTGCGCGGTCTGATCACGCGCAGCGACCTGCTCGCGGCGCGCGACGACGGCCGCGTCCTCGACGCGATGTCGGGCTGCGTGTTCGCGCTGCGCGCCAGCGCGGAGGTGCACGCCGCCGCCGCGCTGATCGCGTACGAGGGGGTCGGCCAGGTCGTGGTCATCGACGCGGCTGGCCAGCTGGTCGGCATGGTGTCGGCGATCGACCTCGTGCGTTACTACGCCGGCTAGCACCGCGCCCGCACCGCGGCGACGAACGCGTCCCAGCTCGCGACCAGCTCGATCGCGAACCGGGCGCACACGACCTCGACGTTGCCCTTGCGCCAGTAGCCGTCGGGGCAGCCGACCACGAGCTTGCCGGAGCGCGCGGTGAGGCCGAGCTCGAGCAGCGTGATCGGCGCGCGCGTCTCGGGTGCAAACCACATCGCGATCGCGTCCGCGCGGTCGAGCCCATCGAGCTCCCACTCGACCTGCGCGCGAAACTCGGGATTGTCGATCGATTGCCGCCAGCTCGCGTCCCACGCGTCGCGCCGCGGGTTGAGCAGCGCGACGTCGCGGTCGGCGAGCGCGCGGGCGAGCGCGTCCTGCCAGTCGGTCGCGCCGCCCTGCTCGATCGAGCCGGCGAGGAAGATCGCCCGAGCACCTGCCGGCAGCACGATCGGCGCCGGCGGCTTGACGATCAGAACGGCGACACCTTGCTGCGCTCGCGCCACGCGCTCAGCATCCGCTTCAGCGCCTCGAGCATCGGCGCGCGCGGCGAGATCAGGTTCGCGCGCTCGCCGGGGTCGGCATGCACGTTGTAGAGCTCGAGCGAGCTGCCGTTGTCGATCAGCTTCCACGGGCCGAGCACCACCGCGCGCAGGCCGCCCGGGTTCGAGCGATCCTTGATCATCGCGGCGAACGCGATGCCGCCGTCGGGATCGGGCGCGCGCGCGCCGGTCGCGAGATCCGCGATCGAGCGGCCGTCGATGTCGATCCCGGTCGGCGGGACGAAGCCGGCGAGATCGAGCACGGTCGGCGTGAGATCGGTGAGGCTCACCGTCTCGGGGATGTGGCCGGGCTTGATCCCCGGGCCGGCGATCACCAGCGGCACGTGGATCTGCGAGTCGTAGAGGTCGGTCGAGTGGAACGGCTGGCCGTGATCGCCGAGGCCCTCGCCGTGATCGGCCGAGATGATCACGATCGGCATGCGATCGCCCGGGCGATTCGCGAACGCGCCGATCACCTCGCCGAGCATCGCGTCGGACGCGGCGAGCGCGCGGTCGTAGAACCGGCGGCGCTCGTCGTCGGTGTGCGGCTCGCCGCTCGCGGCCTGCCAGTTGTGCGGCTCGATGAAGTGCATCCACAGGAACAGCGGCCTGTGCGGCGACGTGCGCTCGCGGGCGTCGAGCCAGGTCCGCGCCATGCGCGCGAGCACGGCGCCGTTCTCGCGCGGCTCGGTCTCGAGGTGGTCGAGCCCGCGCGACAGCCCGGTGCGCATGTCGCGGCCCCAGATGCCGTCGCAGCACATGAAGCCGGCGGTGTCGTAGCCGCCGGCGCGCAGCCGCTCGGCGAGCAGCACGTAGCGCGGATCGAGCCGCAGCGCCCAGCCGACGACCCGGCCCTTGATCCGGGTCGGCGCGAGCCCGATCACCATCGACGGGATCGAGCGCCGGGTCACGTTGCTCGGCGAGAACGCCCAGTCGAACACCGCGCCGCGCGTGCCGAGCGCGCGCAGGATCGGCATGTCGGCGGTGCCGCCGTACGGCGGCGTGTGATCGGCGCGCACCGCGTCGATCGTGAGCAGCAGGATGTCGGGGTGGGCCGCACCGGCGCGCGGTGTCGGCGCCATCGCGGCGGCCGGCAGGCGATCGCGGATCGCGTCGAGGTCGAACAACCAGTCGATCGCGAGCCCGGCGAGCGGACGGTCGCCCCACACCGACAGCGTGAGGCCGGGGCGCGCGCGCCACGCGTACAGCGCGCACGCGACCGCGGCGATCACGATCGCGGCGCACGCAGCGCTGGCGAACCGGCGCGCCCGCGCGCCCCGCGACCACCCCGCTTGCGCGATCGCCGCGACGACCAGGCCCGCCGCGGGCACGAGCAGCGGCGAGGTGTCGATCGGGCCGAGCCGCGGCGCGATCGCGAACCTCCACAGCGCGTACAGCCCGCCGAGCGTGACCGCGGCGAGCGCGATCAGCTGGCGGCGCGGCGAGATCAGCGAGCGATGGCCGCGCCGGCGCCAGCGCGCGTCGAGCCACCGCGCGAGCGCCGCGAGCGCGCGCGCGACCGGTCGCGACGCCACCACGATCGCGAGCCCGACCACGACCGCGAGGATCGGCTCGGCGAACGACAGCGACAGCGGCTTGAACGCGGTCGCCCCGGCGAGCAGCCAGGTGCCCTGCCACATCGCCCACGCGAGCACCACGGCGCCGAG
Source organism: Kofleriaceae bacterium (assembly GCA_035516595.1). GTDB lineage: Bacteria > Myxococcota_A > Polyangia > Haliangiales > Haliangiaceae > JABFXX01. The sequence goes on along the minus strand of DATJAE010000468.1, from coordinate 3,128 downwards.
CACGAGCGTGCCGAGCCAGCCGGCGAGCCGCGGCGCGCCGCCGCCGTCCTCGATCAGCCCGAGCTCGGCTGGCTGCCACGCGGCCCACAGCCCGCGCGCCAGGGCGCACGCGACCAGCAGCATCGGCGCGGCGACCAGCGCCAGGAAGCCGCCGGCCGCGATCGCGCCGAACACGTCGTCCATGCCCGCGCCCTCGATCGCGCCGGCGACCACCGCGCCCGCGCACGCCGCGGCGGCGCTCGGGGCCAACCAGCGGGCGACGGAGAGCATCCGCGGGCGGATCGAGGCGAGCGTGGGCACTTGCTGGCGCGATCTTACCCGCGATGCCACGATGTGGCAGCTTTGCGGGCCCGGCTGCTCGCGGTGTTCCAGTCGCGGCGAATGGCGGCGCTGTTCGCGCTCGGCTTCTCGTCGGGGCTGCCGCTGCTGCTCACCAGCCACACCTTGCAGGCGTGGCTGGCGACCCGCGACGTCGACCTCGACCGCATCGCGTTGATGTCGGTGGTCGGGCTCGCCTACTCGCTCAAGTTCCTGTGGGCGCCGCTGTTCGATCGCTTCCGGTTGCCGCTGCTCGGCCGGCGGCGCGGCTGGGTGCTCGCGTTCCAGCTCGGGCTGATCGTCGCGATCGCCGCGATGGGCACGGTCGATCCGGTCGGCCAGCCCTACCTGCTCGCCGCGATCGCCGCGGTGGTCGCGCTGCTCTCGGCGTCGCAGGACGTCGTGCTCGACGCGTACTCGACCGACGTGCTCGAGCCGCACGAGCGCGCGGCCGGCTCGGCGATCTACGTCGTCGGCTATCGCGTCGGGATGCTGGTCGCCGGCACCGCCGCGCTGATCCTGGCCGATCACGTGTCGTGGCGCGCGGTGTACGCGGCGATGGCCGCGGCGATGGGGCTCGGCGTGATCGCGACGCTCGTCGCCGAGGAGCCGGCCGCGCCGGCCCGCCCGGTGCCGTCGGTCGCGCGCGCGGTGGTGGAGGCGGTGCGCGAGCTGGTCGCCCAGCGCGGTCGCGCCGGGGTCGCGCGGCTGCTCGCGTTCGCCGCGCTCTACGAGCTCGGCTACTTCTTCGCGCAGGCGATCATCATGCCGTTTCTGACCAGGGGCTGCGGCTTCCAGCTCACCGAGATCGCGGAGGCCTACAAGCTGATGGTGTTCGCGGGCACCGCGGTCGGCGGCGCGATCGCCGGCGCGGTGGTCGCCCGGCTCGGCGTGCGGCGCATGCTCGTGCCGTTCGGCGCGCTCGCCGCGCTGACCCACCTGGCGTACGTCGCGCTCGCGCTCGCCGGCCACGACGTGGTGCTGCTGTGCGTCGCGGTCGGGCTCGACAGCATCGCGAACGCGATGGTGATCAGCGTGTTCGTCGCGGTGGTGATGTCGGCGTGCACGCGCGCGGTCAGCGCCACGCAATACGCGGTGTTGACCTCGCTCGCGTCGCTCGGCCAGCGCGCGCTGGGGCCGCTGGCCTCGCACGTCGAGCACGCGGTCGGCTGGGCCGGCTTCTTCGTGGTGACCGCGCTGCTCGCGCTGCCCGGCCTGATCGCCGCCGGCGTGCTCGCGCGAGAACCCGAGCGCTGACCGTCGCGCCCGGGGCGCCGGCGCAGCTCGAGGGGTAGAAGTTTGCGGGCGCGGCGCGGCGCTCGTACCGTCGGCTGGTGACCGCTCCCCGCACCCGGCTCGCGATCCCTGCGGTCGCGCTGGCGTGCGCGGCGATCGCCGCGGCGGCCGGGCAGCCGATCGCGCGTGGGCTCGCGCTCGCCGCGCTCGGGGCGGCGCTCGCCGCCGCGGTCCGTGCCTACGCCGGCGCGACGCTGGCCGCCACGCTCGCCGCGGTCGCGGCCGGGCTGCTCGGCGCGCTCGCCGCGATCCCGCACCCGGCCGTGCGCGGCGAGCTCGCCGCCGCCGGCGCGCTGTTCGCGATCGCCGAGCTGGCGCGCCCGGCCGGGCCCGACGCGTCGCCGTGGCCGGCCCTCGCCACCGCGGCGCTCGCGGCCGCGCTCGATCCGAGCTGGGTCGCGCTCGCGCCGATCGCGAGCCTGCGCCTGGTGGTCGGCCCGTGGCCGCGGCCGCGCTGGGCGATCGCGCTGCCGATCGCGCTGGCCATCGCGGGCCTGCTCGCGATCGCGGCCGCGTGCGCGCACGGCGGGGCGCTCGCCGCGCTGTGGCGCGCGTGGGCCGGCGATCCGCCGCACGCGATCCGCCTCGCCGTGCTCGCGCATCGCACCGGCGACGCGGTCGGCCCGCTGGTCGCGACCGCCGCGCTCGCCGGCCTCGCGAGCTGCGCGGCGCGCGGCGCCCGGCCCGCGCACGCCGCGATCGCCGCCGCGTTCGGCGTCGTCGCGGTCGGTCGGCTCGCCGGCGCGCCGACCCCCGGCACGCTCGCGCTCGCGGCGCTGTTCGCGGGCGTGGCGATCGCGCGGCTCGCCGCGCTCGTCCGCCCGGCCAGCGGCCAGGCCGCGATCGGCGCCGCCGCCGGCGCGCTCGTGCTGGTCGCGCCCGCGTGGAGCCTGATCGGGTAGATTCGCGGCGTGCAGATCGTGCGCGGCCACCGTCACGCCCCGGCCTGGGCCGGGACCGCGGTCGCGATCGGCAACTTCGACGGCGTGCACCTCGGCCACCGCGCGCTGATCCGGCGCGCGTGCGAGCTCGCCGAGGCCAACGACGCGATCCCGATCGCGCTCACGTTCGATCCGCATCCATCGGCGGTGCTGGCGCCGGCCGGCGCGCCGCCGCGGCTGTGCTCGCTGGCGCGCCGGCTCGAGCTGCTCGCCCAGGCCGGCGCGCAGGCGGTGGTGGTCGAGCCGTTCACCCGCGAGCTCGCCGGCCGCTCGCCGCACGCGTTCATCGACGACGTCGTGCTGACCGCGCTGGCCGCGCGCGCGATCGTGGTCGGCTACGACTTCACGTACGGCCACGGCCGCGCCGGCACGGTCGACGCGCTGCGCGCGCACGGCGGCAAGGCCGGGATCGAGGTCGACGTGGTCGCGCCGGTCGAGGTCGACGGCCAGGTCGCGTCGTCGAGCCGCGTCCGCGCGCTGCTCGCGGCGGGCGATTGCGCCGGCGCGGCGCGCGTGCTCGGCCGGCGCTGGGACGTCGACGGCGTGGTCGTCCACGGCGCCAAGCGCGGCAAG
>DATJAE010000467.1:0-17740 GCA_035516595.1 Kofleriaceae bacterium | reverse complement strand
GACGGTCGGCTGCAGCGAGCCGGACTTCGCGAACATCGCGTGGAGGTCGCGGATCAGCGCGACGTGGTCGGCGAGGCCGCGGCCGACCCCGCGTGGATCGTCGCGCCACAGCGAGCACAGCTCGAACAGCAGCGTTTCGGCGACGAACGGCTGGTCGTCGCCGACCGCGTCGCGGATCCGGCGGGCCAGCGCGTCGGCGACCTCGCGGCGGAGCGGCTCGCGCGCGTCGCCGGGGGCGAGCGTCCACAGCTGGTCGATCGCCTGCTCGCGGTCGGACTCGTCGCCCAGCTGCATCGGCGTGTCGGGGAACCTCGCGGATGGAAACGCGGGCGGGCGGCAGCCGGCGAGCGCCACGACGGCTGCGAGCGCGGCGGGCCTCATGCGAACAAGGTAGCACCGTCATGTCGTTGTGATCGTGTATGGTGGCCGACGTGACGACATCGACAGGGATCGTGGTCCAGAAGTACGGCGGCTCGTCGGTCGCCGACGCCGAGAAGATCAAGCTGGTCGCGCAGCGCATCGCGCGCACCAAGGCCGCGGGCAAGAAGGTCGTGGTCGTGGTGTCGGCGATGGGCAAGACCACCAACCAGCTGATCGAGAAGGCGAAGGCGATCAGCGCGTCGCCGTCGCGCCGCGAGCTCGACATGCTGCTGACCTGCGGCGAGCGCGAGGCGATGTCGCTGCTGTCGATGGCGTGCGCCGAGCAGGGGCTCGAAGCGATCTCGTTCACCGGATCGCAGGCCGGCATCCTGACCAACGATCGGCACTCGGGCGCGCGCATCGTCGAGGTCCGGCCGTTTCGCATCGAGGACGAGCTCGATCGCGGCAAGGTGGTGATCGTCGCCGGGTTCCAGGGCGTGTCGTACAAGCGCGAGATCACCACGCTCGGCCGCGGCGGCTCGGATACCACGGCGGTCGCGCTGGCCGGCGCGCTGCGCGCCGACTACTGCGAGATCTGCAGCGACGTCGACGGCGTGTACACGGCCGATCCGCGCGTGGTCGAAGCCGCCACGCTGCTCCAGTCGATCAGCCACGACGAGATGCTCGAGCTCGCCGCGCAGGGCGCCAAGGTCCTGCACGACGCCGCCGTCGAGTTCGCGCGCAAGAGCGGCATCGCGCTGTACGCGCGCGCGACCGGCAAGGACGGCGGCGGCACGCGGATCGACTTCTCGCCGGAGCGCGAGCGCCAGGTCGCGGCGGTCACCGGCCAGGGCGCGCTGATCCGGCTCAAGGTCGCGGGCGGCGCGGCGGTCGAGCACTGCCTGCAGATCCTCGAGGCCGCGTCGATCCCGCTCACCCACCTCGATCTCGAGGGCAAGGAGCTGCGCTGCTGGTTCACGATCGCCGACGTGCCCGACTGGGGCGACGTGCGCAAGCGGCTCGACACCGTGCTCGGCGACGAGATCGAGCTCGGCGAGGAGGGTTGCGTGACGATGGTCGGCCACGGCATCGGCGGCAACCCGGGCATCATCAACAAGGCGCGCGCGACCGCGGTCGGCGCCGGCGTGCCGCTCAACGCGGTCAGCGTGTCGCCGCTGCGCGTGACGCTGTGGTGCGATCGCCCGCACGTCGATCCGCTGGTCCGCGCGCTGCACAAGACGTTCATCGAGTAAGCTCGCAGCAATGGCTCGATCGCCGCTCGCCGGGCTCGCGCGGGTGTTGCCGCACCTCGGCCGCCAGGGCCGTGCGACGCGCTGGCGGCGCACCAAGGGGCGGCCGCGGGTGTGGGCCCACCGCGGCGACTCCGCGCACGAGCCGGAGAACACGATGCGCGCGTTCGAGCGCGCGCGAGCCGCCGGCGCCGACGGCATCGAGCTCGACGTCCGGTTCGATGGCGACGGCAACATCGCGGTGTTTCACGACGCCGATCTGGTCCGGCTGTGCGGCCGGCCGGGCCGGCTCGAGGACCTGCGCGACGAGGAGCGCGCCGGGCTGCGGGTCGGCGGCGAGCCCATCCCGCTGCTCGTCGAGGTGCTCGACGCGCTCGGCGATCTCGAGGTCGACGTCGAGATCAAGGCGCCCAAGCCGGGCCGGATGGGCGCGCTGGTCAAGGCGACCGCCGAGGTGATCGGCAGGAGCGGCCGCGCCGAGCAGGTGCTGGTCAGCTCGTTCGATCCGTTCTCGCTGATCCAGATGCACAACCACCTGCCCGACGTCGCGCTGGCGTTCCTGTTCCACGACGAGCAACCGCTGCCGCTGCGCCGCGGCTGGGTCGGCAACTGGATGGGCGCGAGCATCGTCCATCCGCAGAACACGCTGGTGAACGAGGCGCGGGTCAAGGCGTGGCACACCGCCGGCATGGCGATCAACGTGTGGACGGTCGACGACGCGCCCGAGCTCGAGCGGCTGGCGCGGCTCGGCGTCGACGGCGTGTTCTGCAACGACCCCGCGCACGCGCTCGCGGTGTTCGAAGCGATGGCGGCCGCGCCGTAACCTCTGTCCGTGCATGCGTAGGCCCGACATGACCCTGCGGCTCGTCCCGATCGTCGTGGTCGCGGCGTGCGGCGCGCGTCCGGTCGCGCCGCCGCGGGCCGCCGCGGCCCCGGCGCCGTCGCCCGGCTCGGAGGATCGATTCGGGCCGCTCGAGGTCGGCGCGGACTACCGGAGCTATCGCAAGCTGACCGACCATCCGTTCCTGTCGCTCGATCACGGCAACCTGTGGGTCGACGTCTACGTCAACGCGATCGGCGCGGACGCCTATCTCCGCGGCGACGACGTGCCGGTCGGCACGACGATCATCAAGACGTCGTGGCCCGACGATCACGGCCGGCCGGCCGCGGTCACCGGGCCGCTCTACGTGATGCAGAAGCGCGCGCCCGGCTACGATCCGGCGCACGGCGACTGGTACTACGCGATCTGGTGGCCGGATCCACCGCCGGAGGCCGCTCCGAAGTTCACCGGGCCGTCGTACTGGCGCGGCAAGTCACCGAAGATCGCGTTCTGCGCGCACTGCCACGACAGCTTCGATCACTCGCTCGGCGGGTTGACCCCGAGCAGCGCGCTGCCGCGCTAGTTACCGACCTTCGGCTCGATCGCGAAGCGCAGCTGGAGCTTGCCGGTGCCGCGCCACACGTCGGCCACGACCTCGTTCGCGGTGCGCAGCGAGTCCCACAGCTCCTCGAGCTGGTCGGGCCGCGACAGCGGGCGGCCGTTGACCGCGACCAGCACGTCGCCCGGCGCGACGTCGAGGTCGTGCAGCGGCCCGTCGCCGAGCAGCTGGACCAGCTCCCAGCCGACGAAGCGGTCGCCGAGCATGTGCGGCGTGACCTCGAGCTGGCGCAGGAACTGGCCCGGGCCGCCGTCGAGCACCGCGACCAGCCGCTCGCGGCTGATCGTCCCGGTGCGCAGGCCCTTGCCGGGCGGGGCGTCGGCGCGCGGCGCGGCGGCCGCGGGCGGCGCGTCGCGGCCGGTCTCGACCGGCGTGGCGAGCGACAGGTCTTCGTCGAAGCTCGTGCGAGGTGGTGGCTTCTCCCCGCACGCGCACAGCGCGAGCGCGGCGGCAAACAGCGAGGCGCGCATCGCGACAAAGCTGCCCGGCCGCCGGTCCGCACGCAAGTTTATGCGGGCGGAACGCCCACCGCGCGCGCGATCGCCGCGAACACCTGGTCCTCGAGCAGCTCGCCGTCGATCGTCTCGATCAGCTCCCCGGCGGTGCGCAGCTCGGCGATCGTCGCGCGGTAGCCGGCGTCGACCTCGCGCTGCATCTCGATGTCCTCGAACAGCTCCTGGGCCCGCCCGGCGCTGGCGCGGCGCCTCGCCGCGACCTCCGGGCGGACCGCGAGGAACAGGGTCAGGTCGGGCTTGCGCGCGCGCGCGTTGAGCGCCGCGATCCAGTCGCGATCTGCCCCGGTGCCCTGGTAGGCGAGCGACGAGTGGTACCAGCGGTCCGACACCACGGTCGCGCCGGCGGCGATCGCGGGCTCGACCTCGCGCTGCATGTGATCGAGCCGGTCGGCCGCGAACAGCAGGCCGAACGTGCCCTGCGAGATCCGCGCGCCCGCGATCGCGTGCCCGCCCGCCAGCATCTCGCGGATCAGCCGGCCGATCGGGCCATCGCTCGGCTCGCGCGTGAGGTGGGCGCGCACGCCGCGCGCGTTCAGGATCTCGACCAGCCGCCTGGCCTGCGTCGTGGTGCCGGCGCCGTCGAGCCCCTCGATCACGATGAGTCGTCCGCTCACCGGACCGGTGTATCACGACGTGCGGCGCCGCATCATCCCGGCCGCGAACAGCGCGAGCGCCACCGCGACCGCGCTCGCCGCGAGGTAGAGCAGCCACACCGGCCGGCTCGCGTGCTCGACCTCGCGCTCGGCGGTCTTGGCCGGCGCGTAGTTCGGGCGCAGCGCGATCGCGGCGCGGAAGTCGGGGCCGCCGTCCTTGCCCTGAGCCTCGAGCGCCTTGCCGAGCGCGTAGTGGTGGGCGGCGAGCGCGTCGATCGCGCTCGCGCCGGTCGGATCGAGCCCTTGTGCCGTCGAGTACGCCGCCGCTGCATCGGCCCACTGCTGCTTGGCCTCGAGCTGCTTGGCCCGGGCGAGGTACACCGGCACCATCTGGGTGCGGTCGGGGCGGCCCGGGTTGGCGGCGAGCATGCGGTCGAGCGCGGCGGTCGCGCCGGCGAGATCGCCCTTGTCGGCGAGCGCCTTGGCCGCGGCCCACTGATCGGCGTCCTTCTTGGCGCGCTGCTGGTCGTAGAAATCGAACAGCCGCTTGGTCAGCTCCTCGAGGTCGACCTTGACCGTCTTCTTCTTGTGCCAGTCATCGTCGCTGTCGTCGAGCGTCGGATCGGCGAGCGGGTAGTCCTCGCCGAGCAGCTCGTTGGCCGCCTTGCGCAGCTCGTTGTCGGCGAGCTCGCGGTACGTGAGCCACAGCGGCTTCTCCTTCTTGGTCAGCTTGCCGCCGGGCAGCAGCAGCTTCTTGCGCGGCGCGGGCCGCGGCGCCGGTCCGGTGATGTACGACATCCACGTCGCGCGCGCGGCGTCGCGGACGCGCGGCGAGTCGGCGTTGACCTTGCTCCACACCGCGTGCACCGCCTCGCGGAAGTGCGTGGTACGGAACGCGTCGAGGATGGCGAGCGTGAGCTGCTCGTCGCCGGTCGCGGCGGCGAGCGCCTTGCCGGGCTCCTGGCGATCGAGCCGCTCGAGCTGGTAGGTCGCGTAGCGCCTGCGGTCGTAGTCCTTGCCCTGCGACTCGACCAGCAGCGGCGGGATCGAGTACGGCTCCATCTTGCGCAGGTAGCGGCCACACTCGTCGCGATAGATGATGCTCTGCGGGTCGAACCCCGCCGCGAAGATCAGCTCGGCGGCGCGCGGGTCCTTGGTCGCGGCGAGCGCTCGGATCGCGGCGTCGTCGGCGATCACCTCGCCGAGCCCGGGCGTGCCGGCGTCGAGCCCGGTGAGCCCGGCCATCCAGTCGAGGTCGTCGTCGGCCTTCTCTTCCTTCTCGCTCTTGCGCTCGGGCGCGGCGAACCGGCCGGCCTTGTCGGGCACCGCGGCCTTGATCGCCTCGAGCACCTTGCGGCGATCCTCGACGCTGGTCGCGTGGTCGCGCACCAGGTACGCGCCGATCGCGTCGATCGCGCGCGGCGCGAGCTGGGACAGCTGGTCGACCTCGCCCTTGACCACGGCGGCACCGGCGGGCCTGGACAGCTTGTCGAGCAGCGCGAGCGCGGCCGGATCGTCGGGCCCGGGCGGCGGCTTGGCGGCAGGCGCCGGGGCAGGAGGTGGCGCGGCGGGCGGCGCCGCGATCGCCGCGGAGCTCGCGGCGATCACGAACAGCAGCGGGCGCACGCAGGGAGGTGTAGGCAATCGGGGCGATCCGTGCAAGTCGTCAGGGGGAACGCGCGCCCCGGCTAATGAATTCGCTCCGGGTCCACCCGATCGCCGGCATCGACGAACTCGAGGAAGCGCAGGCCGATCGCGCGCGTGCTCGCCTGCTCGTCGCCGCCGGTGAAGTTGAGGTAGTGGTGATGCTTGACCTCGGCCCGGGCGACGATCTCGCCGGGCGGCGCCTCGGGATCGTTCGGATGCGGCGCCTGGAAGTGGACGGTCACCACCGTGCCGAGCGGTGGCGCGTAGCTCATCTCGACGAGGATGCCGCCCGCCGAGACGTTGCGTGCGATCGCGTAGGCGTCGCCGTAGAGCTCGCTGCCGATCACGACGGGAAACGCCTTATCGAAGCGGGTATGGATGCGCTTCTCGAACACCGGGAGCGTGGGCTGCGGCCGGCTGTCGTCGAGCACGTGGGACAGATCGGGGAGGGCGCGGCGCTTCACGACCGGAATGATCGAGCCGCGGCCTACATGAAGTCAAAAATCTCACCTTGTCCTACATCGACCGCCCGATGAAGCTGGCCCCGTCGGAACCACTTGGCTAGATTCGTCGGCGTGAAGGCGCTGCTCTCGATCGCGATCGTCGTCGGGCTCGCCCCGCCGGCGCGCGCCGACGTGCAGAGCAACCCGGCGTTCCTCGGCGTCGAGATGCCGCAGGGCGGATCGGGCGCGTGTCCGATCGAGCGCGTGACGCCCGACAGCGCCGCCGCCGCGGCCGGCGTGATGACCGGCGATCTGGTGCTCGCGCTCGACGGCGAGCCGACCGCCGGCTGCGACGAGCTGCGCGCGCGGATCGTCTCGCACCAGCCCGGCGACACGATCCACCTCGAGATCCTGCGCGAGGGCGACCGGCTCACGCTGCACGCGACGCTGCTCACCCGCGCCGAGGTGCTGTACCGCGAGTTCGTCGGCCGCTCGCTCGAGCCGCTCGAGCTCGGCGTGGTCGACGATCGCTCGACGCTGCAGAGCGAGGACCTGCGCGGCCAGACCACGTTGCTCGTGTGGTTCGATCTCCAGCACTGCGCCGGCTGCGCCGGCGTGATCCGCACGCTCGCCGAGACGATCGATTCGCCCAGGCGCGCCGGGCCGGCGCCGCGTGCGCTCGCGATCACGTACGGCACGCTCGACCAGATCGATGGCTTTCGCTCGACCCTGGCGTTCGGCATGACGCTCGCGGTCGCGCCCGAGCCGTTCTTCGTGCGCCACGCGCTCGGCGAGAACGACCGGCTCTACGTGATGGTGCTCGACGCCGGCGGCATCGTGCGGTTCGTCGCGCCGATCGCGCCGGACAGCGACGACGTCGAGGCGGCGGTCGACGACGTGCGCGCCGCGATCGACCAGGCCGAGCACGCGCGCGTCCGGCGATGATCCGCGGCTACGGCGGCCATCGCCCGCGGATCGGCGAGGGCGTGTTCCTCGCCGAGACGGCCGCGGTGATCGGCGACGTCGAGATCGGCGCGGAGTCGTCGATCTGGTACGGCACGGTCGTGCGCGGCGACGTCATGCCGATCCGGATCGGCGCGCGCACCTCGATCCAGGACGGCACGGTCATCCACGTCACCGACGGCGTGTCGGGCACGATCATCGGCGACGACTGCACGATCGGCCACGCCGCGATCATCCACGCGTGCACGGTCGAGGATCTCTGCCTGATCGGCATGGGCGCGATCGTCCTCGACCGCGCGCGGATCGGCCGCGGCAGCCTCGTGGGTGCAGGTGCGCTGGTGACACCCGGCACCGACATCCCGCCGGGCAGCCTGGTGATCGGCGCGCCGGCGAAGGTCAAGCGCGCGGTGAACGCGAAGGAGCGGGAGCAGATCGAATACGGTGCGAGCCACTACGTCGAGCTAACCCGCAGGTACCTTGCAGGCGACCGCGAATCCTAGCTACCGTGGTGGGGTTGGCTCGCGGCACGCTCTCGCAGCTGGCAGTCCGGATCGCGGCGGTCGTCGCGCTCGCCGCGGTGGCGATCTGTCCGCGCACCGCGCGCGCCGATAACGTGACGTCGCTGATCGATCAGCTCGGCAACGACGACTCCGAGAAGGTGCGGCTGTCGGCCGCGCTCAACCTGACCAAGGTCGGCGACGGCTCGACCAAGGTGATCCTCGCGCTCGCCAAGGCGCTGCTCAACGACAGCGACAAGGACGTGCGCGGCGCGTGCGCGGTCGGGCTCGGCAAGCTCGTGACCGCGCGCACCAGCGGCGCGGCGCGCGGCCTCGCGATCAAGGACCTGCAGCAGGCCGCCGCCAGCGACGCGAGCGACTTCGTGAAGTCACAGGCGCAGAAGGCGCTGGTCGCACTCGGCGCGGGCTCGACCGGCAGCTCGCAGAGCGGCGGGCCGAGCGTGAACGGCGGCGCGGGCGGCGTCTACGTGAACATCGGGCCGATGTCGAGCAAGACCGGCGGCGACGATGCCAAGCTGCGCGCGCTCATGGTGCGGGTCGCGACCCAGACCCTGGCCAAGGACGCGAGCACCATGCTGACCAGCTGGGCGGGCGGGGCGCCGAGCAAGGCCGCCCTGACCGCCAAGCGTGTCGCGGGGTTCTACGTCGACGGCACCCTCAACGAGCTCAAGGTGAGCGTCAGCGGGAACAGCTCCACGATCTCGTGTAAAGTCAGTATGTTGCTCGCAGACTTCCCCGACAAGAGCGTGTTCGGCTTCCTGAACGGCGGCGCGTCGGTGACCGCCGGCGCCTCGGCGAGCGATCAGGCGCTCGCCGGGCAAGATTGTGTCGAGGCCGTCATCGAGAACTTGATCAGCAACAAGATCATCCCGACGATCAGATCGAAGGTGCCGTGATGGCGGCTTCGGGCAAAGGCTACAAGCGCAGCTGGAAGAACCTCTTGCTCAACAAGAGGTACCAGCTGCGCTTCACGATCTTCATGGTCGCGATCGCGGCGGTCCTGATGACCGGCCTCGGCTACTTCGTGATGAAGAAGGCCAACGAGGCGACCAACGTCGCCAAGACCGCGGTCGAGGGCCGCGCGTGCCCGCAGATCCCGGTGCTCACCGACAACGGCGACGACGACAGCGGCGCGGTGCAGATGCAGCTCGACGAGCCGTCGGGCAGCGCCGCGCCCGCGCCGGCGCCCGCAGCCGAGCATCACGTGCCGTCGTCGGTCGATCCCAAGGACGTCGCCAAGCACAACGCGCAGCAGGACCTGGTGGTCGTCGCGAGCCAGTGGTGCGACGCGCCGGCATCGTGCGCGCCGGAGACCGCGCAGCCGCTCCTGATCAAGGCGCCGCACTGCAACGCCTACGTCAAGCAGAAGCTCGCCGATCCGGTCGCGGTCGACGCGCTGCGCGCCGCGACGATCTCGATCGTGCGCTGCGACGGCGAGGGCGGCCAGACCGTGACGGTGCCCGACGCGCTCGAGCCGCCCCATCACGCGGTCGTGCAGATCGAGGAGAGCACGATGACGCTGACGCCGGCGCCGCCGCCGCGCGTACCGGCGGACTACGGCAACCGCGTGGTCGCGCACTGGACCTGCGAGCTCGAGATCGACGGCAAGACCGACGACATCGAGCGCGGCCGCAAGCACATCCTGCTGGTCCTGATCGCGACCGGCATCGCGCTGATGCTCGGCCTGGCGCTCTACGGCATCAAGATGACCCACAAGGTCGCCGGCCCGCTGTTCAAGGTGAGCCTGTACCTCGCGAAGATGCGCGACGGCCGGTTCGACAAGGTCTACAACCTGCGCAAGGGCGACCAGCTGGTCGACTTCTACGAGCACTTCAAGGCGGCGCACGCCGGCGTGGTGCGGCTCGAGCGCGACGACATCGAACAGATCAAGGCGGTGATCGCGGCGGCCCGGCAGGCCGGCGCCGGCGACCACGAAGCGGTGGCGGAGCTCGAGAAGCTGCTCGATCGCAAGGAGAAGTCCCTTGAGTGACATCCCACCCGCCACGGTCATCAAGGACGGCAAGCTCGACGGCGACGCGCCGAGGGAGCGCACCGAATCGCGCCCGGTCTACAAGCGCAAGCTGTCGAACTACCTGCTCGACAAGAAGCTGCAGCTCCGCTACGTCCTGCTCGTCACGATCCTGTCGGGCCTGATCTCCGGCGCGCTCGGCTACATGATCTATCACCAGAGCCGGATGGCGTCGGAGTCGCTCGAGAACGGCCTGGCCGCGCTCACCGAGGGCGACTCGAGCTGGGACGACGTGCAGGCCCACGCGGTCGCCGATCTCGACTCGAGCGATCGCGCGCTGATCTACACGATGGTCGGCGTCGGCATCGGGCTGGTCGTGATCCTGTCGGCCTACCTCGTGATCATGACCCACAAGGTCGCCGGTCCGCTCTACAAGGTCTCGATGTACTTCGAACGCATGGCCGACGGCCGGCTCGGCAACGTCACGCCGCTGCGCCACGGCGACATGCTGCAGGACTTCTACGGCAACTTCCGCGAGATGCACGAGTCGGTGCGGACCCGCCTGCAGAGCGATCTCATCACGATGGAGAGCGCGGCGACCGCGCTGCGCACCAAGGCGGGCGGCGATGCCCGGCTTGCCGACGTGCTCGACGCGCTCGACAAGCACGTCACGCACCGCAAGAAGCAGCTGCTCTAGCCGCCGCGCCTGCGCCGCATCCGGCCGATGTCGATGATCATGGTCGGCGCGGCGTGCAGCGCCTCGTCGTAGACCTGCGCCTTCTTCTTGCCCGGCGGCGGCGGCGGCCGGGTCTTGCGGCGGCCCTGCGCGGTCGCCGCCGGGCCGGGCTCGGGCTCGCCACGCGGCGGCTCCTGCGGCGCGTTGCGGCCGCGGCCGTGCTCGAGGATCAGCGTCGGCGCCGCGTGGATGTCGTCGTGGCGGCCGGCCTTGGGCATGGTCGTGAAGTTCGAGTCGCTCGCGAAGTCGCCGACCTCGTCCGGCACCGAGTCGCGCACCGAGCTGCCGGTCGCGCTGCCGCTGATCGGCGCGATCGACACCGAGGTCGGCTTGGGCTGGAACGGCACCTCGGGCGGCTCGAAGTCGTCGTCGCGCACCATCAGGCTCTCGCCGACGTCGTCGGAGACGTCGTCGGTCATCACGAACTCCTCGAGCATGCGCAGCTCGCGCTCGATCTCCTGCGCGAACATCTTGCGGATGAACCGGCCGAGGTGGCTGCGCGAGTAGTTCGGCATGAACTTGCGCAGGAACGCGCGCAGGTCGCCCTCGGCCTCCGCCGCGGTCTGGTAGCGGTTGGCGCGGCTGCGGGTCAGGCACTTGTCGCAGATCGCCTCGAGCTCGGGCGGGATGCCGGGCTGGAGCTCGTTGATCGCGCGGTACTTCGCGTCGCGCACCTTGATCAGCAGGTCCATCTCGTTGGTCGCGGTGAACGGCGGGATCCGGGTCAGCATCTCGTACAGGCAGCTGCCGAGCGAGAACACGTCGCTGCGGTGGTCGAGCTTGCGGCCGAGCGCCTGCTCGGGGCTCATGTACTTGACCTTGCCCTTGATGACACCGGTCTTGGTGGTCACGCGCGACAGCGTCGCCTTCGCGATCCCGAAGTCGCACAGCTTCACCTCGCCGGCGTAGCTGCAGATGATGTTCGACGGCGAGACATCGCGGTGGATGATGCGCAGCGCCCGGTTGCGCGAATCGACCGCGCTGTGCGCCGCGTGCAGCGCCGCGCCGACCTCGGCCGCGATGTACGCCGCGTGCTCGGGCGGGATCGGCTTCTTCTTGGCGCGGCAGCGCTCGAGCACGGTGCGCATGTCCTTGCCGTCGACGTGCTCCATCGCGATGAAGTACTCGCCGTGCGCGCGCGCGAACTCGTAGACCCGCGCGATGTTGCCGTGGCGCAGCACGCTCGCGATCTTGGCCTCGTCGACCAGCATCTGGATGAAGTCGTCGTCCTCGGCGAGGTGGGCGAGCACGCGCTTGACCGCGACCAGGTGCGGCTGTCCCGTCGCGTCGAACGTCTTCGCCCGGTAGATCTCGGCCATGCCACCGAACGCGATGCGATCGAGCAAGTGATAGCGGCCGAGCTGCTGAGCCCTTCTCACCGGCATAACCATCGTAGCACGGGCCTGCATTTCCTCGGCGATCCGCTATGATTTGCGCCATGACCCGGATGATCGCGCTTGCGCTCGTGGTGGCGGCGGCGGGCTGCTCGGGCTCCTCGAAGTCCGCCGCAAGCCAGGACAACGCCAGCGCGACCGCCCCGGGCACGCCGCCGTCGAAGATCGTCGTGCCAGGCGGTGACGAGACCCCGACCCCGGTCGACAAGGCCGCGCCGGTCGCCGACGATCCGAAGTTCCACCTCAAGCCCGACGAGGGCACGATCTCGATCGACGCGCCCAGCGCGAAGGCCGGCGCGGAGGCGACCGCGGCGATCAAGCTGACGCCGGGCACGGGCTATCACATCTCGCAGGACTTCCCGATCAAGCTCACGCTCGACGCGCCGGCCGGGGTCAAGCTCGCCAAGGCCGAGCTCCTGGCGGGCAAGGGCGAGAAGGGCGATGCCGACACGTTCAACGAGAAGCTGCTCGCGTTCGCGGTCAAGGCGACCGCGGACAAGCCCGGGAGCTACGAGATCAAGGGCGTGTTCAAGTTCGGCGTGTGCGATGACCAGAGCTGCCATCCGAAGAAGCAGCCGATCACGATCGCTCTCGCCGCGAACTGAGCTACCGTTCGGGGCGTGACGGACGTCCCCAACGAGGTGAAGGACGCGCTGGTCGGGCTGCACGACGCGGTGCGCGAGGATTTCACGCGCAACCGCCGCGTGATGTCGTTTGCCGAGTACCTGACGCTGGTGTTCGCCGAACCGACCCGCCAGCTGCGCTCGTCGACCCAGTACATCGTCGACTGCTTCGACCACTACGGCTCGGAGAACGTCACGTACCCGTGGGGCGAGGTCACGCGGTTCAAGCTGTTCGACGCGCCGTGGGCGGGCGGCGACGACCGGCTGTTCGGCCAGGAGATGGTGCAGAACCAGACCTACCGGGTGCTGCGCAGCTTCGTGCAGGACGGCCGGCCCAACAAGCTGATCCTGCTGCACGGCCCGAACGGCTCGGCGAAGTCGACGTTCATCCGCTGCCTCGGCCGCGCGCTCGAGCATTACTCGACGCTCGACGAGGGCGCGCTCTACCGGTTCTCGTGGATCTTCCCGACCCAGCGCTCGACCCGCGGCGGCATCGGCTTCGGCGGCGCGGACGCGGCGCTCGACTCCAAGGACAGCTTCGCGTACCTGCCCGACGAGGAGACCGACGCGCGGCTGGGCGACGAGCTGCGCGATCACCCGCTGCTGCTGATCCCGCTCGACGAGCGCCTCAAGCTGATCGCGAAGCTGATCGCGGGGACGACGTTCAACGTCAGCGACTACCTGCGCCAGGGCTCGCTGTCGCCGCGCAACCGCGCGATCTACGACGCGCTGCTCGCGAGCTACCAGGGCGACTACGTCCAGGTGCTGCGCCACGTCCGGATCGAGCGCTTCGAGATCTCGCACCGCTATCGCCAGGGCTGGGTCACGGTCGAGCCCCAGCTGTCGGTCGACGCGACCGAGCGCCAGATCACCGCCGACCGGTCGCTCGGCTCGCTGCCGCCCTCGCTGCAATCGGTGTCGCTTCACGAGTACGGCGGCGAGGTGGTCGGCGCCAACCGCGGGATGATCGAGTACGACGACCTGCTCAAGCGCCCGCTCGAGCACTACAAGTATCTGCTCACCACGGTCGAGCGCGCGGCGCTGTCGATGACCAGCGCGACCTTGTTCCTGGACCTCGTGTTCCTCGGCAGCTGCAACGACATCCACCTCGCCGCGTTCCGCGAGATCCCCGACTTCCAGAGCTTCAAGGGCCGGATCGAGCTGGTGCGCGTGCCGTTCATCGTCGACGTGCGCCACGAGGAGGCGCTGTATCGCGAGCGGTTGCGGGAGGCCGCGGGCGGCCGCCACGTCGCGCCGCACACCGCATATGTCGCCGCGCTGTGGGCTGTGCTATCGCGCATGCGCAAGCCGCAGATCGAGCGCTTCCCGTCGACGCTCGCCGAGGTGATCGGCCGGCTCACCCCGCTCGACAAGGCCGAGCTGTACACCACCGGCACGGTGCCGGAGGAGCTGTCGCCCGACCGCGCGCGCGAGCTCGCCGCGCACATCAAGGATCTGTTTCACGAGTCCGACACGTACCCGATCTACGAGGGCAGGGTCGGCGCGTCGCCGCGCGAGATGCAGACCGTGCTGCTCGCCGCCGCCGGCGCGACCCGCTACAGCTACGTGTCGCCGCTGGTCGTGCTCGACGAGATCGTCGAGCTGTGCAAGCAGGCCAGCCTCTACGAGTTCCTGCGCCAGGACGTCCAGCCGGGCGGCTACCACGATCACAAGAAGCTGGTCGACGTCGCCAAGGGCCGGCTGTTCGATCGGATCGACGACGAGGTCCGCGTGTCGGTGGGACTGGTCGAGGAGAGCGAGTACGCGCGCGTGTTCGATCGCTACGTCACCCACGTGATGCACGCGATCAAGAAGGAGAAGGTGCGCAACCCGGGCACCGGCCGGATGGACGACCCCGACGAGGCGATGATGCGCGAGGTCGAGCGCACGCTCGAGATCAGCGGGCGCGCCGACGACTTCCGCCAGAGCTTGATCGCGAAGATCGGCGCGTGGTCGCTCGACCATCGCGGGCAGAAGCCGGTGCTCAGCGAGATCTTTGCCGACCTGCTGCGCAAGCTGAAGGACGCGTACTTCGAGAAGCACCGCAAGACGATCGCCAAGGGTGTGCACGATCTGGTCGTCTTGCTGTCCGGCAACGAGGGCCACCTCGCGGCCGACGCGCGCACGCGCGCCCAGGCCGCGCTCGACACGCTGATCGCCAAGCACGGTTACACGCGCGAGTCCGCGCGCGATCTCGTCGGTGCGCTCGCGACGATGCGCTATCGCTAGCGCTGGCCCGCTCCCGAGGCCGCGTGTATCCTCGATGCTGGTCATGATCCGGGTGTCGGTCGCGATCGCTGTGCTCGCCGTGGCGGGGCCGGTCGCGGCCGCGCCGAAGATGCTCAAGGGGCCGTACCTCCAGGACCTCGCGCCCGACTCGATCACGATCATGTGGCAGCTCGACGAGCCGGAGCCGGCCCGGCTGACCGTCACGGGCCCGGGTGGCGAGCGCACGCAGGACGTCGGCGCCGCGCCGATCGTCGAGGCGAAGGTCGATGGCCTCGTGCCGTCGAGCCGCTATCGCTATCGCGTGGCGGTCGGCACGGAGACGTGGGACGGCGAGTTCGCGACCGCGCCGCCGGTCGGCACCGACGTGCCGTTCTCGTTCATCGTGGTCGGCGACTCGCGCAACGACCTCGAGCAGCACCGCCGGGTCGCCGAGCGCATGGCGACCGAGGTGCCCGACTTCGTGCTCGGCACCGGCGACATGGTGGACGAGGGCTTTCGCCAGGACCAGTGGCAGCAGTTCTTCGACATCGAGAACCCGCTGATGCGCGACAACGTGCTGTTCCCCGCGCTCGGCAACCACGACCGCCAGGGCAAGGGCCGCACCGCCGACACCTACCGCTCGTACTTCTCGGTGCCGGGCAACGGCGACGACACCGGGCGCTACTACGCGTTCTCGTACGCGAGCGCGCGCTTCCTCGTGCTCGACTCCAACGCCTACAGCTTCGCGCTCACCGATCAGACGGCGTGGCTCGAGCGCGAGCTGATGGCCGCGCGCCAGGATCCGGGCGTCCGCCACATCTTCGTCGTGATGCACCACCCGCCGTTCTCGATCTCGCTGCACGGCGGCGCGCGCGATCTGCGCGAGCGCTGGACGCCGCTGTTCGCGAAGTACCAGGTGAGCGCGGTGTTCTCCGGCCACGACCACGTCTACGAGCGGGCGGAGCACGAAGGCGTGCGCTACTTCGTGTCGGGTGGCGGCGGCGCGCCGCTCTATCCCAGGCGCCCCAAGCCGAACCCGGTCGACGCCGAGGCGGTCAAGACGTTCGAGCGCGCGCTGCACTACCTGCGCGTCACCGTGACCGGCGACCGCATCGAGGTGACCGCGGTGCGCGCCGACGGCTCGTTGATCGAGACCACGTCGTGGACCGAGGCCAGCTCGTCGCCGCAGCTGTCGGCCCGGGCGATCGCGCCGGCGGCGGGCGCCGCGTCCCCCGCGCTGGCCGCGCCGGTGGTGCCGGCCGACTCGCACGGCGTGATCTGGCTGGCGGGCGGCGCGCTCGCGCTGCTCGGCGCGTCGGCGTTCGTGCTGGTCCGCGCGCTGCGCCGCGAGCGATAGCTAGAGCCGGGCGACGGCGCGGGCGAGGTTGCCGCGCGCGGCGGCGTCGAGCCGGGCGTGAAACGCATCGGACAGGAAGATGCGCGGGCGCGCGAGCAGGCCGGCGAGGAACGCCTTGCGCCCGGCGCGATAGGCCTCGGGGGGCACCGCGGCGTACTCGCGCGCGATCGCGGCGTCGTAGGCGTCGAACGCGGCAGGCGCGGCGCCGAGGATCGCCATGTCGCAGTCGAGCAGCAGCGCGGCGTCGCGGTCGACGTCGCCGGGCGCGAGCGCGCCGTGGCGCGCGGTGAGCTCGATCAGCTGCGCGACGCGCTCGCCGCTTACCGGCAGCCCGGCCGAGCGCGCCCACGCCGCCGAGCGCGCCTCGTTGTCGCGCGCGCCGGGCACGTAGATCGCGTCGTGGAACGCGATCGCGACGTAGACCTCGGCCGGCTGGTGCCAGCCGAGCTCGTCGGCGACGCGATCGTACTCGGCGAGCACCTCGGCGACGTGCGCCGCCGTGTGGTACGCGCGGTGCGGCTCGCCGTAAGCGGCCTCGAGCGCGCGCACGAGCGGCGCGGGCAGCGCGAGCGGCTGGTGACGACACGACAGCACGATCGCGTGCTACACCAGCCGGCCATGCCCGTCCAGCCCCGCACGCCGCCCGGAGTGCTCGAGCTGCTGCCGCCGCAGCAGCTGGCGTTCCAGCGCATGCTCGACACGATCCGTCGCGGCTTCGAGCGCTTCGGCTTCCTGCCGGTCGAGACGCCGGCCTACGAGCTGACCGACGTGCTGCTCACCAAGACCGGCGGCGAGACCGAGAAGCAGGTCTACTTCGTGCAGTCGACCGGCGCGATCGAGCAGGGCAAGCGCCCCGAGCTCGCGCTGCGCTTCGATCTCACCGTGCCGCTCGCGCGCTACGTCGCCGAGCACGAGCACCAGCTGAACTTCCCGTTCCGCCGCTATCAGATCCAGCGGGTGTATCGCGGCGAGAAGGCGCAGCACGGCCGCTATCGCGAGTTCTACCAGTGCGACATCGACGTGATCGGCAAGGACAGCCTGTCGATCGCCTACGACGCCGAGCTGCCCGCCGTGATCGACGGCATCTTCAGCGAGCTCGCGTTCGGCAAGTTCACGATCAAGGTCAACAATCGCAAGCTGCTCCGCGGGCTGCTCGAGTGGAAGTCTGCGGCGGACTACTTCGGCCTTCTCCACGAGATCGATCGGCTCGGAAAACAAGCCAGAGATGAGGTGCGGGAGCGGATGCTGAAGCTGGCTCCCGTGGAGACCGTGGATTGGTTGCTCGATGTGCTGTGCGATCCGGATCCGCTGACGGCACTCAAGCGAACCGACTGCCCGCACCCGGCGTTCATCGAGGGCCTCGACGAGCTGGTCCGGGTCTACGACGGCACGCGCGCGCTCGGCGTACCGGACTCGCATCTCGCGATCGATCTGTCGATCGTGCGCGGTCTCGACTACTACACCGGCACGGTCTACGAGACCTTCCTCGACGAGCACCCCACGCTCGGCTCGATCTGCTCGGGCGGGCGCTACGACAACCTCGCCGAGCACTACACCAAGTCGAAGCTGCCCGGCGTCGGGATCTCGATCGGCGCGACCCGGCTGTTCGCGCAGCTGCTCGAGCTCGGCGTGGCCGGCGCGAAGGACCGCGCGGTGGCGCAGGCGATCGTGCTCCAGGTCGAGTCGGGCCTCGCGCTCGAGTACGCGCGGATCGGCGCCGAGCTG
>DATJAE010000466.1:0-3713 GCA_035516595.1 Kofleriaceae bacterium | reverse complement strand
GCTGGTCCCCGACGCCGCGCCGGCCGCGCTCGACGCCGCGCTGCGCGATCTGCGTCGCCAGCTCATGGAGCTGCGCACCGACGCGTTCCGCCACGGCCTGGGCCAGGTGATCGAGAAGCTCGACCGGCTCGAGGCGCGCCTGTCCGAGGCCGAGCGCGACATCGACGCGTCGCACGGCGGCGACGCCGACGCCGCGCAGCGCGCGCGCCGCGCCCTGCTCGAGGTCGACGCGACGATGGCCGACGCCGATCTCGCGCGCAAGTGGCCCGAGCTCGACGCCGCGTCGCGCCAGGCCGCGATCACCGCGTCGTCGACCGTCGGCTTCCACGGCACCGACGCCGAGCGCGCGCTGCTCCAGGACGTGCTCGCCGCGATGGACAAGGCGCGGCGCGACAAGGACGCGCCCGAGCTCGAGCGCCAGATGCGGCTCGCCCAGCGGCTGTCGTCGGCGGCGTTCAACCGGACGCCCGAGGCGTGGGAGTGGTACTTCGAGGACGCGGCGTCCGAGGTGTCGCGCGCGCGCGACCTGCCCAAGGCGCAGCGCCTGGTCAACGATGGCAAGGGCGCGATCGAGCGCGGCGACACCGAGGAGCTGCGCCGCGTCGTCAAGGCGCTGTGGCAGCTCCTGCCGGAAGACAGCGAGGCCCGCAAGAAGGGCTTCGACTCGGGGGTGCGATGAAGCTCGCGAGCGCGGCCGCCAAGATCGTCGAGAACCCGTTCTTCGTGCTCGGGCTGGCGCCGGATGCCAGCCGGATCGAGATCGAGCGCGAGGCCCAGAAGCTGCTCGGCATGCTCGAGCTCGGCTTCGCGGAGGCGCGGCGCTACGCGACGCCGCTCGGGCCGCGCGCGCGCACGCCCGAGGCGGTGCGCGCGGCGGTCGCGGCGCTGCGCGATCCGTACCAGCGGCTGGTCGCCGAGCTGTGGGCGCGCCACGCCCCGGAGCCGCGCGCCGAGCCCCACGCCGACGAGCCGGCGGCCGAGCCCGCGAAGCTGATCGCGCGGCGTGCGCTGGGATGGGGGCGGTGATGCCGTTCTGGGGCTACATCCTCGCGATCCGCCTGCACCGCTACGCGCTCGACGCCCGGCGGCGCGATCGCACGTGGCGGTTCGTGGCGTGGTCGGTCGCCGCGGGCGCGCTCGCCGGCCTGCTGGTCGTGAGCGGCGTGTTCGCGGCGCTCCTGCTGTGGTCGATCGGCTACTGGCCGCTCGCGATCGTGGTGAGCGCGATCTACCTGCTGCCGGTGCTCGAGCCGGTGCTCGTGCGCCACGTGCTCGCGCCGCTCGGCGCGGTTCGCACCGCGTTCTGGGTCGCGCACCTCGGGACGATGAAGGACAGCGACGCGCGCGGCCTGGTGTGCGCGGCGTGGGCGCACGCGCGGCGGCCGACCCCGGCGGGCGAGGCCTGGATCGCCGCGCGCCGCGACAAGCGACTGCCGCTGGGCGACGCCGAGATCGCGGTCACCGCGCTGCTCGCGGCCGCGCGCGGCGACGACGCCACGGCGCGCCAGCTGCTGCGCTCGCTCGATCAGATCGTCGAGGTCCACCCGATGGTGCGCGAGCTCGCGGGCGAGTGGCTGGCGTGCGATGCGGCCGAGCGCGGCGCGTGGGCCGAGCTCGCCGCCGATGCCGCGGCCGCGCGCTGGCCGGCGACCTCGCTCGGCTACTTCCTCGAGGGCGTCGCGCTGCGCCGGGTGGGCGGCGCCGGCGCGCCCGGCGGGCTCGAGCTGCGGGTGCGCTGGCTGCTCGCGCCGTTCCGCCGCGCGACCCGCGCCCTGCTCGACGATCCGCCGGCGCCGGTGCGCGCCGCGCCCGATCCCGCGCCGGCCGAGCCGGTCGCGCCGCCGGATCGCCCGGCGCTGCCGCGCGCGCTGTCCGCCCACCTCCGCTTGGTCGACATCGTGCCGAGCACCGCCGAGCTCGCCGACGCGGTCGCGGCGTGGGACGTCGCGCTCGCCGACGGCGCCACGCGCACCTGGCTGGCGCGCCGCGCGCTCGAGCTCGACGCGCCGCTCGGGGCGGTCGATCGCGCGCTGCGCGACGTCGCCGCGGTGGTCACCGACGAGCTCGCCCGGCTCGCCGACGGCGCGCAGCTCGCCGCGCCGCCGGCCGCCGGCCCGATCGGCGACGCCCTGGCGCGCCGGCTGCGCCACGGCCGGCTCGACGCGCTCGAGGCCGGGTTCACCCGCTGGGCGCAGCGCCGCCGCGACGGTCAGATCCGCGTACCGATCGACGAGTGGCGCGAGTGGGTCGCGCTGCGCGCCGCGTACGATGCCGCGGCGAGCGCCGGCGGGCTCGAGCTGCGCCGGCTCGCGTTCCCGCACGCCTACTCGACCGGCACGAACATGGCCGCGTGGCTGTGGAACACGCGCCGGGAGTATGCGCTGTCGCACGCGATCTCGAAGTGGCTCCTCGATGAAGCAATGGTGGTCGGCGATACCGAAGCGATCGATCTATGTACGCGAAACGTGCGGCTGACCGTGCCAACGCGGCTCGGTAACATCCGGGCGTCACAATCCGCGTGAAACCCGCTCGGGCTTGGTGTAGTCAACCGCCCTGAAGCGTGGCGTGTCCGGACGAGAACGAGCTGACCGCGATGATCGCGCACTCCGGCGCGCCCGGCGCGTTCGCCGACCTCGAGGCGCACATCGACTCGTGCGATCACTGCCGCAAGATCGTCGCGGCCGCCGCGCGCGCCGAGACGCTCGCGATGGGCACGCCGGAGCCCCCCGGCAGCGACGAGCCGCTGCTCGATCTGTCGGTCGGCGGGCGCTACGTGATCGAGGCGCTGCTCGGCCGCGGCGGGATGGGATCGGTCTACCTCGCGCGCGACGTCACGCTCGGCCGCGAGGTCGCGCTCAAGCTCCACCGCGCCGGCTCGGGCGGCGAGCGGCTGCATCGCGAAGCGGTCGCGATGGCCAAGCTCGCGCACCCCAACGTCGTGACCGTGTTCGAGGTCACGAGCATCGACGACCGGCTGTGCGTCGCGATGGAGTACGTGCGCGGCGACACGCTGCGCGGCTGGCGCGGGTCCAGGCACCGGACCTGGCACGAGATCGTCGCGCTCTTGCTCGACGCCGGTCAGGGCCTCGCCGCCGCTCACGCCGCCGGCCTGGTCCACCGCGACTTCAAGCCGGAGAACGTGCTGGTCGGCGACGACGGCCGGCCGCGGGTCGGCGACTTCGGGCTCGCGCGGGTCGGCCCCGAGCCCGCGGCGCGGCGCGGCGTGGCAGCGGCGCTCGCCGATCTCGACACGCCGATGACCGCGACCGGCACGGTGCTCGGCACGCCGGCCTACATGGCGCCCGAGCAGCTCGCCGGCGAGCCGGTCGACGCACGCTGCGATCAGTTCGCGTTCTGCGTGGTCGCGTGGGAGTGCCTGTTCGGGCGACGGCCGTTCACGGGAAACTCGCTCGCCGCGATCCGCACCGCGATCGTCGAGCGCGAGCTCGCCGCACCCGGCAAGCGCGCCGTCCCCGACCGGGTGCGCCGCGCGATCGAGCGCGGGCTCGCGACCGAGCCGGCCGATCGCTACGCCGACATGCCCGAGCTGCTCGCGACCCTGCGCGCCGCGGCCGCGCCGCGCACCCGCCGGCGCGTCGCGATCGCGGCGGTCGCGCTGGTCGCGATCGGCGGCGGCGCGCTCGCCGCCGCATCCACCCTGTCGAGCCGCGCGCGCGAGGCGGCGTGCACCGCGCAGGGCGACACGGTGCGCG
>DATJAE010000465.1:0-7053 GCA_035516595.1 Kofleriaceae bacterium | reverse complement strand
TCGATCGCGCACGGCAGCGGCGGCGCGGCGGTCTCCTCCTCGGGCACGCCGTCGCCGGCGAGCACGACGAAGCCGAGCACGCGCCGCCCGCCGCCGCCCGGCGGGAACAGCCGCGCGAGCGCGAGCGCCTCGGGCCGGATCCAGTTCCACGCGACCATCACCGCGGCCGGCGGGGCGGCGTGGTAGCGGACCAGCGCCTCGCCGCCGCGCTCGCCGAGCACGTCCTGCTTCGCGCCGGCCGCGGCGACCGACGCCGGCAGCACCGCGAGCCCGATGCCGTAGCGCTCGAGCATGACGTCGCCCTCGTGGCCCGCCGCGTCCCACGTGCGATCGAACGCGGGCGGGCGCGCCGGATCCGGATCGCGCGCGTCGTCGATCCCCCAGCGCGCGGCCGAGGTGCCGGCGAGCCCGGCGATCGCGTCGGCGGTGTCGCGCAGCCGCTCGGGCTGCCAGAACAGCCGGCGCGGCGGCGCGACCGCGGCGATCGCCGCGCTCGCCCACGCGCCGGGCTGATCGACCGTCGCGCGCTCGATCGCCGGCTGGACCAGCGGGATCGCGCCGACGCTCGGCGCGACGATCAGCGCGAGCACGACCGGCGCGCGCCACGCGCCGCCGCCGCGCCGCCACACCAGCGCCGCGCAGCCCGCCATGCACAGGACGCCGAGCGCGCCGTCGATCAGCGCGTGTGCGAGCGCGCCCTGGCCATCGCCGCGCACCGCGCGCAGCACCGCGATCCCGACCAGCGCGATCGCCGTGATCGCGGCCGCGCCGGCGATCGCCAGCCGGGCGCGGCGCACGCCGGCGACCAGCGCGTCGATCCCGACCGCGGCGTGCGCGGCGCCGACCAGCGCGAGCGCGCCGACGTGCAGCTCGGGCGCGCCGAGCCAGGCCGGCCAGGTCCCGCGCCCGACCACCAGCGCGAGCGCGGCGTAGAGCGCGGCGACGACGAGCAGCCGGCGGTCGGCGCGGCGCACCAGCGCGAGCGCGACGAGCGGCGCGCCGACGTAGAGGCTGGGCGCCCACGCGTGCGCGCCGGCGATCGCGGCGACCGCGCGATCGGGATCGCTGGCGCCGAACTGGCCCGGCACGATCAGCTCGACCAGCCGCGCCAGCGGCAGCGCGTGATGGCCGGCGCCCGCGCCGGCGGCGATCGCGTACGCGGCCGGCAGCCACTGCGCGGCGCCGATCGCGAGCCCGGCGGCGAGCGCGGGGCAAAGCCACCGCCACGCGCCGCGGCGCGCCGCGAGCGCGAGCGCGAGCGCGAGCGCGTCGCCGAGCACGCCGAGCTGGCCGGCGAGCGCGGTCGCGCCGACCAGCGCGCCGAGCGCGATCGCGGCGCGCGCGCGATCGCGGCGCGCGCTCGCCTCGCCGAGCGTCGCGGCCGCCCAGCCGATCCACGGCAGATGGGCGAGCGCCGGCAACGCGCCGCGCAGCGCCGCGCTCGCGACCACGCCGGTCGTCGCGGCGAGCACGCCGGCGACCAGCGCGGCCTGCTCGCTGGATCGCCGCCGCGCCCACACCGCGACCCCGAGCGCGGCCCAGAACACGTGGAGCACGAGCATCCAGTCGAGCGCGCGCGGCGTCGCGGCGAGCCACAGCGGCGGGTACGCCGCGCCGTGGCTGGGCTCGGCCCACAGCGGCACGCCGAGCCCCGAGCCGTCCCACCACGCCGGCAGCGCGCCGCGCTGGATCGCGCTCGCGGCGGCCAGGCGCGGCGGCGCGATCTGCGCGTGGTAGGTCGCGTCGTCCCAGGTCTGCCCGCCCGCGACGATCCGCGCCTCGATGACGATCACGCCGATCGCGAGCACGAGCGCGACCAGGGGCAGCGATCGCGGCGACGTCGTCACGCCGGCATCCTAGCGTGTCGCGATCTTGACACCCGTGCCCGCCGAGCCGAAAACCGCGCGATGCATCGCCTCGCGCTCGGGCTGGCGCTCGCGGCGAGCTGCCGCGCGGCCACCGAGCACGCGCCGTGCGGCTCGGTCGCGCTGCGCTTCGAGACCGTCGCGCGCGGCGAGCTCGAGTCCGCCACGATCGACCCGTCGCTCCGCGCGGACGTCCTCGCCGAGCTGCCGGCGATGCGCGATTCGCTCGCCGGGCTGTGCCGCGACGGCGCCTGGCCTGCCGCGGTGCGCGATTGCATGGCGCGCGCCCAGACCCGCGCCGCGATCGAGACTTGCGAGTCCGCGCTCGGCGACGCCCCGCGCGCCGCGCTCGACCGGGTGATGCACCGCGAGACCGGACCCCGGTGACCGTGCTACACCCTACGCAATAGCCACATGGAGATCGATTTTCCGTACTCGCTCTCCGATCCGGACGCGCGCGCACGCCTCGAGCTGCTCGGCCAGTACCTCGCCAACAGGCACGGCATCAAGGTGACCTGGATGGACAACGGCAAGGCGAAGTTCAGCGGCAAGTACCTCGTGGTGCGCATCGACGGCGAGCTCGCGCTCGGCAACGGACGCGCCTACTTCAAGGGCGAGGATCCGGGGTTTCTGTGGCGCAATCGCGCCAAGGACTACATCCAGGGCAAGCTCGAGAAGTATCTCGATCCCACCGTGACGGCGGCGCAGCTACCGACCGGCTGAGCGGGCTACGCGAACGCCCGCGACGCGATCATCCGGACCGCGGCGGCGACCGCGCGATCGGTCTCGGC
This sequence comes from Kofleriaceae bacterium, assembly GCA_035516595.1. GTDB lineage: Bacteria > Myxococcota_A > Polyangia > Haliangiales > Haliangiaceae > JABFXX01. The sequence goes on along the minus strand of DATJAE010000465.1, from coordinate 4,397 downwards.
GGGCGACATGCCCTGGCGCTCGAGCCGGCGCTGCAGCCGCTCGATGATGCTCCACAGCGACAGGTCGTTCTGTTGCTTCATGGCGATCCTCACGTACGAGCCCCTCGCCCGGATCTAACCGGCCGTCGACGGCGCTCATTCCATTCGGTGAGACATCGCCGCCGCGCCACGGGTTGCAACCACTTCCGGGTAGTCCGATGTAGGCTGGCTCACGGTGAAGCTGGCAACCTGGAACATCAACTCGATCCGCGCGCGCGAAGCGCGGCTTTCGGCCTGGCTCGCCCGCGAGCGACCCGACGTCCTCTGCCTGCAGGAGACCAAGGTCGAGGACAGCGGATTTCCGACCGAGATGCTGCGCGCGGCCGGCTACCAGGTCGCGACGTTCGGCCAGCGCAGCTACAACGGCGTCGCGATCTGCGCGCGCGCGCCGATCGGCAACATCCAGCGCGGGATCGGCGACGGCGTCGCCGACGACGAGGCGCGCCTGATCGCGGGCGACGTCTCCGGCGTGCGCGTGATCTGCGTGTACGTGCCCAACGGGGGCGAGCTGGCGTCGGAGAAGTTTCCGTACAAGCTCGCGTGGTACCGCCGGCTGCGCGCGATGCTCGATCGCACGGCGACGCCCGACACGCCGCTCGTGGTGTGCGGCGACATGAACGTCACGGCCGACGATCGCGACGTGTGCGCGCCCGAGAAGTGGAGCGGCAAGATCCACTGCTCGGCCGACGAGCGCGCCGCGCTCGGCGAGCTGATCGGGTTCGGTCTGGTCGACGTGTTCCGCAAGCTCCACCCCGACGGCGGCGTGTACTCGTGGTGGGACTACCGCGGCGTCGCGTTCTTCAAGAACCAGGGGCTGCGCATCGATCACATCTACGCGACCGCGCCGGTCGCGGCGCGCGTCACCGCGTGCCGGATCGATCGCGACGCGCGCAAGGGGCAGGACGCCTCCGATCACGCGCCGGTGATCGCCGAGCTCTCGCCCTGAACCCGCGCCGCGGTCGCGTCAGCGGGTCTCAGTCGAGTACGCCGGCGACCTTGCGCGCGGGCGCGGCCGCGCGGGTCACGGCCGGCGCGGGCACGACCGGCGGATCGACCCGCACCAGCGTGGGCTCGGCCTCGCGGCGCGCGAGCTCGCGGTGCGCGATGATCCAGCGGTTGATCGCGGTCGCCGACGCGGCGACGCCGCACACCAGCATCGTCACGCCGAGGATCGGCACGACCATGTCGGAGTTGTCGGGATCGGCGCCGTACCACGCGGCGACCAGCGTGCCACCCGCCACCAGCACGATGCGCTCGGCGCGCTGCATCAGCCCGCCGCCCGCCAGCGTGACGCCGAGGCCCTCGGCGCGCGCGCGGGTGTAGCTGACCATCATCGAGCCGGCGATCGCCGCCAGCACCGCGAGCAGCCACGCCGAGTCGTGCATGAACCACGCGAACCCGGCGAACACGAACAGCTCGCCCCAGCGATCGCTGACCGAATCGAACAGCGCGCCGCTCGGTGCGGGCTTGCCGGCCGCGCGTGCCAGCCGGCCATCGAGCACGTCGAGGATCCCGGCGAACGCGTACAGCCACACCGCGCGCGGCAGGTGACCGAGCGCGGCGACCACGCCGGTGACCGCGCACAACACGAGCGAGGTCGCGGTGACCACGTTGGGCGAGACCCGGCCGACCAGCACGCGCTCGACCGGGCCAATCAGCCACACCAGGAAGCCGGCCATGAACGGGCCGAGCAGCTGGTTGTGCTTCACCCCGCTGACCTCCGGCGCGCGCCCGACCGCGTGCAGACCGCAGTAGATCAGGAACGCGATCAAGAAGATCGCGAGCAAGACCAGTGCGGGTGTCAGGAGGTAGAACCGATCCACGACCCTTGCGTCCTAGCTATCACGACCCCGGAACCCCCACCAGGGTCAAAGACCGGCATCGATCAGGCAAGACACCGGAACAACTGCAGTTCGCACCATGTTTGCTTGTGTGAACGCGATCGCGGTGATCTCCGATCTTGGAAGACTATAGTGCGGCCATGCGACGCGCCCCGCTCGCCCTCCTGCTGGCCGCAGGGTTGGCCCACGCCAACGGCCGGGCGCCGCTGACCAACGGCATCCACTTCCAGCCCAACGACCCGCACTCGCTCTACGTCGCGACCACGTTCGGCCTGCTGGTGTCGCACGACGACGGCTGCACGATGTACTGGATCTGCGAGTCGAACATGGGCTACGGCGGGATGTTCGATCCGAAATATGCCATCTCGACCTCGGGCGCGATCTTCGCGACGACCTATACCGGCCTGCGGGTGAGCCGCGACGGTGGCTGCAGCTGGACGACCGCGACCTCGGAGCTGCCGCCCGACGACCCGAACAACATCTCGACCGTCTGGATCGACGCGCTCGACATCGGCTCGACCGGCGAGGTGTGGGTGGCGACCGCGGATATCTCGCACCCCAACAACATCTACTCGTCGAACGACGACGGCGTGACGTTCAACGCGCGCAACATGCAGTCGCCGACGATCTGGTGGAAGAGCGTCAAGGTCGCGCCGTCGAACCCGATGCGGATCTACGCGTCGGGCTACCAGGTCGCGGGATCGCCGCTGCCCGACGGCGGGATGGCGCCGCCGACCGGCCACCTGCTGCACAGCGACGACGACGGCGCGACGTGGACCGAGTCACCGCTCACCGGCGTGACGTTCTCGCCGACCGCGATCGTGCTGGTCGCCGCGGTCGATCCGAGCAATCCCGACGTCGCGTACATGATCTCGCTCGCCGCGAACACGCCGGCCGGCGACATGCTGTACCGCACGAGCGACGCCGGCGCGACCTGGACCAAGGTCTTGACCACGACCGACACGATCCGCGACGTCGTGATCAGCGACGCGCAGACCGTGCTGGTCGCGACCCAGATGGGCGGCTCGTTCAAGTCGACCGACGGCGGCATGACGTTCGGCAACATGCTCAACCCGCCGCAGCTCGAGTGCCTCGGCAAGAGCCCGGATGGCTCGCTGGTCGGCTGCGGCGCGAACTGGCAGCCCGACTACGAGTCGGTCGCGAAGTCGAGCGACATCGGCTCGAGCTGGTCGAAGGTGTGGCGGTTCGTGAACCTGTACGGCCCGCTCGATTGCCCGGCGGGCACCGGCGAGCACGACATGTGCGCGGTCCAGCAGTGGCCGAGCCTGCAGCAGCAGTTCGGGACGACCGGTCCGGCGTGCGGCGCGTTCCAGTCCGAGGGCGGCGGCGGCGACGCCACGACCGCGACCAAGAAGAGCGGCGGCTGCTGCGATGCCGGCACCGGCACGCCGATCGGCCTGGTGTGGGCCGGCGGGCTCGCGCTGTGGCTCGGCCGGCGGCGGCGTCACGCGTCGCGCCAGCTCGGATAGCGCAGCGCGACGCCGAGCTCGCGCTTCATCCGGCCGTTCGCGATCCGGCGATCCGCGGTCAGCATGCCGGCGAGCTCGGGATCGACCGACGCGGCGGGCACCCGGGGCGGCGGCGGCAGGCCGAGCCGCGCGGCGATCGCGTCGGCGACCTCGCCGATCGGCGCGGGATCGTCGTCGGCGCAGTTGACCGGGCCGGCGAGCGCGCACGCGCCGGCGCGGACGATCGCGGTCACGAGGTCCTCGACGTGGATCCGGCTGACGTGACTCGCGCCGTCGCCGACGATGCGGTAACCGCCGGCGCGGATGCGATCGGCGAGCATGCGGCCCGGGCCGTAGATCCCGGCGGCGCGCAGCGCGATCGCGCCGGCCGGCAGCGCGGCCTCGGCGGCGGCGCGCGCGCGGCCGGCCGCGGTCGCCGGCGCGACCGGCCAGCGCTCGTCGACCCATGCGCCGCCGGCCGGCGGGTACACGCCGGTCGACGACACGTACACCACGCGCGGCGCGAGCGCGAGCGCGAGCTCGGCGCGCGGGTCGGCGCCGGGCGGCGCGCACCACGCGATCACGTCGCACGCGGGCAGCGCGGCCGGGCGCGCCAGGTCGAGCGCGATCGCCGTGACGCGCGGCGCGATCGCGGCGGCGGTGGCGCGCGCGGCCGCGGCATCGCGCCGGGTGATCGCGACGTCGTGGCCCTCGCCCACCAGCCGGCGCGCGAGCGCGCCGCCGGTGTAGCCGCAGCCGACGATCAGCCAGGACGCCACCGCACGAGTTTGCGATCGCAGGCGCGGCCTGGCTACGATCATCTTCCGTGCGCCTGCTCGCCGTCGCCGCGCTCGCCGCCTGCACCGCACCGCCGCCGCCGGTCGCGCCGGCGCGGCCGCACGACGCCGTCCGCCATTACACGATCTGGCTCGGCGGCGCGCGGATCGGCACGGCGACCGAGACCGAGCGCTGGTCGGCGCGCGGCGTGGCGCTGCGCCGCGACGAGCGGCTGCGCTACCTGCGCGGCGACGCCGAGCTCGACGTCGCC
>DATJAE010000464.1:0-13895 GCA_035516595.1 Kofleriaceae bacterium | reverse complement strand
CGACCTCGAGCGAGCCGATCTGATCGGCGAGCCCGAGCGCGGCCGCGCCGCCCGCGGTGGCCAGGCGCACCGCCTCGGGCGCGGGCAGCGTGCGCGGCCCGCCGCGGGGCTTGTGGAGCAGCGCGACCAGGCGCAGCTCGTAGAAGCCGTCGAGGTTGTTGTTGCACGGCGCGCCGTCGGCGCCGAGCGCGCACGACACGCCGGCCGCGATCAGCTCGGGCAGCGGGCAGATCCCCGAGGCGAGCTTGAGGTTCGACGACGGGCAGGTGCACACGTGCGCGCCGCGCGCCGCGATCAGCGCGCGCTCGTCGGCCGAGACGTGGACCGCGTGCGCGATGCACGCGTGCGGTCCGAGCAGGCCGAAGTCATCGAGCACGAAGATGTTGTCCTTGCCGAACCGCGCGCGGACCAGCGCGACCTCGCCCTGGTTCTCGCTCGCGTGGGTGTGGACGCCGAGCCCTTGCGCCTTCGCGCGCGCGCCGACCTCGCGCAGCAGCTCGTCGGTGCACGACAGCGCGAACCGCGGCGCGTAGGCGTAGCGCAGCCGGCCGCCGGCCGCGCCGTGCCAGCGCTTGGCCAGGGCCGCCGACTCGTCGAGCGACGCCGCGGTGGTCTCGCGCAGGCCGGGCGGGATGTGCGGATCCGGCGCGTCCATCATCGCCTTGCCGATCGTCGCGCGGATGCCGGCGCGCTCGGCCGCGCCGAAGATCGCGTCGGTGTGATGCACCGTCGCCATGTCGAGGATCGCGGTCGTGCCCCCGAGCAGGAGCTCGGCGCACGCCAGCTCGCCCGCCGCGCCCGCCGCGCGCTCGTCGAGCGCGCCCTCGTACGGCCAGATCACGTCGCGCAGCCAGTCGAGCAGCTCGCGATCGTCGGCGCGGCCGCGCGCGAGGGTCTGGCAGGTGTGGACGTGGGCCTGGACCAGCCCGGGCATCACGACGCAGTCAGTGCAGTCGAGGATCGCGTAGTCGTCGCCCTGCGGCGCGTAGCTGCCGCCGACCTGGACGATCGCGCCGTCGCGGGTCGCGACATCGCCGGCGAGCACGTCGTGGTGCGGACCGATCGTCAGGATCGTGCCGCCGCGGAACACCACCTCGCTCATGGCAGCTCGCGCCCGGAAAACGCATCGGGCAGCAGCTCGGCGAGCGTCCAGCTGCGGCGCTCGCCACGCCCGTTCAGCGCGGTCACCTGGACGCGCTCGGGATGCGGCGCGAGCTCGATCAGCACCTGGCGGCACGCGCCGCACGGCGAGCTCGGTGGCGACGCGTCGGTGAACACCGCGACCGCCTCGAGCGCGCGCGCGCCCGCCGCGACCCCGGCCGCGATCGCGTTGCGCTCGGCGCACACGCACAACGGATACGACGCGTTCTCGACGTTGACGCCGGTGTAGATCGCGCCGCTCATCTGCACCGCCGCGCCGACCGCGAACTTCGAGTACGGCGCGTACGCGTGGTGCTGCGCGGCGCGCGCGCGGTCCTCGAGCTCGCTCATCGCGCCGAGTCTAGCGCGGGAGCTGGTGGCCGTCGCCGCGCGCAGCGCGCGATCGCGTCGGGGACGCAGCGCGCGAGGCCGAGCTCGGCCGCGAACAGCCGGTCGTGGGTCGCGCGGTCGGCGTCGCACAGCGCGGGGTCGAGCGCGCTCGCGGGAGCGCAATCACCGCGCTCGGCGGCGAGCTCGGCGCCCGCGAGCCGCTGATCGCGTTCGGCCGCGAGCTGCTCGCATCGTTCGTAGGTCTGCAGACCGTGATGGCGCGAGACGAAGAACGTCACGCTCGATGCCGTGCCCACGATCGCGAGCGGCCAGGTGACGACGGGCGTGAGCCGGGGGGCCCTGGCCGCGGCCACCGCGGTCAGGAGCCAGAGCCCCACGCTGGGGACCGCGAACGCGGTACCCATCAGGCCGTCGACGCCCGGCGCGGCGCTGCTCTTGCAACCAGCCTCCGACTCGAGCCCGGTCGGCTCGCGCGGGCCGCCGCCGAGCAGCGAGCATCCCGCGAGCGCGATCATCAACCACCGCATGCGGCGACGATAGCGAGCCCACCGACGCGCGCGGCGCGGCTCACGCGTTGTTCACGCGAGCTCGCCCGCGGCGACCAGGCGGGCGAGCAGCTCGTCGAGCAGCGCCGCGAACGTGCCGCGCACGCGCGCCGCGGTCTCGGTGACCTCGTCGTGCGACAGCGGCTGGCCGGAGATCCCGGCGGCGTGGTTGGTGATGCACGAGATGCCGACGACGCGCGCGCCCATGTGGCGGCACGCGATGACCTCGGGCACGGTCGACATGCCGGTCGCGTGCGCGCCGACGAGCTGGAGCAGCTTGACCTCGGCCGGCGTCTCGTAGGTCGGGCCGGGCATCGCGACGTAGACGCCCTCGGCGAGCGCGATGTCGCGCGCGGCGGCGGCCTGCCGGGCGAGCGCGCGCAGCTCGGGCGCGTAGGCCGACGTCATGTCGGGGAAGCGCGGGCCGAGCCGCTCGTCGTTGGGGCCGCGCAGCGGGTGATCGCGCAGCAGGTCGATGTGGTCGCGGATCAGCATGAGCGTGCCGGGCGGCCAGCTCGGCTCGAGGCCACCCGCGGCGTTGGTCACGACGATCACCTTGGCGCCGAGCGCGATCAGCACGCGCACCGGGAACGCGACGGTGGCCGCGCTGTGGCCCTCGTACACGTGGACCCGGCCCTGCATCGCGACGCAGCGCGCGCCGGCGCGCTCGCCGAGCACGAGCCGGCCGGCGTGGCCGGCGACATGCGAGCGCGGGAAGTAGGGCAGCTCGGCGTAGTCGATGCGGGTCGCGCCGGCGAGCTGGTCGGCGTAGTCGCCGAGCCCCGAGCCGAGCACGAGCCCGACCTGCGGCGGCGCGGCGACCCGGCGGCGCACCGCATGGACCGCGGCCTGTACGCGATCGTACAGGTCGTCGCCGACGGGTTGCGTCATCGCAGGACCTCGAGGATGCGCGAGCTGCGCGGCGGCACGACCGGGCTGTCGGCCGGCTCGATCGCGAACGCGCCCTCGATCAGCGCGCGCGCCTCGGCGAGCCGCGGGTCGCCCACGGGCAGGTCGTGGTGCATCACGATCTGCGGCGCGGCGCCGGGCGCGATCAGCTCGCCGAGGTACGCGTCGATCACCAGCCCGGCGGCGGGATCGATCGCGTCCTCCTTGACCCGGCGGCCGGCGCCGAGCACCACCGCCGCGATGCCGAGCGCCTCGCTGTCGATCGCGACGATCCGGCCCGGGCGCAGCGCGAGCTCGTCGCGCGTGGTCGCCCTGGGGAGCACGCTGCCCGGCGAGTCGCACACCCGCGGGTCACCGCCCTGCGCCTCGACCACCTTGCGGAACACCGCGAGCGCGCTGCCATCGCCGAGCGCGCGCTCGATCCGCGCGCGCGCGTCGTCGGGGTCGCGCGCCACGCCGCCGAGCATCAGCATCTCGGCGCCGAGCACGCCGACCAGCTCGCGGGTGTCGGCCGGGCCGCCGCCGCGCAGGACCTCGATCGACTCGCGAATCTCGAGCGCGTTGCCGATCGTGCGGCCGATCGGCGCGTCCATGTCGGTGAGCACGCAGGTCACGCGCTTGCCGGCGCGCGCGCCGATCGCCCGGATCAGCGCGCACAGCTCGCGCGCGCGCTCGATCGTCTTGACGAACGCGCCGCGCCCGACCTTGCAGTCGAGCACGAGCCCGTCGATGCCCTCGGCGAGCTTCTTCGACATGATCGACGACGCGATCATCGGCAGCGACTCGACCGTCGCGGTGACGTCGCGCAGCGCGTACAGCTTCTTGTCGGCCGGCGCGATCCGCGCGGTCTGGCCGATCATGCACGTGCCGAGCGAGCCGACCAGCTCGGCGAAGCGCGCGACCGGCAGGTCGACGCGGAACCCGGGGATCGACTCGAGCTTGTCGAGCGTGCCACCGGTGTGGCCGAGGCCCCGGCCCGACACCATCGGCACCGCGACGCCGCACGCCGCGACCGCGGGCGCGAGCGGGATCGAGATCTTGTCGCCGACGCCGCCGGTCGAGTGCTTGTCGATCTTGGCGCGCGCGATCGCGCCGAGGTCGATCACGTCGCCCGAGCGGGTCATCGCGTCGGCCCAGGTGGCGAGCTCGCGGCCGTCGAGGCCGCGAAAGAAGATCGCCATCATCATCGCCGCGGCCTGGTAGTCCGGGATCGTGCCGTCGGTGACGCCCGCGACGAACGCGCGGATCTCGGCGTCGTCGAGCGCGCCACCATCGCGCTTCTTGCGGATCAGCTGGACCGGCAGCAAGGCGGCCACTGTATAGCAGCGGCCGCGGCGCAGCTACTCGGCGAGCGCAACGTCTTGTGGCGTGCCCACGCCGGTCTGCAGCTTGGCCACGAACGCCGGCGCGGTCGTGATCGCGTCGAAGATGACGACGCCATCGCTCGCCACGACGTAGAGCCGGCCGCTGGGCCCGATCGCGAGCCGGCTCGGCGCGGTCATGCGCGTGTCCGTGATCGTGAAGTCGGCGGCGCGGTTCGCGGTGATCTGCGACGCGTTCAGGTAGACCAGCACCTCGTTCTGATCGCGCGCGGCGACCACGAGCACGTCGTCGCGGATCGCGATGTCGGCGATGAACTGGCCGGGGTTGGAGCCGACCACGTCGACCTCGATCGGCGACACCGTGTTGCCGCCGCCGCCGACCGTGCTCGCGTTCGGCCAGATCGCGACGCCGGTCGAGCCGCTGGCGTGCTGGCCGCCGCCGTAGATCCGGTCGTGATCGATCAGCATCGTCCAGTACGCGCCGAGCGACAGCGTGAAGTCCTGCGTCGGCATGCCGGTCTCCATCTCGGCTTTGTCCCAGCCGAGCACGCCCATCCCGCTGATCTGGCCGACGAACAGCCGGTCGGAGGTCGGCTCGTAGGCGAACCCGGGCACCTGCATGTTCGTCACGGTGTAGATCGTGGTCGGCGTGGCCGAGCTGCCGAGCGTCGACGCGCCGGCGAAGCGATCGATCTCGGGCTCGCCGTCGCTGAACGAGAGCCACAGGTTGTCCGCGCCGTCGACCCGCATCCGGGTCGCGGGGTATGGCCGCGCGATCGTCGCGGTCGGGGTCGCGCTCGAGGTCAGCGCGTGCGCGTCGTCGAACGCGAGCACGGTCGAATTCGCCAGGCCGGGCCCCGGCGCGGAGCCGGCGTAGAGCCGGTCGCCCGAGACCGTGACCGCACCGGCGCCGGTCGTCAGCCCGCTGGTGATCGTGGCGTCGGGCGCGACGTCGCCGGTGATCGCGGCGCTGTCGTTGTAGACGAGCACGCCGTGCGAGCTCGCGACGACCAGCGGCACGGCGGTGGGCGACGTCGCGTCGCTGCCGTTGCTGCCGTCGTTGCTGCCACCACCGCCGTCCGGGTTGTTCTTGATCGGCTGGCCCTTCGAGTCGCCGCACGCGGCGAGCCCGGCGGCGAGCAATGTGATCTTAAGCAAGGCGTTCATGTGACCTCCGCGCGCCTAGTGACCACACGCGGTCGCCACGGCTCACCCGTGACGCACATCAAAACACCGCCAGGTCGAGCCCGAGCGCCACGATCACCGCGGGGCGGCCCCAGCGCGCGACCGAGTCGCCCGCGAACACCACGACCGGGCGCGGCGCCGCGATCGCGAGCCGGGTGTCGAGCCATAGCCGCACGCGCGGGCCGAGCGGCCGGCCGATCGATCCGCGCGCGAAGCCCAGCGCGGAGGTCACGCTCGCGTCGCGGCCGACGTAGTCGGCCGCCGGCTTGCCGGTCATGCGGAGCCACGCCGCGCCGGCGCCGAGCCCGGCGCGCAGCGCGAAGTCGCCGACGCGCGCGACGTAGTCGGCCTCGACGGTCGGCGCGGTGATCGCGATCGAGGCCTTGCCCTGCGCCGCCGAGACCGTCGCATCGCTGAGCGGCGCGAGCACCCCGGCGCCGATCTCGATCGCGGGTGTGACCCGGTAGCGCGCTGCGAACGACGCCTGCGCGGTCGGGCCGAGCCCGCCGGGCGCGATCGCGATCGCCGGGGCGAGCTCGACCGCGAGATGCGGCGGCGCGGCCGGCGGCGGCGGCGGCGCGGCGGCGTGGAGCTCGGCCGCGGGCGGCACCTCGCGCACCGCGACCTCGAGCAGGCTCGCGCGCACCAGCTCGACCGCGCGCAGCGTGATCGTCTGGTCGTCGCCCGCCGAGCCGAGCAGGACCTGGCTGACCGCCGGCGCGAACACCTCGACGCCGGCGCCGGGCGGTCCGACGCGCAGCGCGGCGGCGGCACTGGCGTCGTGCGCGAGCTCGGCCAGCGGCGCGGGCTGCTCGCGATCGGCGAGCACGACGTCGAACCCGAGCGCGACCAGCTCGGCGCGCACGCGCGCGACCAGGCCGCGCAGCTCGTCGGCCGGATCGTCGGCGTGGACGACCAGCACCCGCGCCGGCGCGGCGTGCGCGACCGACGCCAGGCACGCGATCGCGGCGAGCGCGCGGATCACGGCAGGATGCTCCGCGCCAGCTTGGCGTGGGGCCCGCTCGGGTAGGCGTCGAGATAGCGCTGCGCGGTGCGCCGGGCGGCGGCGTCGTCGTGGATGCGCGCGTAGACCTCGAGCAGCCGGCCGAGCGCCTCGCGCGCGAGCGCGCCGTCGGGGTCCTCGCGCAGGTAGGTGTCGAGCCAGTGGATCGCCTGCGCGTCGTCGGGCGCCTGGAACGCCATGCGCGCGAGCGCGAACGTCGCGGCGGCCGCGTCGGGGCCGGGGAAGCGGCGGCGCACCGCGAGGTAGGCCTGCTGGGCGTGCGCGAGGTCGCCGGCGTAGCGCGCGACGTCGCCGAGCGCGGTCACGTCGCCGGCGCTGGCGGTCGCGCAGGTCGCGTCGAACCCGGCCCGCGCGGCGGTGAGCGCGGCGTGGAAATCGCCGCCTGCGGCGAGGTCCTGCCACGACGGCGGCGGCGGCGCGTCGGGCGGCGCGCGCGGCGGCGCCGGGGCGCGCGGCGGCGGGGGCGGCGGCGCGACTTCGGCGGGCGCGCCGGTGGCCGCGGCGATCGCGCGCGCGTCCGCGGCGGGCCCGGTGTCGCGCGGCGGCGCGCTCGCGGTGATCGGGCCGAGCGGCACGCGCAGGGTCTCGCCTGCGACCACGACCCGGCGATCCTCGATCGTCGGGCCGCGCACCTTCACGCTGCCGTCGTGCATGACCAGCAGGAACACCTGCGCCTGGTCGTCCCAGCTGACGTCGAACCGCGTGCCGGTGACCGCGATCTCGAACGGCCCGACGTCGAACGTCCACTCGGCGTTGCGGCCGGGCGGCACCGAGACCGCGGCGCGCCCGCGCTCGACATGGACCCGCGCGCCGCGCGGCGTGACGTCGTCGACCACGCCGCGGGTCGCGGCGGCGAGCAGCACGGTGGTCGAGTCGCTGAACCGGAGCTGGAGCTCGGCGGCCGGCGGCGCCTCGATCGGCTCGCCCGGCGTGCCCGGCCGCTCGCCGACCTGGAACGTGATCGGCTCGGGCTCGAGGTAGCTGCGCACGCCGAGGACGAGCGCGACCAGCGTCGCGATCGCGGCGAGCGCGGGCAGCCAGATCCGCCGGCGGCGCGGCGGCGGCGTGGCGAGCCGGCGGCGGGCCGCGTCGACCGACGCCGCGATCGCCGCGTCCTGCGACCGCGCGATCGCATCGCCGAGCTGGTCGAGGCTCATGGCTCCCCCCAGCGCGCGCCGTCGGCCAGCCACGGCGCGAGGTGCTCGTCGTCGCGCGCCGCCGCCACGAACGCGGTCTGCGCGCGCTGAAGCCGGCGCTTGATCGTCGCGAGCGAGGTGTCGCACGCGGTCGCGATCTCGGTCAGCTCCATCTGATCGATGAACCGGAGCGCAAACGCGACGCGCTGGTCGTCCGGCAGCGTGTCGAGGATGCGGTAGGTCGCGCGGATCGCGTCGCGGGTGTCGCCGTCGGCGTGCGGCGCGGGCGCCTCGGGAAGCTCGTCGGGCGCGAAGAAGCTGAGCCAGCGCCGCCGCCGCTTGTGGCGCAGGTAGCCGCGCGCCGCGTGCACCGCGATCGCCGACAGCCAGCCCTTGAGCGCGGCCGGTTCGCGCAGCCGCGCGATGTCGCGCAGCGCCATCACGAACACCTCGTGGACGAGGTCGGCGTTGTCGGGCCGCGCGCCGAGGCAGCGCGCGATCACGCGCGCGACGTGCGGCGCGTACTTCTCGAACAACCGGCGCTTGGCGTCGCGATCGTTGCGTCGCACCGCCGCGACCAGGTCCTCGTCGGACTGGAACGCGAGCGGGCGGATCACGCCCGGATCGTCTGCCTCGGCCGGCTCGCCCATGTCGGGTCCCGCGTCGCGGGTCACATCATGATACGTGCCCGCAGCCGGCCGGAACGGCTCAGTTTCAGTAGCCCTTGGCCTTGCCGTCGGCCTTGCCCGTGACGATTGCCACGCTCGCGCTGGCGCCGATGCGGTTGGCGCCCGCCTGCGCCATCTTGATCACATCCTCGGCGGTGCGCACGCCGCCCGACGCCTTGACCCCGAGCTCGCTGCCGACGATCGAGCGCATCAGCTGGACGTCCTCGACCGTCGCGCCGCCCTTGCCGAACCCGGTCGAGGTCTTGACGAACGCCGCGCCGGCCAGCTTCGACAGCGAGCTCGCGATGATCTTCTCGTCGTGGCCGAGCGCCGAGGTCTCGAGGATCACCTTGACCTTGGCCGGCGCCGCGGCCTTGACCACGCGGCAGATGTCCTCGAACACGGTCTCGTAATCGCGCGACTTGAGCGCGCCGATGTTGATCACCATGTCGATCTCGCGCGCGCCCTGGCGCACCGCCTCGCGCGCCTCGTAGGCCTTCGCGGTCGGCGTCATCGCGCCGAGCGGGAACCCGACCACCGCGCACACCATGACGTCGCTGCCGGCGAGCAGCGCCTTGCACAGCGGCACCCACGTGGTGTTCACGCACACCGACGCGAAGCGATGCTGCTTGGCCTCGGCGCACAGCTTGACGATGTCGTCGCGCGTCGCCTCTGGTTTCAGCAGCGTGTGATCGATCAGCCTGGCGAGATCGGCCGGCACCTCGCCGACCCCGGGCATCGCGCCGACCCGCATCCCGCCGGCCTGCTCGATCGCGCGCACCGACCACGGCCGGCGCACCACGCACGAGCCGCAGCTCGCGCAGTCCTCACCGGGAGCGGAATCGTCGTCACACGGGCCGCGATCCCGCGGTAACACCGCGAGCTTGGCCGCGGGGCGCGCGGCGAGGCGTTCCTGGACGCGCTGCGTGATGAGCTCGACCAGGCGGTCGACGTCGGACATGGCGGCGCACTATAGCCTATGCTCCAGCCGTGATCCGCGTCGTGATCCTCGCGCTCGCGCTGGCCGCCTGTTCGAGCAGCAAGCCCGGCGGCGCGCCGCGCGATGCCTCGAGCTCGCGCGACGGGCTGTCGTGCGCGGCCGAGGGCTCGTGCGCCGGCCCGATGTGCGGCACGACGTGCTGCCAGGACGGCGAGGCCTGCATCTCGGGGACCTGCATGTGCGGCAGCGAGCCAGCGTGCACCGGTGGCAACCACTGCGCGGCCGCGGTGCTGGGGCAGGACCGCTGCGGCTCGATCTGCTGCGGCGCGACCAGCGTGTGCCCCGGCGTGCAGTGACCGACCGGGTCAGCGATCTAGAGATCCTTCGCGACGCGGAACGTCACGTCCTTCTGCTCCTTGTCGGGCCGGATCTCGGTGCCGGCGTGCGAGCACACCTCGCGCTTGCCCTCGGGGGACTCGACCCACTCGTAGGTGTGGTCGACCGCGACGAAGCCGGGCGAGTTGGCGGCGAGCTCCCACTCCTCGTCGCGCAGCAGCCGTCCGCCGCGCGTCTTGGCATACGACTGCGCTTGCTCGTAGCTGATCAGCACGACCGGATCGTCGGGCTTGCCGGGCTGGACGTGGTCGGCGAACATCTGGTGGAACGCGCCCGCGGTGACCGCGTGGCTATCGACGTACAGCCAGGGCGAGCCGTCGGGATGCTTGATCAGCACCATCCCGGCCGGGACCGCCGGCGCCGCGCTGCCCGACCCGGTCGCGATCACCGCGCTGCCCGGCGCGGCGCTGCCCGCGCTCCCCGTGCCGCTGCCGGCCTTGGGCGTCGCGCCCGCCGGCTCGCCGCGCATCAGGAAGACCACGAGCCCGCCGATGAACAGCGCGATGCACGCGAGCGTGAACATGACGAGCCACGGCGGGAAGCCGCGCGGCGGCACGTCGAGCTCGCCGTCGCTCACCGTCGCGGCGCCGCCGAGCGCGGCGCCGGGCGAGCTGTCGGCGATCGACATCGGCCGGCTGCGCTCGCGGGTCGCCGAGATCAGCTCGGGCACCGAGCCCGGGTCGAGCCGCGCGAGGATCGCGGTGGAGCGCTGGATCAGCTCGGCGTAGCTCGGCCGCTCCGCCGGCTTCTTCGCCATCATCTGGCGCGTCAGCTCGGCGAGCTCGCGATCGACCGCGGCGTTGGTCGCGGCCGCGTCGGGCGGCGGGTTGCGCAGGTGGCGCGCGACCACCTTGAGGTACTTGTCGTCGGCGGGCCGGCCGGTGCGGAACGGCGGCACGCCCGTGAGCAGGTAGTACATCGTGCCGCCGAGCGCGTAGATGTCGACCCGCTCGTCGATGGTCTCGCCGCGCGCCTGCTCGGGCGCGATGTAATCGGGCGTTCCGACCACCACGCCCATCGCGGTCAGCGCCGGCTCGCTGCCCGGATCGACCGGCTTGGCGAGCCCGAAGTCGGTGACCTTGACCTTGCCGTCGGATACCCGCACCAGGTTCGACGGCTTGACGTCGCGGTGGATGAGGCCCGCGCGGGCGGCCGCGGCCAGGCCCTGCGCGGCGTCGAGCAGCGCGTGCGCCGCGTCGAGCGAGCCGAGCGGGCCCTTCTTCTCGACCGCCGAGCCGAGGTCGGTGCCGTCGAGCAGCTCCATCGCGATGTACGGCCGCTCGTCGAAGCTGCCGGTCGCGAACACCTGCACGACGTTGGGATGGCTGATCGCGGCGACCGCGCGGCCCTCGCGCACGAACCGCGCGCGCAGCTCCGGACTGTCGCGATGCTTCTCGGACAGGATCTTGATCGCGACCCGGCGGTTGAGCCCGGTGTCGATCCCGCGGTAGACCTCGCCCATCGAGCCGGCACCGATCGTGCCCTCGACGCGATAGGCACCGAGGATCGTCCCCGGCGTGGGATTCGGCACGGCGCCATTTTAGCCGGATTCGCGCGAGCTGTGCCGCGCGAGCGCGCGGCGGGTTATTCTCGCAGATGATGTCGGCGGTCCGCGCGGCGTTGCTGGTGACCTGGCTCGGCGCGGTCGTGCACGCCGATCCGGCGCCGTCGGCGCCGTCGGAGCCGGCGCCACCGCCGCTCGCGGTCGCGGTCGAGCTCGGCCTGGCCGACGGCGAGACCACGTACGTCTCGCCCGCCGCGACGCCGTCGCTCGGGCTCGAGGTCGGCTACCACGTCGACCGCATCACGACGGTCGGCCTGCACCTCGGGTTCGCGCACGCGAGCGACGACCAGAGCGAGCTGTTCGGCTCGACGCCGTACACGCTGGTGCCGATCGACGTCGCGGCCTACGTGTCGGGCACCGCGCACGATCTGTTGTGGGGCGGCGTGTTCGCCGGCGCACACTTCGATCGCTTCCAGGTCAACGGCGAGCCGGTCACCTGGGACACCGGCCTCGGGCTCGGCCTGTTCGCTGGCCTCGACCTCGTGCGCGTCGACGACCTGCGGTTCGGCGCGTTCGTCTCGATCCAGACCGAGGTCGGCGGCTCGACCGGCTACGAGGCCGCGACCGCCGGCCTGTCGTTTCGCCGCTAGCCGGGTCCGTCGCTGCGCTGCGACAGGTTCTCGAACCGGGTGTAGCGGCCCTCGAAGTGCGCCTCGACCGTGCCGGTCGCGCCGTGGCGGTTCTTGCCGATGATCACCTCGGCGATGTTCGGGTTCTCGGTGTCCTTGTTGTAGATGACGTCGCGGTAGATGAACAGGATCACGTCGGCGTCCTGCTCGATCGCGCCGGACTCGCGCAGGTCCGACAGCTGCGGCCGCTTGTCGGTGCGCTGCTCGAGCGAGCGGTTGAGCTGCGACAGCGCGAGCACCGGGCAGCCGAGCTCCTTGGCGAGCGACTTGAGGCCGCGCGAGATCTCGCTGATCTCCTGCTCGCGCGACGCCTTGGCGGCCTGCGGCGAGCCGCGCATCAGCTGCAGGTAGTCGATCACGATCAGGCCGAACTTGCGGCCGCCGGCCTTGGGGAACAGCTCCGGGTTCGAGCGGAACCGGCGGGCGCGCGCCCGCACCTCGCGCAGCGACAGCGCGGGCGTGTCGTCGATCAGGATCGGCGCCTTCGACAGGCTGGCCGCGGCGTAGGTCAGGTTGGTCATGTCCTGGCGCTGGAGCTGGCCGCGGCGCAGCGCCGACGAGTCGACCCGCGCCTCCGAGCACAGCATGCGCTCGGCGAGCTGGGTCGACGACATCTCGAGCGAGAACACCAGCACCGGCCAGCCGCCCGCGCTCGCCGCGGTCGCGGCGGTCGCCGCGTTCTGGGCGATCGACATCGCGAACGAGGTCTTGCCCATCGCAGGACGCGCCGCGAGGATCACGAGCTCGGTCGGCTGCAGGCCGGCGGTGCG
Organism: Kofleriaceae bacterium; assembly: GCA_035516595.1. Taxonomy (GTDB): domain Bacteria; phylum Myxococcota_A; class Polyangia; order Haliangiales; family Haliangiaceae; genus JABFXX01. The sequence goes on along the minus strand of DATJAE010000464.1, from coordinate 1,316 downwards.
CACGTCGAGATCGGCAAAGCCGGTGGGCACGCCGGTGATGCCGCCCTCGGACTTGAAGCGCTCGTCGAGCGAGCTGAACACCCGCTTGACCAGCGCCTTGACCGGCTCGGGCCCGGTCTTGTCGCGGCGCTGCGTGACCTCGAAGATCTTGGCCTCGGCGTCGTCGAGGTAGTCGCGGACCTCGAGCCCGTCCTCGTAGCCCTTCTCGAGGATCTCGCCCGACGCGAGCATCAGCTTGCGCGCCTGGTGGCGGTCGGTGACGATCTCGGCGTAGGCCAGCACGTTGTCGGCGGTCGGCACGCGCAGCGCGAGCTCGCCGAGGAACGCGATCCCGCCGATCGCGTCGAGCTTGCCCTGCTTCTCGATCTCGGCCTCGAGCGTGACCACGTCGATCGGGCGCGCCGAGGCCTCGAGCGCGCGCACCGCCTGGAACACCACCTTGTGGCGGTGGTCGTAGAAGTCGTCGACCTCGAGCGTGTCGAGCTGGGCGAGGACTTCGTTGCGCAAGATCACGCCGCCGAGGATCGAGGCCTCGGCGTCGAGGTTGTGCGGCAGGACGCGGCGGTCGCGTGCCATTCGTCGAGCTTACCGTGCGGGTCTGATCGCCCTGCGTCCCTACTTGTCCTTGCCGACGACCCAGAACTTGAGCGTCGCGACCACTCCCGCCGCGAGCCGCACCGGGACCTCGTACTTGCCGAGCGCCTTGATCGGGTGCTCGAGCTGGAGCCAGCGGTGATCGATCTCGACGTTGGCGCGCTTGAGCTGATCGGCGATGTCGCGGTTGGTGACCGAGCCGAACAGCTTCTCGTCCTCGCCGACGTTGCGCTCGAACTGCAACGTCATGCCGTTGATCCGGGTCGCGAGCTCGGTCGCGCTCGCGCGCTCCTTGGCGACCCGGCGCTCGATCACGGCGCGATCGTGCTCGAGCCGGTTCTTGTTGCGCACGGTCGCGCTGACCGCGAGCCCGCGCGGCACGAGGTAGTTGCGGCCGTAGCCCGGGCGCACCGAGACCAGCTCGCCGGCCTTGCCGAGGTTGTCGACGTCCTGCGTGAGGATGACTTGCATGGGCATGACTAGTCTCCGGTCACCGAGAACGGCAGCAGCGCGAGCATGCGCGCGCGGCGGATCGCGGTCGAGATCACGCGCTGCTGGCGCGCCGACGCGCCGCTGATCCGGCGCGGGATCATCTTGCCGCGATCGGTCACGAACCCGCGCAGCACCTGCGGGTTCTTGTAGTCGATCTTCGCGACGATCTCGTCCGACAGCAGCTTGCGGCGCGTCGCACCGCGCGCGCCCTTGCCACCACGGCGATCGTC
>DATJAE010000463.1:0-31665 GCA_035516595.1 Kofleriaceae bacterium | reverse complement strand
CGTCGCCGCCGGCATGCTCGGCGGCGCGTTGCAGTCCGAGTACACGATCATCGGCGACGCGGTGAACGTGGCGTCGCGCATCGAGGGCCTGACCAAGGACCACAAGGTCGACGTGCTGATCAGCGAGACCACGGTCGCCCGGCTCGGCGAGCTGCCGGTGCGCAAGGTCGCGCAGGGCGAGATCCGCGGCCGCAAGGAGCCGGTGATGCTGTACACGCTCGGATGATCGTCGAGCTCGAGCTGAACCTGAACCTGAACGACGAACGCTCGACGTTCGGGTTGTAGCTGTCGGGATCGGGATCGGGATCGGGATCGGGATCGGGATCGGGATCGGGATCGGGATCGGGATCGGGATCGGGACGCGATGGCGGCAGGCGCGCTCGCCCGCCCGCGTCGCTTGCACACCGACGCGCCGAGCGCCGAGGCGGCGTGCCCCTGACCACCACCGCCGCGATGACATGCGGCCGGACGAACGCGAACGTCGCGAGCGTGCGCTCGGCACTGTCGGTGTGCGCTCCGCGGGATCGGGCGAGAGCGCGCCTGCCACCCGAGGGGCCTGGGGGGCCTCGAGACCCTCCAACGGGAGACCGCGAGACCATGTTGATTGCCTTCGAAGTCGCCATCGAGCTCATTCGCTGCCTGCGTCCGATCGTCGAGCAGATCAAGATCCACGACGCGCACCTCGCCGATCAGCTCCAGCGCGCGGCGAGCAATGCGGCCGGCAATCTCGCGGAGGGTCAGCGCCGCCAGGCCGGCAACAAGCGCCGCGCCTACGAGATCGCGCACGGCGAGGCGAGCGAGATCAGAGGCTGGCTCGAGATCGCGAGCGCATGGGGCTGGACACTCGACGACGCACGCGCACGCGAGCTCGTCGACCGCCTGCTGCGCCTGTGCTGGGGCCTGACGCATGGTCGGAAGACGGCCCCACGGTAGGTGCCGCCACGCCGAGCTGACGGCTACGAATGCTCCGGCGCGCGCACGGTGAGCACGGGGACCTTGCACGTGCGCACGACGCGCTCGGTGACGCTGCCGACCAAGAGGTGCGCGAACCCGGTGCGGCCGTGCGTGCCCATCACGACGAGATCGACGCGCTGATCGTCGACGAACTTGTTGATCTCGTCGACCGGGTGGCCGAGCTTGACGTCGAACGTCGCGGTCACGCCGTCCTTGCGCAGGCGCTGGACGATGTCCTCGAGGTGGCGCTCGGCCGCCGAGGTCGCGAACGTGCGCACGTCGATCGGCGCGCCGTTCTCGTCCGGCACGATCACGGAGTCGGGCCGCACCGCCTGCGGTAGCTCGACGACGTGAAGCAGCAGCAGCTTGGCGCCATGCAGCTTGGCCTCGTCGCGCGCGATCGCGGCGGCGTGATTGGCCGAGGACGAGAAGTCGTGCGGCACGAGGATCGTCTTCCAGATCATGGGGCGGAGCGTCGCAGAGCGTCACTGCGCCGGCAAGCCCCACGGCGCGGCGAGCGCTGCGTAATCGGCGCGCGTGAGCAGGACGTAGCTGGGATGGCGCGCCGGATCGAGCCGAGCGAGCAGGTGGGCGAGCTGCGGCTCGGGCATCGCGGTGCAGCCGATCGTGGTGGTGTCGGGACCGGCCCACACGTGCAGGAAGATGCAGCTGCCGGCCGCGGGCGTGCGCTCGGCGTTGTGCGCCACGTCGATCACCCAGGTGTAGAGCGCGTCGTCGCGATGCATCTGCTCGGCCGAGCGCCAGTCCGGCTTGGTGGTGCGGCGATCGAGGATCTGCGCGTAGTGCGCCGACTTCGCATCGTCGACGCACTGCCAGCTCGCGTCGACCGCGGTGTAGCCGAGCTTGGTGCCGGCCGGCGGCTTGTCGGCGTAACCGTACGCGGCGCGCAGCGCGAACGCTCCGGCGGGGCTCCTGCCGTCGCCCTCGCGCTTGACCGGCCCCTTGCGCCCGGCGGGTGCGCCGCGGCCGTGCAGGCCGGCGCCCCACGCCGCGCCGCTGCCGATCACCGCCTGCCAGGGCTCGCCGTCGGCCACCCACGTGCCGCCGTCGCGATGCCACAGGCGCAGCGTCGCCCTGGTCGCGTCCCAGTCGTCGATCACCGCGGTCACCAGCTGGCCGACGCCCTCGAGCACGGGCGGGCGCGGGGCGGGCGCGCTGCCGCAGCTCGCGATCACCGCGGCGGCCAGCGCCGCTCTCACGACATCTCGAGCATGCGCTGGATCGGGCGCAGCGCGCGCACGCGCACCGGCTCGGGGACGTCGACCCGCGGCGCGAGATCGCGCAGGCACAGGTACAGCTTCTCGAGCGTGTTCTTCTTCATGTACGGGCACACGTTGCACGAGCAGCTCTCGTCCTCGGGCGGCGCGGCGATCAGCGTCTTGCCGGGCGCGGCCGCGTGCATCTTGTGCATGATGCCGGCCTCGGTCGCGACGATCAGCGTGTGCTTCGCCGACCTCTGTGCGTAGGCGATGAGCCCGCTGGTCGACGCGACGAACGTCGCGTGGCGCAGGATGCCCTCGGTGCACTCGGGGTGCGCGATCACCTCGGCGTCGGGATGCTGCGCCATCAGCTCGACGAGCCGGCGCTCGCTGAACGTCTCGTGCACCACGCACGTGCCCTGCCACAGCACGAGGTCGGGCCGACGCGCCTGCTTCTGGACGAACGCGCCGAGATGGCGGTCCGGCGCGAACACGATGTTCTGACCGGCGAGCGCCTCGACGATCTTGACCGCGTTCGACGACGTGCAGATCACGTCGGACAGCGCCTTCACCTCGGCCGAGCAGTTGATGTAGCTCACCACGGTGTGGCCGGGGAACTGCTCGAGCCAGCGCGCGAACACCGGCGCCGGGCAGCCGTCGGCGAGCGAGCAGCCGGCGGTGAGATCTGGCACGACGACGATCTTGCCGGGGTTCAGGATCTTCGCGGTCTCGGCCATGAAGTGCACGCCGCAGAACGCGATGACGTCGGCGTCGGTCTTCGCCGCGGCCTGCGACAGCTGGAGCGAGTCGCCGACGTGATCGGCGAGGTCCTGCAGCTCCGACTCCTGATAATAGTGTGCGAGGATCACCGCGTTGCGCTCGGCCTTGAGCCGCCGGATCTCCGTCTCGAGCTCGGCGTCGCTCATCGCGACGCCCTCCCCGACGATCGGCAGCTTGTTGGCCATGGCCATACCTACCACGCTGGTCTATAGGATCCACCCAGCATGACGCCGCTCGAGCCGGGGATGCAGCTCGGCCGCTACCGGGTGATCGGACCGCTCGGCCACGGCGGCATGGGCGGCGTGTGGGAGGTCGAGGACGGCGCCGGCAACCGCTACGCGCTCAAGGCCCCCGCGTCCGGCGTGTCGGCGGCGACCACCAACGCGACCCAGCGGTTCGCGCGCGAGGTCAACGCCCTGCGCATGCTCGATCATCCGAACCTGGTGGCCGCGGTCGACGTGTTCGTCGAGGCCGGCTACCTGTTCCTGGTGATGGAGAAGGTGAACGGCCAGACGCTCACCAAGCTGATCGCGCAGGGCCCGGTGCATCCGCGCCGCGCGCTCGTGCTCGCGCGCCAGCTGCTCGATGGCATCGGCCACGCGCACGGCCATGGCATCGTCCATCGCGATCTCAAGCCCGACAACATCATGCTGGTCGATCACGGCGGCTGGGAGCGCGCGAAGATCGTCGACTTCGGCGTGGTCAAGCTGATCGGCGATGCCCAGACCGCGTACGGCGGCGCGATCCTGACCTCGACCGGCATGGTGATGGGCACGCCGGCGTACATGGCGCCCGAGCAGGCGCTCGGCAAGCCGGTCGACGGCCGCGCCGACCTCTACGCGTGTGCCGCGATCCTGTTCGAGATGCTGACCGGCCGCGTGCCGTTCGATCATCCCGACCCGATGACCCAGATGAAGATGCACGTGAAGGCACCGGCGCCGCGGCTCGACATGCTGGCCAAGCGCGCGCCGTGGTGCACCCCGCAGCTGATCGCGCTGATCGACGGCGCGCTGGTCAAGCAGCCCGAGCATCGCTTCGCGTCAGCGCAGGTGATGATGGCCGCGCTCGACGACGCGTTCTGCTCGATCGATCACGTCGCGTGATCACTCGATGCGGATGGTCAGCGGGTGCGCGGCGTCGCCGACCAGCCGCACGCGCTGCGGCGCGGTGCGAAACCCGGCCTCGCCCCCGGCGTCGGGTGCGATCTCGATGGTCGCGAGGCCGTGGACCGAGACCCTCGTGCCGGGCGCGACCACGATCTCGTCGAACCCGGCCGCGCTGGGATGGACCGCCAGGCCGGCCGCGTCGAGGAACGCGCGCTCGCGCTCGAGCTTGCGCGGCACGATCGGCCACGGCCGGCAGGTCAGCTCGGCGCGATCGCCGTCGACGATGACCTCGCCGGTCTCGGTGACGAGCACGAACGGCACGAGCTCGAGCTTGACCACCTCGCGCTCGATCGCGCGCCCTCCGCGGCGCAAGCTCGACCAGCCGCGCGGGGTGTAGACCCGCGCGCGCGACTGATGCAGCACGCACTCGGTGCCCGACAGCGGCGCGACGAGCGGCGGATCGAGCGCGCGCACCACACCGCTCACCGTGACCATCGAGCGGTCCGACACCTCGGTGGGCGCCTCCCGCAGCCGTCTGCGCGCCCGCGCACGCCCGATCGCGGCCCGGCCGCCGCGCACCGCCACCGAGGCCAGCGCGATCACGACGAGCGCGAGCTTGACCGTCAGGTAGCCGTACATCGCGTTGTCACCAGCCTATCGCGTTGCCCCCGGCGATGCCCTGCGCTAGGGTCCGCTCCGAGACCACCCACACCCACGGGGGAGCTTCCTCGAGAGGCTGAGAGGCACGGCCGCGTGCGACCCCACGAACCTGACCCGGGTAATGCCGGCGTAGGGAGGCAACATGACCAGGTTACCGATCGTCGAGTCCGTCGAAGTGGCACCGATCGAGGGCTTCCCCGCTTCCGAGAAGGTGTACGTCGAGGACGGCGAGCTGCGCGTGCCGGTGCGCCGCGTCCACCTGTCGGGCGGCGAGCCGCCGTTCGACGTCTACGACACCTCGGGGCCCCAGGGCCACGACCCGCAGGTCGGCTTGCCCAGGCTGCGCCAGGCATGGATCGACGCGCGGCGCGGCGAGGCCAATCAATCGCAGATGCACTTCGCGCGGCGCGGGATCATCACGCCGGAGATGCGGTTCGTCGCGATCCGCGAGAACGTGACGCCCGAGCTCGTGCGCGACGAGCTGGCGCGCGGGCGCGCGATCCTGCCGGCGAACCGCAACCACCCGGAGTCCGAGCCGATGATCATCGGCTCGCGGTTCCTGGTGAAGATCAACGCCAACATCGGCAACTCGGCGGTCAGCTCGACGATCGGCGAGGAGGTCGACAAGCTGCGCTGGGCGGTGAAGTGGGGCGCCGACACGGTGATGGACCTGTCGACCGGCAAGCACATCCACGAGACCCGCGAGTGGATCCTGCGCAACTCGCCGGTGCCGATCGGCACGGTGCCGATCTACCAGTGCCTCGAGAAGGCCGGCGGCGATCCCGCCAAGCTCGACATCGACATGTTCATCGACACCCTGATCGAGCAGGCCGAGCAGGGGGTCGACTACTTCACGATCCACGCCGGCGTGCGGCTCGCGTACATCCCGTACACCGCCAGCCGCACGACCGGCATCGTGTCGCGCGGCGGCTCGATCATCGCGAAGTGGTGCCTGTCGCACCACAAGGAGAACTTCCTCTACAGCGAGTTCGAGCGGATCTGCGAGGTCATGAAGAAGTACGACGTCGCGTTCTCGCTCGGCGACGGCCTGCGCCCGGGCTCGACCGCCGACGCCAACGACCGCGCGCAGCTCGCCGAGCTCGACACCCTGGGCGAGCTCACCGAGATCGCGTGGAAGCACGACGTGCAGACGATGATCGAGGGTCCCGGCCACGTGCCGATGCACAAGATCAAGGAGAACGTCGACCTCCAGATGAAGATCTGCAAGGAGGCGCCGTTCTACACGCTCGGCCCGCTGGTCACCGACATCGCGCCCGGCTACGACCACATCACGAGCGCGATCGGCGCGGCGATGATCGGCTGGTTCGGCACCGCGATGCTGTGCTACGTGACGCCGAAGGAGCACCTCGGCCTGCCCGATCGCGACGACGTCAAGGCCGGCGTGATCGCCTACAAGATCGCGGCGCACGCGGCCGACCTCGCGAAGGGCCACCCGGGTGCGCGCGACCGGGACGACGCGCTGTCGAAGGCGCGCTTCGAGTTTCGCTGGAACGACCAGTTCCACCTCTCGCTCGACCCCGACACCGCGAAGGACTTCCACGACGAGACGCTGCCGGCTGAAGGTGCGAAGGTCGCCCACTTCTGCTCCATGTGCGGCCCGAAGTTCTGCTCGATGAAGATCACCGAGGAAGTTCGCGAGCTGGCGGCGCGCCAGGAGGTCGAGGCCGGGCTCGCGGCCAAGGCCGCCGAGTTCAAGAATTCCGGTAGCGAGCTCTACGTGAAGAGCCGATAATCGGCCTGATGAGATGGGCGCTGCTCGCGATCCTCGCGAGTTGCTATACGCCACGCCTGGAGGCCGGTAGTCCGTGCTCGGAGACGACGCCGTGCCCGCCGCCGCTGGTGTGCGCGGGCTCGCCCGGCATGTGCGTGACCGGGCTTCCGCCCGACGCCGGCCTCGCCGACACGATGCCGCCCGACGACAGCGCGCTCGACGCCTCGCTCGCGCCGGGCAACGACCTGCCCGCGGGCGCGACGCCGATCACCGGCTCGATGACGATCACCGAGGACGTGACCTACGCGCACGACGACGCGTCCGGGCCGACCAGCGGCAACGGCACGATGTTCTGCGACGATCACGGCGGCGGTCGCGACGTCTACTTCACGATCACGATCCCGGCCGACGAGGTGTGGTACCTCGACACGTTCGGCTCGACCTACGACACCCTGATCCGCGTGTACAACGGCCCGTGCGCGACCGGCCCGGCGCCGACCGGCGCGATCTGCCACGACAACGAGTGCTCGACGACCCAGACCCAGTGGCTCGACACCGTGCAGTCCGGCGACAACTGCGTGGTGGTCGACGAGGACACCAACGGCTCGCCGAGCACGTCGCCCGCGATGCTCGTGCTCCACGTCGAGCGCGGCAACCGCAACGGCACGCGCCTCGCGTCGGGCGCGTCGATCGCGACGACCGGCGACACGTGCCACTCGAGCTCGGTCTCGACCGGGAGCTGCGGCGGCGCCGGCGCCAAGGACGACGCGTACTACGCGACCTCGTGCCCGAGCACCGTGAAGACGCTCGACGCGACCACCTGCGATGCCGCGACCGCGTTCGACACGGTGCTCTACGCCCGCCGCGACGGCACCGAGCTCGCCTGTAATAATGACGACACGGCTTGCAGCACGGCCGTGGGAGCCTCGACGATCTCCGGGGTTAAGCTCGGTGGCCCCCACCTGTTCTGGCTGATCGTCGACGGCGGATCCGCCACCGCGTGCGGCGCCTACACCCTCACGACCACATTGCAGTAGACAACTCACCGAAATCGCCGCACAATTGCGCCAGCAGCTAGTGTGACGATTCAGGCCAAGCGCAGTCTCAAGGTCGAGAAGCTGGCGCGGATCTACGACGAAGAGATCGCGCCCGTGTGGGGGACGCGTTTCGGCAAGATGCTGCTGCGCAACCTTTCGGTGCCCGAGCGCGGCCAGGTGCTCGACGTGTCGTGCGGCACCGGGTATCCGACGATCGAGATCCTGCGGCGGATGTCCGAGGGCTCGCGGCTGATCGCGATCGACGCGTCGAGCGCGATGCTCGACGTCGCGCGCCGCAAGGTCGCCGACCTCGGTCCGCTCGGCAAGAAGGGCGTGTTCTTTCGCACCGAGAGCGCGGTGCCGAAGCTGTCGTTCGCCGACGACGTCTACGACCTCGTCGTGTGCAACCTCGGGCTGTCGGAGATGCCGAGCCTGGAGACCGCGCTGCGCGACTTCGTGCGCGTCGCCAAGCGCGGCGGCGAGGTGCGCTGCACGCTGCCGCTCGCCGGCACGTTCCAGGAATTTCACGACCTCTATCGCGAGGTCCTGATCAAGCACGACAAGCACGAGGCGCTCGATCGGCTCGACCGTCACATCGCGCGGCATCCGACGGTCGATCACGTCGAGCGCTGCATGCGCGCGGCGAACCTGGTCGGCGACATCGAGGCCGAGGAGTTCACGCTTCTGTTCAAGAGCTCGCGCGAGTTCTTCTTCGCGCCGGTCATCGAGTACGGCCCGCTCGCCGAGTGGAAGGACATCGCGGGCGCCGGCCAGGAGATGCAGGACGTGTTCTGGTACATCAAGGAGGCGATCGACGCCTACTTCGATGGCCGGCCGTTCCAGGTCACGGTCAAGGCGGGCTGTATCGTCGGGCGCAAGCACGAGGCGAGCGCGAGCGACGAGGACGAGCTCGAGATCGAGCTGTCGGACTCGCCGATCGACACCGACGACGACGAGATCGATACCGGCCTGCCGCTGCCGCCGCACAAGATCGCCGCGGGCTCGGTGCGCCTCGCCGACGTCGCCGAGCTCGGCGACGTCGAGGTCGAGGAGCTCGATGCCGGCGACTCGGGCGATGCGATCGACGTCGACTCGCCCGAGGAGCACGCGCTCGACGCGTTCATCGAGGGCAGGAAGCGGCCCAGCCACCTCGACAAGTAGCGCGCCACCCGCGCTCGGCAGGCGCGGGTATGATCACGGCGTGGCCGGCGAGTCCACCACCGTCACGGTTCCGGACGTGCCCGACGCGGTCCAGACCGTGCGCGCGCTGCCGCCGGCCGCGGCCGAGCGCCGGATCGCGGCGCGCACGCACGGCTCGTCGGAGTACACGCTCGCGACGCTGCGCGACGAAGACGTCCGGACCGCGCGGCTGATCATCGGCGTCGGGCGCTGGATCGGCGTGGCCGCGGTGCTGGCGCTGCCGCTGGTCGGCGGTGCGCCGGCGATGCAGCTCGTGTTCGCGGCCACCGTCACGTTCGCGATCGTCGTCGGCGTCGTGGTCGAGCTCCGGATCCGCGATCCCGCGCGCTATCGCGAGCTGACGATGCAGGTGCTCGCGATCTCGGTCGCGCCGGCGGTGGTCTGCGGCGTGCTGTACTGGGGGATCTTCTCCGCGGTCGAGCTGTTCCCGGTGCTCACGATCTACTTCTTCAGCCGCCGCAGCGGCTTTGGCACGAGCGTCGCGATCTACCTCGCAGCCGCGATCGTGGAGGCGCTGGTCGCGGGGCTCGTGATCGGCGGCGTGATCCCCGATCCCGGCGTGTTCGAGCCGGTCTTGCCGCGCGCCACGCTGGTGATCGGCGAGATCCTGATCCAGCTCGGCCTGTTCGCCGCGTTCATGCTCGGCTGGCTGTCGCTGCGGGCCTCGCGCATCGCGATCGACAACATGCAGCGCGCCCTCGTGCTCGCCACCCGGCGCGAGGCGCTGCTCGACGAAGCGCGCCAGGAGCTCGAGCGCGCGATGCGGGTGGGCGGTCCCGGTCGCTACACCGATCACACGTTCGGTGGCTTCCGGCTCGGCCACGTGATCGGGCGCGGCGGCATGGGGGAGGTCTACGAGGCCAGCCACGGCGAGACCGCCGAGCCCGCGGCGGTCAAGCTGCTGCCGCTGCGCGAGCTCGGCAATCCGCACGCGGTCGAGCGCTTCGTGCGCGAGGTCCGCGCGGTCAGCGCGCTGCGCTCGCCGCACGTCGTGCGCGTGCTCGGGGCGAGCGCCGAGCAGGACCCGATCCCGTACCTCGTGATGGAGCGCCTGCACGGCCAGACCCTGGCGCAGCTGCTCCGCAACACCCGGCCGCCGCCGCACGACCTGATCGAGATGCTCGGCGAGCTCGGCTCCGGGCTCGAGGAGGCGTGGGCGCTCGGCATCGTCCACCGCGATCTCAAGCCGCACAACGTGTTCCGCACCGACGCCGGCTGGAAGGTGCTCGATTTCGGCGTCGCGGCGCTGTCCGATCGCGCCGGGACCCTGACCCAGGGCCACGTGGTCGGCACGCCGGCCTACATGGCCCCCGAGCAGGCGCGCGGCGAGCGCGTCGATCACCGGGCCGATCTCTACGCGCTCGGCGCGATCGCGTATCGCTGGCTGACCGGCAGCCCGGTGTGCTCGGGCAGCCAGCTGGTCCAGGTCGTCGAGGTCGCGCCCGCGCGGCCGAGCTCGCTTGCCGAGCTCGATCCCGACGTCGACGCCGCGCTCGCGATCGGCCTGGCGATCGAGCCAGCCGCGCGGTTCACGACCGCGCGCGAGCTGACCTCGGCGCTGGCCGACGCGCTCGCCGGACGGCTCGATCCCGAGCTGCGCACGCGCGGCGCCGGGGTCGCACGCTGGCGCGCGTGACGATCATGCCCTCGTGGTAACACGCTCGGCATGGAGCCGCGCCAGTCCTACCTCGCGCTCGTCGACGAGCTCACCGAGCACGATCGCCGCTACTACGTCGAGGCCGCGCCGACGATCAGCGACGTCGAGTACGACCGCCTGCTCGCGAAGCTGCGCGGGGTCGAGGCCGAGCATCCCGACTGGGTGGTCGCGTGGTCGCCGACCCGCCGGATCGGCTACGCGCCGGTCTCGGCGTTCCCCAAGGTCGAGCGTCCGGTCGCGATGCTGTCGCTCGACAACACGTACGGCGAGGACGACCTGCGCGAGTTCCACGACCGCGTGGTCAAGGGGCTCGACGGCGACGCCGTGACCTACGCGATCGAGCCGAAGATCGACGGCTTCGGGATCGAGCTGACCTACAAGGCCGGCGTGCTCGCGCTCGGCGCGACCCGCGGCGACGGCCGGATCGGCGAGGACGTCACCGCGAACGTGCGCACGGTGCACGGCGTCGCGCTCCGGCTGCGTGAGCCGATCGACATCGTGGTGCGCGGCGAGATCTACATGACCAAGGCCGAGTTCGCCGCGATCAACGAGGCGCGGGTGCGCGAGGGCGAGGAGCCGTTCAAGAACCCGCGCAACACCGCGGCCGGCACGATCAAGCAGCTGGATCCGCGCGAGGTCGCCCGGCGGCCGCTGCGCACGATCCTCTACGAGGTGGTCGACGGCGAACGCTACGCGCGGGGCCACCTGTCGTCGCTCGACTACATCCGCCGGCTCGGCCTGCCGATCTCGGAGCACAACGCGTCGGCCGGCGACTGGGGCGCGCTGATCGCCGCGGTGCACGGCTGGCAGGCGCGGCGCGACGCCCTGCCTTACGAGGTCGACGGCCTGGTCATCAAGGTCGACGACTTCGGCCAGCGCGCCGCGCTCGGCACGACCTCGAAGTTCCCGCGCTGGGCGATCGCGTACAAGTTCCCGGCGCGCCAGGTCACGACCCGCCTGCTCGGGATCGAGCTCAACGTCGGCCGCACCGGTGCGGTGACGCCGGTCGCCGAGCTCGAGCCGGTCGACGTCTCGGGCACCACGGTGTCGCGCGCGTCGGTCCACAACTGGGATCAGGTCGCGCGGCTCGGGCTGGGCAAGGGCGATCGCGTGCTGCTCGAGAAGGCGGGCGAGATCATCCCGCAGATCCTGGGCGTGACCGAGAAGGGCCCGGGGCCGGCGTTCGCGGCGCCGACCGCGTGCCCGTCGTGCGGCTCGCCGCTGGTGCGCGAGGAGGGCAAGGTCGTGCTCGCCTGCCAGAACCGGCTGGGCTGCCCGGCGCAGCGGCTCGCCGCGATCGAGTTCTTCGCGTCGCGCGGCCAGATGAACATCGACGGGCTCGGCGAGAAGGTGGTCGCGCAGCTGATCGAGTCCGGGCTGGTGCGCGACGTCGCCGATCTGTTCGACCTGACCTGGCAGCAGCTCGACAAGCTCGATCGCTTCGCCGAGCAGTCGGCGAGGAACCTGGTCGCGGCGATCGCGACCGCGAAGCAGGCCGCGACGTTCTCGCGCCTGCTCGCCGCGCTCGGCATCCCGCACGTCGGCGGCGTCGCGGCCAAGGCGATCGCGCACAAGTACGGCACGCTGTCGGCGCTGCGCGCGGTGGCGAGCGCGACCCACTCCGACGCGCTGATCGCGCAGCTGTGCGAGATCGAGGGCATCGGTGAGATCATCGCGCGCGAGATCGACCGCTTCCTGCGCGAGCCGCACGTGATCGCCGTCCTCGACAAGCTGGCAGAGCGCGGCATCGACCCGCCCGAGCCGATTTCGGCGGTGACAGGCGGTCCGCTTTCCGGCAAGACGTTGGTGGTGACCGGCACCCTGTCCGCGCCGCGCACCGACGTGCAGAAGCGGATCGAGGCTGCCGGGGGCAAGGTCGCCGGGTCGGTCAGCAAGAAGACCAGCTATCTGGTCGCGGGCGCCGACACCGGCAAGACCAAGCTCGAGGCCGCGCACAAGCTCGGCGTCGCGGTGATCGACGAGGCCGAGCTCGCCAAGCTGATCGGAGGATGAATGCGCTATCTCGGCCTGCTGGTGCTCGCGGGGTGCTTCCTGCCGGTCGGAACGGGCGCGCCGATGCCAGCGACCACGCTCGGCCGCGGCCATTTCGGCGTGGCGATCAGCGCGGAGGCGCCGACCGTCGACCTGGTGGCCGAGGACAAGGGGTCGAACGCGAGCACCGACTACACCAGCAGCTACGCCGGCGCGCCGGCCGCCTGGCTGTCGTTCGGCATGGCGTACGGCCTGACCGATGACACCGACCTCGAGGGCTCGATCGACGGCGAGCTGTGGCTCGGGTTCTTGCCGCTGCCGACCGGGCTGTCGGCCGGGCTGCGCCACCACCTCGGCTCGACCGACGCGCTGGACTTCGCGATCGCCGGGCGAGTCGGCGGGGTGTCGCTCGGCGACGCGGAGGTCGACGCCAGCGGCAACGCGACCAACGACACCGCGTCGGCGCTGTACGGCGCGCTGCAATTCACCGTGCAAAAGCGCTGGGGCTGGGGCCGGCCGCTGCTCGCGCTCAACGTCATGCCGTTCCGGATCACGCGCGCGATCGACGGCGATCCGCTGCAGAAGTTCGATGGCATCGCGACCTCGTTGACGTTCGCGCTGATGCTGGTCGGCGAGCACGTCCAGGCCGGGCCGTACATCACCGGCACCGACTTCGAGAGCCAGCAGTTCTCGGGCGGCGCGATCGTCTCGGGCGGGATCATGTTCTCGGTGCGCCCCGATCGCAACCGCCGGCCGCGGGTCGAGCCGGTCTACGCCCCGCCGCCGCCGCCGAGCTACGGGCCTCCCGGCGGGGCGGCGCCACCACCGCCTCCGCCGCCGGCCGGCGGGTGACCGCGGTATCGCGACAGCGATGTCCGGCGCCACGTTCGCGGCGAGCTCGTCGGGCGTCGTGGTGTACGACAACACGAGCGGCCCGATCGATCCGGCCGCGACCGCGACCGCGGCCGACGGCGTTGGCTTCATCCTCGACGCCAGCACGGGACGCGTCACGATGTCCGCCGAGGCCGCAGGATCGACTCGCGCGAGGTCCGCGTGTTCTCCGCCACGATCAGCGAGCTGGCGCTCGAGACTCCGCCGGGCGGCGACTGAGCTAGATCGCGTCGGCGATCTCGGCGACGACCTGGCGCACGGTGCGGCCGCTGGTCTCGATCGTGTGGTCGGCGCGCGCGTAGGTCTTGCGCCGCGCCGCGAGCAGCGCGCGCAGCTCCTCGAACGCGTGCGGGTTCTCGGCCATCGGCCGCTGATCGCCCTGCGCGATCACGCGATTCCAGTGGTCCTCCGGGCGCGCGCGCAGCCAGATCGTGCGCGCGCCGGCGCGGAGCAGCGCGAAGTTGGTCGGGTCGTTGACGATCGAGCCGCCGGTCGCGAGCACGCGCGGCTCGGGCTCGGCGAGCAACCGGGTCAGGACCTCGCGCTCGAGCCGGCGGTAGTAGGCCTCGCCGTGCAGCGCGAACACCTCGGCGAGCGGCAACCCGGCCGCCTCCTCGATCTCGTGATCGACCTCGACGAAGCCGAGCCCGAGCTTGCGGGCGAGCGCCGCGCCGACCGACGACTTGCCCGCGCCGCGCACCCCGAGCAGCGCGATCGGCCGGCGCGCGGGTTGTGCGTGCGGCGCGAGCAGCGCGGCCGGCGACGTGCCGAGCGCGTGTGCGACGTCGGCGAACCGGCGGAGCGAGATGTTGCCCTGACCGACCTCGAGCTGCGCGAGGAAGCGCTCCGACACGCCGCTCGCCGCCGCGAGCTCGCGCCGCGACCAGCCGCGCCGCTCGCGCTGCCCGCGCACCGCGGCGCCGACCGATTCGAGCAGCGACATGCTTGCAATATATTGCAGGAAGAATCGAGGTGACAAGCACTAAATTGCTTGATACGAGATCGCCATGGCGGACCCGACCAGCTTCGACACCCACCCGAGCCGCTACAAGCACTGGCGGCTCACCACCGCCGGCGAGATCGCGACGCTGGTGATGGCGGTCGACGACGCGCACCCGCATCGCCCGGGCTACGAGCTCAAGCTCAACTCGTACGATCTCGCGGTCGACATCGAGCTCGCCGACGCGATCCAGCGCCTGCGCTTCGAGCACCCCGAGGTCAAGTGCGTGGTGATCACCGCCGACCTCGATCGCGTGTTCTGCAGCGGCGCGAACATCTACATGCTCGGCCAGTCGACCCACTCGTTCAAGGTCAACTTCTGCAAGTTCACCAACGAGACCCGGCTCTACCTCGAGGACGCCAGCGCGCACAGCGGCCTGGCGTCGCTGTGCGCGTGCAAGGGCACGACCGCGGGCGGCGGCTACGAGCTCGCGCTCGCGTGCGACGAGATCGCCCTGGTCGACGACGGCAGCTCGGCGGTCAGCTTCCCCGAGACGCCGCTGCTCGCCGTGTTGCCCGGCACCGGCGGCCTCACCCGCCTGGTCGACAAGCGCAAGGTGCGGCGCGATCGCGCCGACGTGTTCTGCACGCTCGCCGAGGGCATCAAGGGCAAGCGCGCCAGGGACTGGGGCCTGGTCGATCACCTGGTGTCGCGCACCCGGTGGGACGACACGATCGCCGAGCGCGCCCGGGCGCTCGCTGCCCGGCAGACGGTCGAGCGCGGCCCCGCGGTCGAGCTGCCTGCGATCGCGCCGAAGGTCACCGCCGACTCCGTCGCGTACAAGCACGTCTCGCTGCACGTCGATCGCGACGCGCGCACCGCCGAGCTCGTCGTGCGCGGACCGGCCGGCGAGCCGGTGGTCGACCTGACCTCGCCCCACACCTGGAGCCTGCACGCGTTCCGCGAGCTCGACGACGCGCTGCTCCGGCTGCGCTTCGACTTCCCGGAGATCGGCGTGGTCGTCGTGCGCACCGCGGGCGATCCGAGGGTGGTCGTCCAGCACGACGAGCTGCTCGCGCGCACCAAGACCGGGTTCGCGCGCGAGATCCGCCTGCTCCAGCGCCGGGTGCTCAAGCGGTTCGACAACACCGCGCGCAGCCTGTACGCGGTCGCCGACCGCGCCGACTCGTGCTTCGCCGGCGTGCTGCTCGAGCTCGCGCTCGGCGCCGATCGGTTCTACATGCTGACCGACAAGGACGAGAACATCGGCGTCGCGATCTCGGTCGCGAACGCCGGGTTCATGACGACCGCGAGCGGACTGACGCGGCTCGAGGCGCGGTTCTACGCCGACCCGGAGCGGGCGAGCGCGGTGCTCGACCGCGGCGTCGTCGAGCCGACCGGCTCGGCGAAGCGCCGCAAGTTCCTCGCGGAGCACCCGGTCGGCGCGCTCGCCGCGCGGAAGTTCGAGCTGATCCCGAGCGCGCAGGCCGAAGCCCTCGGGCTCGCGACGATCGCCGCCGACGACATCGACTTCGAGGACGAGCTGCGGATCGCGATCGAGGAGCGCGCGTCGCTGTCGCCCGACGCGTTGACCGGGATGGAGGCGTCGCTGCGCTTCGTCGGACCCGAGACGCTCGAGACCAAGATCTTCGGCCGGCTGTCCGCCTGGCAGAACTGGATCTTCACGCGGCCGAACTCGACCGGCGAGCACGGCGCGCTCACCCTCTACGGCAAGCCGGAGCGTCCTCAATTCCAGTGGAAGCGCACATGACCGACGTCATCACCGACGAAAAGATCCCGAACAACGTCAACCTCGCGGGCGATCGCCGCCTGCAGCGCGCGCTCGAGGCGTGGCAGCCGCACTTCCTCGACTGGTGGAAGGCGATGGGCCCGGTCGGCTGGCAGGACAAGGACATCTACCTGCGCACCGCGATCTCGGTCGAGACCGACGG
The DNA here is from genome assembly GCA_035516595.1 of Kofleriaceae bacterium. Taxonomy (GTDB): domain Bacteria; phylum Myxococcota_A; class Polyangia; order Haliangiales; family Haliangiaceae; genus JABFXX01. The sequence continues at coordinate 15,544 of DATJAE010000463.1, read as the reverse complement.
CTGGGCGCACTTCGACTACGTGAAGATGCCGGACTACCGCTGGGGCATCTTCCTCGAGCCCAGGCAGGAAGGGCGCGTCCACGGCTTCGGCGACTTCGCCGGCCAGCCGGTGTGGGACGAGGTGCCGGGCGAGTTCCGCAACATGCTGCGCCGGCTGGTCGTCACCCAGGGCGATACCGAGCCCGCGAGCGTCGAGCAGCAGCGCGCGCTCGGCGCGACCGCGCCGTCGCTCTACGACCTGCGCAACCTGTTCCAGGTCAACGTCGAGGAGGGCCGTCACCTGTGGGCGATGGTCTACCTGCTGCACACCTACTTCGGCCGCGATGGCCGCGAGGAGGCCGAGGAGCTGCTCGCGCGCCGCTCGGGCGATGCCGACAAGCCGCGCATCCTCGGCGCGTTCAACGAGCCGACGTCGCACTGGCTGTCGTTCTTCATGTTCACGATGTTCACCGACCGCGACGGCAAGTATCAGCTCGCCGCGCTCGCCGAGAGCGGGTTCGATCCGCTCGCGCGCACCTGCCGGTTCATGCTGACCGAGGAAGCGCACCACATGTTCGTCGGCGAGTCCGGCGTGCAGCGCGTCGTCAAGCGCGCGTGCGAGCTGATGAAGCAGGATCGCAACGGCGATCCGCGCGCGCTCGGCGGCATCGACCTGCCGACGATCCAGAAGTACGCCAACCTGTGGTACTCGCTCTCGCTCGATCTGTTCGGCGGCGAGGTGTCGTCGAACGCGGCCGACGCGTTCGCGGCCGGGCTCAAGGGCCGCTACAAGGAAGACCGCTACGACGAGCACAAGCTGATCGGCTCGTCGTTCGCGATGGACGTGCTGCGCGACGGCAAGGTCGTGCACGAGGACGTGCCGATGCGCAACGCGCTCAACGAGGTGCTGCGCACCGAGTACATCAAGGACTGCCAGCGCGGCGTCGATCGCTGGAACAAGACGATCAAGGACGAGGGCGTCGGCTTCGAGCTGACGCTGCCGTCGCACAAGTTCCACCGCCAGATCGGCATGTGGGCGGGGCAGTACTTCTCGCCCGACGGCGAGCAGCTCGACGCCGCGACCTGGAACGCGCGGCGCGGCGCGTGGCTGCCGAACGCGACGGACGAGGCCTACATCAAGTCGCTGATGCACGCCGTCTACGAGCCGGCGAAGATGGCGAGCTGGATCGCGCCGCCGCAGAAGGGCATCAACAACCTGCCCGGCGACTTCCAGTACGTGCGGCTGTGACGCCCGACATCGTCGTCGACCTTCCGGCGGGGTGGCGATGGGTCGAAAGGTCGGGCTCTGCCGGACCGCGCAGCGCCGCCGAAGGGCGGCGCGGCGAGGCGATCGAGAGCGAGCCGGATCAGCCGCTGTGCGCGTCGCCGGCCAGCGACGACGGCGTCCTGCAGCTGTCGTCGCCGTCGTGGGCGACCAAGCTGCGCCAGGTCGGCAAGCTCGCCGAGCTCGAGCCGCTCGTGAAGCAGCTGGTCGAGGGCGGCCAGCTCGGCCGGCTCGCCGGGATCGAGCACGTCGATCTGCCGTACGGCCGCGCGCTCGCCGCGCGGATCGACAGCGACGAGCACGGCGACGTCGCGGCCTGGCTGATCGTGCCGGCGGTGCACGACGTGGTGTTCGCGACCTGGATCGCCGATCGCACGCCCGCCGGCGCGGTCGCGCGGCAGATCGTGGCGCGGCTCGGCGCGGGCCTGCTGTCCAACGCGATCGCCGCGGCGGTGCGGATCGCGGGCGACGCGCTGCGCGCGGGGCAGCTCGTCCCGCACGCCGTGCTGTTCGGCGAGGGCATGGTCACGCGGGTCTCGCTCGACCAGCTGCCGCACGCGATCTGGACCGACGCGTGCCGGCACGAGCGCGCGCGCCAGGGCGCCGAGATCGTCGTGCTGGTCGACATCACGGTGCGCTCGGGCGGCGGCGACGTCGCGCTGATCTACGGCGAGTCGAGGGCGCGCGCGCGCCGGCTCGTGGTCGGCGATGGCCCGCAGCCGACCGAGCTGCCCGCCGGCGACCGCCTCGACTTCTTCGCCGAGGCCGACCCGCGGGTCGCCGCGGCGCTCGACGCTGCGGTGGTCACGTCATCTTGACCGCGACCGCGCGCAGCCCGGCGGCGTCGAGCGAGCCGTTCGCGATGCGCCGACGCTCGGTCGCGAGCACGTGCTGCGCGATCGCCCCGCCCTGCTCGTCGTCGGGCAAGCCGCGGCACGCGTAGCGGTAGAGGTAGGGGCCGGTCGTGGTGTCGCGGATCGCGAAGCGCGCGGCGACCGCGGCGAGCATCTGCCGGCCGGTCGCCAGCGGCGGGTCGTGGACGTGCGCGTCGAGCCAGCGCATGCGCGGCTCGTCGTCGGGCGAGCCATGGATGCGCTCGGCCGGGTAGAGCCCGGCGGCGGCGAGCAGCTCGAGCGTCTCGTAGAGCCAGCGCGCGGTCGCGAGCTTCGGCGCGTCGAGATCGAACTCGTCGAGGATCAACAGGCCGCCCGGCACGAGCAGCTGCGCGGCGCGGTCGAGCGCGGTGTCGAGCGGATGGATGTGGTGGAGCGACGCGGTGAACACGATCGCGTCGAACGCGAAGTCGTCGAAGCGCAGGAAGTCGCCCTCGACCAGCTTCACGCCGGTCATCGGCCGAGGGTCGCGCAGCTCGAGATCGATCGCGGTCACCGTGCCGACGTCGCGGGTGAGCAGGCGCGCGACGTCGCCGCGCCCGCAGCCGACCTCGAGCACGCGGCCCAGGCCGCGCACCAGGTCCGCGACGAACCAGTACTGCTCGTCGACCTCGAGCTGATACGGCCGCACCGCGTCCAGCGTACCGCATATGATGCGCGCGTGTTCGCGCTTGTTGCCGCCGCACCCGCCGACCTGCCCGAGCTGTTGCCGCGCACGCGCGCGCTCAACGACCACGAGGCGATCTCGATCGCGGACGCGCAGCTCGAGGCCGCGCTGCGCCGGCTGCTCGGCGAGCCCGGCCTGGGCCGCGCGTGGCTGGTCACGGACGCGGGGAGGCCGATCGGCTACGCGATCGTCACGTTCGGCTATGACCTCGAGTTCGGCGGCCGCGACGCGTACCTGACCGAGCTGTGGATCGACGAGCCGGCGCGCGGCCGCGGCGCGGGCTCGGCCGCGCTCGAGCTCGTGCTGCGCGAGCTGCCCGCGCTCGGCGTGCGCGCGATCCACCTCCAGGTGCGCCCCGAGAACCCGGCGGTCGCGCTGTACCAGCGCGCCGGCTTCGCGCGCTCGCCGCGCTGGCTGATGACGCGCCGGCTCGACGGCGAGCAATAACCGCGGCCGAGCGCGCGTAGGATCCGGACATGCGGCTCGCTGGCTTCGTCGCGCTGATCGCGTGCGCTGCGCCTCATTCCCCGGCCGCGCCGCCGCCGGTCGTACCGGCTCGGCCAGCACCGGCGCCCGCACCCGCGCCCCCTCCGCCGCCCGCGCCGGACCCGCTCGCCGCGCTCGGCACCGCGGCGCTGCCGCCCGACGCCGCCGCGACCCGTCGCGCGCTCGCCGCGATCGAGGCCGACGTCGCCGCCGGCAAGCTCGACGCGGCGGAGGACGCACTCGCCGCGCTGGCCGCCGCCGATCTCCCGCTGGTCGCCGCGCGGCTCGCCGACGATGCCGCGCTCGCGCCGATCAAGGCCGCGATGGCGCCGCGGCTCGCAGCGCTCGCGGCGAGCTGGCGGAGCGCGATCGAGCGCGGCGCGCCGGTGATCGCGTTCGCCGGCACGATCGGCTCGCAGCAGATCCTCGAGGCGCGCGTGCTCCGCCCCGGCGTGTGGGTCGCGAGCGTCCATCGCTTCTTCCCGCTCGCGCCGCCGGTGGCGCACGCCTCGGCCGGCGTGGTCGACCTCGCCCATCGCCACGCGATCACGGTCGCGCTCCGGGTCGACGACTGCCGCAGCGACTTCTGCCCGCGCATCGAGCGGATCGACGTCGACGTGTGGTCGCTCGACGATCCCGGCACGCGGCTCGCGAGCTGGAGCTATCGCGATTCCGGCATGACCGCGAGCGTGACGATCGAGAGCGTCGATGGCGGCGCGCGCGCCAACGTCAACGACTGCGGCATCAGCACGAGCTGCCACACCGGCTGGATCCGGATCCAGCCCGGCGGCGCGCGCCCCGACAAGGTGCAGCGCGCGACGCCCGGCGCGATCCGGCTCGAGGTCGACCAGCGCGGCGACCAGCTCGCGCTGCCGAGCCCGACGCTCGCGCTCGACGGCCGCACGCTGCACCTGCCGGATCGCGCGATCGAGCTCGACAAGCGCCATCGCGTGACCGACCTGCACTGCATCGCGAGCGACGCCAGCTACGCGCTCGTGACCTCGACCGTCGATCGCTGCGAGTGCAACGAGAAGTTCGAGGGCTCGATCCTGGTCCACGCGGTCGATCGCGTCGAGCTCGCGACCGGGCACGTCGACTCGATCTCGTCGGCGAAGCTCGGCGCGGTCAGCGAGCTCGATCGCGACGGCGCGGTCTACCTCCAGGTCGCCGACAAGCTGACCCGCTACCCGTCGATCGCGGCGATGCCCGGCGACGGCGAGCGGCTGCCCGACGGCTTCCTGCTCGCGGTCGGGCCACTCTCCGGTCGCCCGAACTGCTGCGGCCTCTAGCCGGCGCCTCGACCTGCCAGCGCACAGCAACTGGCTGTTTGCCAGTACCGGACACGCGACCCGTCCGGGCACATCGGTTGCTTGGCTGGACCGCATGCGTTCCGTCGCGTTCGTCGCGCTGATCGCCGGCTGCGCCGCCCGGCCGCTCGCGCCGGCCCCGATCTCGGCCGCTGCCCCGCCCCGACCGCCGCCGCCGGTCCACCACACCGTCGCGATCGGCGTCGGGACGTACGCGACGCAACTGTTCTACACGCAGCCCGGCCGCGTCGTGGCGGCGCGCGACGACGTGCTCGAGCTGGTCGACACGACCCGGCTCCGGCCGGTCGGAGAGGTCAAGCGCCTGAGCAGCGAGGCCGGCGAGGACCGGGTCGATCCGATCAACCACCGGATCTCGCGCGACATCCAGGTGGCGACCTGGGCGTGGGATCGCGGCGAGCCGCTCGGCATCGTCGACGTCGGCGGGCTCGGCGGCGCCGATCCCGCGGGCCTCGGGGTGTGGCGCCCCGCGAGCGAGCCGCGACCGGACTACCTGACGGGTCGCGGCGGCTTCTACTGCGTGGCGGTCGCGATCTCTGCCGATCACGCGATGTTCGTGACCTCGGGCTGCGAGCCCGGCGATGTGATGGGCAAGACGATGCAGATCTACGCGACCGAGACTCGCGAGGAGCTCGCGACCGTGGCGCAGCGGCCGACCCGCGCGGTGTTCTCGCCCGACGGCAAGCAGCTCGTGTTCGCGACCGCGAGCCACCAGCTCGCGCTCTACGACCTCGCGTCGGAGCGGCTCACCATGCTGCTGCAGGACCACACGCAGGACGTGCTCGCCGTGGCCTACCACCCGACCCGGCCGCTCGTGGTCAGCGCCGATGGCGACGCCGCGATCGACGCGTGGGATCTCGCGGCGGGCTCGCACGTTCGCATCGCCGAGAAGGCGACGAAGCTCGCGTTCAGCCCCGACGGGCGCTATCTCGCGGCGGGCTATCGCAGCCAGCTGCTCGTGCTCGACACCCGGACCTGGGCGCGCGCGCTCGATCCGCTGAAGATCGCGTTCAGCTGGGGGCCCGACGCGCTCGCGTGGTCGCCGGACTCGCGCCAGCTCGCGGCGATCGTCGGCGGCAGCACGCTCGAGCTGTTCGACTTCGCGCCGGGCGAGCCCGCTGCGGTCGACGACGCGGTCTGGGCGCGCGTGCACCGGCTGCCGACGCCCGCGCCGGCCCAGCCGCCGCCGATCGTGAACGACGGCGTGATCGAGGGCACGATCACGATGGCGGGCAAGCCGGTGGCCGGCGCCGAGCTCCGGCTCGCTCCGCACCCGCAGGAGTGGCCGGACGCGCGCGCGCTCGTCGGACCTGTGGGCAAGACCGACCGCGACGGCCACTTTCACATGGCGCACCTGCCGGAGATCTCGTGGAACGTGACGTACAGCGCGCCCGGCACGACGCTCGGCGGCTTCGTCGCGAGCCTGCGCGAAGAGGCGACCGTGCACGTCGACCTCGCGGTCGATCCCGCCGTGACGATCCGCGGGCGCGTGCTCGGCCCCGATCACCGGCCGGCGCGCGACGTGCGCATCGTCCACTACCGGTACGACTCGGTGATCGAGATCGATCAGCGCACCGGACCCGACGGCACGTTCGTCCTCGATCACCTGCGACCCGAGGGCACGTCCTACGATCCGGCGAGCTTCCAGCTGGGGTTCGAGGGCGCCGACGGCGCCGCGCGCTCGTTCCGGCTCGACATCCGGAAGCCCGGGCCGATCGACCTGCCGGTGACGCTGCGCGGCCCGCGCGATCCGCACGTCGTGCGCGTCCACGTCCAGGACGCGAGCGGCAACCCGGTCGCCAACGCGCAGGTGTCGCCGAATGGCTCGCTCGGCGTCCCGAGCGACGCCCGCGGCGACGCCGCGATCGACATCGGCGATGCCAAGAAGCTGTACCTGCACGTCTACGCTTCGCGCGGCGGCACGAGCGAGATTCCGGTGGATCTGCCGAGCCGTGCGCCGGTCACGATCACCCTGACCAGCTACTAGGCAGCGCGAACCAGCGGCTCGTGCGTTCGATCGCGGGTGAAACTTCCCGCCAATTTGGTTGTCTCACCGGGTATCTTGACCAGGATGAGGCCGGGCTTCGTCATCGTGTTCCTCGCGTGCGGGTGCGGCGGCACCACCCAGACCGCGCCGCCCGCCAAGCCCGCGCAGCCGGTCGCCAACCAGGTGCCGACCACCGTCGCGCCGCCGCCGACCACCGCGGGGATGACGCCCGAGCACGTGTGCGATCGCATGGCCGAGCTGCACACGCAGAAGTGCAACAAGTTCGCCGACCTCGATCTGGGCGCGGACTGCGCGCAGCAGTTCCAGGAGATGCTCGCGTCGCCCGACAACCACGCGAGCATGCAGCTGTTCGGCGAGTGCGTGACCGAGCTCCAGACCTGCGCCGATGTCGTCGCGTGCGTCGACGCGATGAGCGCGCCGCAGCAGACCCGGCGGTGCGACACCAAGGACGAGGCGACGCTCGGCCAGCCGGTCGGCGAGACCCGCGACAGCTTCAAGAAGATCAGCACGCACAACGCGCACAAGTACAGCGAGATCAAGTCGACCAAGGACCATCCGGTCGAGGTGTGCGGCATCCCGACCGAGAACGACTGGCTGACCACGCTGACCTGCGAGGACGGGACGCATCCGGTCAAGAACAACGGCGAGGCCGAGATGACGCGCGTCGGCAACCTCGGCCCCGGCGGCCGCTGCAACTCGATCATCGACCTCTATCGCGTGAAGTGCCCCGAGGCGTCGTACGACATCTACCTCGACGGCTACGTCTGCCCTGCCGCCGAGCAGGCGCGCGCCGATTCGAAGTAAGCTCGGGCGATGCGCTGGATCGCCGTCGCCGCCCTGGTCGTGTGTGCCTGCGGAAAGTCGAGCTCGGAGTCCGGCCCGACCTGCGAGCAGGTGGTCGATCACATGCTCGACGTGATGAAGGCCGGGCGCCCGGGCGCCGCGCCGATCGCGCAGCGCGACGCCGCGGTCGCGGGCTGCAAGCAGCAGAGCTTCCCGATCGAGCAGCGCCGCTGCATCCTCGCCGCGCACGACGTGCTCGCGCTGTCGAAGTGCCGGCCGAGCGACCACCCCGCGCACGTGCAGCTCCCGCCGGGCCATCCCGACACGTTGCAGCCGCGGTCCGCGGACCCGCCGCAGGGCAGCGCCGGCTCGGCTCGGTGATCGTGGTACACCGCGAGCATGAACGACGCGATCGTCCATGTTCCGGATCCGATCAACGAGCCGGTGCTCGGCTACGCACCGGGCAGCCCGGAGCGCGCCCGGCTCAAGCAGGCGCTCGCGGCGGTCGAGCGCGAGGTCGTCGAGATCCCGTGCGTGGTCGGCGGCCAGCGCATCACCACCGGCAAGATCCGCGAGATCGTGATGCCGCACCGGCATCGCCACGTGATCGCGCGGTTCCACGCCGCCGACGAGGACGTCGCCGATCGCGCGATCCGCGCGGCGCTCGAGGCGCGCTACAAGTGGTCGGCGACGCCCTGGGAGGCGCGCGCCGCGGTGCTGCTGCGCGCCGCCGAGCTGCTCGCCGGTCCGTGGCGGATGACGATGAACGCCGCGACCATGCACGGCCAGTCCAAGACCTGCCATCAGGCCGAGATCGATTCGGCGTGCGAGCTGGTCGACTTCTGGCGGTTCAACGCGGCGTACGCGCAGGACCTGTATCGCATGCAGCCCCGGAGCGCGCCCGGCGTGTGGAACATGAGCGAGCTGCGCCCGCTCGAGGGCTTCGTGTTCGCGCTGACGCCGTTCAACTTCACCGCGATCTCCGGCAACCTGCCGACCGCGCCCGCGCTGATGGGCAACACCGTGGTGTGGAAGCCGGCCGAGGCCGCGCTGCTCGCGGCGTGGCGGATCTACGAGCTGCTCGAGCAGGCGGGCGTCCCGCCGGGCGTCATCAACTTCATCCCGGGGCTCGCGCACGATCGCACCCACATCATCCTCGATCACCCCGAGCTCGCCGGCGTGCACTTCACCGGCTCGACCGACGTGTTCCGCATGATGTGGAGGCGCGTCGCCGACAACATCGATCGCTACCGCGGCTATCCCCGCCTGGTCGGCGAGACCGGCGGCAAGGACTTCATGGTCGCGCATCCGTCGGCCGATCCGCGCGCGGTGGCGACCGCGATCGTGCGCGGCGGGTTCGAGTACCAGGGCCAGAAGTGCTCGGCGCTGTCGCGCGCGTACATCGCGCAGAGCGTGTGGGCCAAGATGAAGGACGAGCTGTGTGACACGACCCGCTCGCTCAAGGTCGGCGACGTCTCGGACTTCTCGAACTTCATGGGTGCGGTGATCAAGAAGGGCGCGTTCGACAAGCACGCCGCGGCGATCCACGAGGCGCGCGAGGCCCGCGGCATGAAGGTGCTCGCCGGCGGGACGTGCGACGACCGCGAGGGCTGGTTCGTCCAGCCGACGCTGATCCAGACCGAGGATCCGAGCGTGCGCCACATGCGCGACGAGTTCTTCGGCCCGATCGTGACCTTGCACGTGTTTCCGGATCGCGCGTGGTCCGACACCCTGCAGCTGGTCGATCGCACCTCGCCCTACGCGCTGACCGGCTGCGTGTTCGCGACCGATCGCGCCGCGATCGTCGAGGCGGCCGACGCGCTTCGCCACGCGGCCGGCAACTTCTACATCAACGACAAGCCGACCGGCGCGGTGGTCGGCCAGCAGCCGTTCGGCGGCGCGCGCGCGTCGGGCACCGACGACAAGGCCGGCTCGCCGCTGAACTTGTTACGCTTCGTCGCGGCGCGCACGATCAAGGAGACGTTCGTGCCGCCGGTCGATCACCGCTATCCGTTTCTTGCCGACTCGTAGCGCGGTCGCACCCGCGGCAATCGCACGTCGCATGCGGTGTCGCGGTGATGTCGCATCTTTCTCGTCGCGATCGCGCGGCTTACCGTCCGCGCATGCGCAAGGTCCTGGGTGGAATCGCCGTCGTGGTGGTCATCGTGGCTGCGTGGTGGCGATGGCCTCACCACGACGCGCCGGCGAACAAGCCCGCCGCGCCGCGGCCGCTGCCGCCCGCGCCCGCCCACGCGGCGAAGACCGACTCGGATCATCCGTCGCCGCGCGGCACCGCGCCGAAGTGGACGCTCGACGTCGATCCCGAGGGGCCGCTGCGCCTCGAGGGCCAGGTGGTCGGCGCCGACGGCCGCGGGATCGGCGGCGCGGAGGTGTGGCTCGGCTCGGTGCCGCCGCGCCAGGCCAGGACCGAGGACGACGGCAGCTTCGCGTTCGACAAGCTGGTCGGCCGCACCTACGAGCTCACCGCGAGCGCGGGCACGCGGACCGGCGGCCCGGTGAGCTACAAGCTGACCGGATCGAGCGATCCGGTCGTGATCGCGCTCGGCGAGGGCGCGAGCGTCGACGTCACGGTGAGCGACGCGAGCGGTCAGGCGATCCAGGGCGCGGACGTCAAGGTTCCGGACCGCGCCGACCCCACGGTCAAGACCGACGATCACGGCAAGGCGCTGATCACCGGCCTGCACCCGGGCTGGATCGCGATCGAGGCCGAGGCGCCCGGGTACGCGCCCGGCTCGAACGTCACGTCGATCGGCTCGGCGGGCGGCAAGGGCGCGCTCGCGATCACGCTGCGCAAGGGCGCGGCGGTGGCCGGGCGCGTGGTCGACGAGGCCGGCCACCCGCTCGCCAGGGTCCATGTCACCGCGGGCGACGCGGCCGACTGGTGGTCCGATCGCGGCCACGCCGAGCAGACCACCGACGACAAGGGCGAGTTCGCGTTCGCGGCGCTCGCGCCCGGCAGCCACACGCTGTCGGCGATCGACGGCGAGCACGCGCCCGCGAGCTCGACGCCGATCACGGTGCGCGCCGATCATCCGGTCGCCGGCGTGCAGATCGTGATGAAGGCCGGCGCGGTCGTGTCGGGCACCGTGGTCGACCGCGACGGCACGCCGGTGCCATACGCGACCGTCAAGGTCGCCGGCAAGGGGCCCGAGATGTGGCGGATCGCTTCGCGCCAGGCGACGAGCGACCACCGCGGCAAGTTCGCGCTGCGCGGCCTGGCGCGCGCGCAGCTCCAGGCGCGCGCCGAGTCCGACAGCGCGGCCAGCCAGATCGCCGACGTCGATCTCGCGTCGGGCGCGCAGGTGACCGACCTGCGCCTCGTGCTCGACGTCACCGGCACGATCGCCGGGACGGTGGTCGACGAGGTCGGCGCGCCGGTCGCCGAGGTCGAGGTCAACGCGTTCCCCGACCTGCTCGCCGGTGCGTCGACCGAGGGTCTGGCGCTGGCCGGGATGTCGTCGACCACGACCGACGGCGCCGGCGGCTTCGTGATCCGCGGCGTGCCCGACGGCAGCTACCGGCTGTGGGCCGCGCGCCACGCGACCGGCTTCGACGAGGGCTGGGGCAAGCAGTCGACGCCGGCGCGGGCCGGCGACAAGGGCGTGCGGATCGTGCTGCCCGCGAGCGGACGCGTGGTCGGCAAGCTCGCGCTCGACAACGGCTCGGCGCCCACGCTCGCGTACGTGCGGCTCGGCGTCGTGCCGAGCACGCCCGCCAGCGCCGGCGCGTTCGCGATCGAGGATGTCGCGCCCGGCACGTACGACCTCGAGATCGTCGGCCCCGAGTTCGCGCAGCTCGTCAAGCACGACGTCAAGATCGAGCCGGGCAAGACCACGGATCTCGGAACGATCGCGGTGGGGCGCGGGCGCCAGCTGATCGGCCGCGTGGTGGACGCCACCGGCACGCCGGTCGCGGGCGCGAGCGTCAAGCTCGGCGTCATGCTGTTCGACTCGGCCGAGCCGAGCGACGCGCAGCAGTCGTACGACGACATGTCCGGGATCCGGACCGCGACGACCGATCAGGACGGCGCGTTCACGCTCACCGGCGTGCCGGCGAAGCAGACCACCGTGATGGCCACGCATCCCGATCGCGGGCAGTCGCTCGCGATGACCGTGCCGGGCGGCGCCGACGATCCGCCGACGATCACGCTCGCGCTGCGCGGCTACGGCTCGATCGTCGGCACGGTGACCTCGAAGGGCCAGCCGGTGGGCGGCGCCACGATCTCCGACGCGAGCAAGGGCGGCGGCGCGCAGGCCGCGTTCGCCGAGACCGCGGCGGACGGCACGTTCACGCTGGCGAAGGTGCCCGAGGGCACGCACGTCCTGCTCGCGATGCAGCAGCAGCTGATGTCGATGAAGTCGACCAGCGTGACCGTCCAGGTCACCGCCGGCAAGCAGTCGACCGTCGCGATCGACATCCCGGTCGGTCAGGTGTCGCTGCAGATCCTGATCAAGGCGCTGCCCGGCAACGAGGTCGACGCCGCGCAGGTGCTGCTGTTCCAGGGCAACGTCGCGATGACCAGCGCCGAGCAGCTGATGAACGGCTTCTTCCAGAACGCGGTGCAGGGCATGAAGCTGTGGTTCGGTCCGGGCAAGCCGCTGCCGGTGTTCGACGAGCTGGTGCCGGGCGGCTACACCGCGTGCGCGATCCCGCTGACCGGCGATCTGAACGATCCGCAGTTCCAGCAGCGCCTGCAGGAGAACATGTCGCTGCTCAAGGTGTACTGCAAGCCGGTGCAGGTCGCGGCCTCTCCCGCGCTGCAGACGTTCGAGGCCGACGTGCCGGCGATGGTCCCGCTCCCCACGCCGAAGTCGTGAGACAATGCGCCGGTGAGGCGCGCGATCGTGTTGACGCTCGTCGCCGGGTGCGGTGCGACGACCGGCTCCACGATCGGTGATCCGTGCGGCCCCAAGCAGCCGTGCGGCAAGGGCGCGGTGTGCGACATGACCGATCCGGGCGGCCCGGTGTGCATCGACGCCGACGGTGACCTCGATGGCGACGGCATCCCGAACGGCCAGGACTTCTGCGAGCACATGCCCGGCGGCCGCTACGACGAGGACGCCGACGGGATCGGCGACGAGTGCGATCCGTGTCCGATCGCGCCGCCGCCCGCGACCCCCGATCCCGACGGCGACGCGGTCGACAGCCCGTGCGATCCCGACCCCGACACGCCCGGCGACCAGATCGTGCTGTTCGACGGCTTCAACGGCGACACGCTCGATCCCGACTGGATCCAGACCGTGCCCGCGACCTGGACGCTCGACGGCGGCGAGGTGCTGGTCGACCTCTCGAGCGTGGCGAACGAGGACTACCTCAAGCAGACGTTCGGCGGCTCGCACACGCTCGCGGTGCTCGCGTCGTACCGGATCGACAGCATGACGACGTCGACGACCACGCACACCGCCGCGATCGAGACCAACGATCCGAGCCCGGCCGGCGTCGCCCAGCTCGAGTGCGGGCTCGTCCACTCCGATTCGGGAACGACCAACGTCCTCGCGGTCCAGACCGACCAGAACAACGCGTCGTCGCCCACCGCCAGCGGCTTCGATCCGGCGAGCCTGTACGAGCTCGCGGCCGATGCCACCGGAGGCATGGCGGGCTGCACCGCGATCGGCGATGGCCAGCCGCTCGGCGCGGTCACCGCGCCGATCAGCGTCGGCACGCTCGCCGAGATCGCGCTCGGCGCGCGCGGCGTGCGGGCGCGGTTCCAGTGGGTGCTGGTGGTCGCGCGCGGCCAGTAGGCGGCGGTTCAGTCGCACGCCGGATGCGCCGCCACCATCGCCTGATAGGTATCCTCGGTCGTGCCGCCGCACCGGCACGCGGCCGGCTGCTCGAAGTCGTCGACGCAGCTCGCGGTGGCGTCGACGAACGACCGGGTCTGCGAGCAATCCTGCGCGAGGTTGACCAGATCCTGGCAGTTGTCGTCGAGCGTGAGATCCGCGGTCATCTCGGCGTAGCCGACGATCGCGATCTGGCAGACCGGCGTCGGCGTCGGCGGCAGCGCGTCCGCGAACACGAACTCGAGCTGGTGGTCGTCGCCGCAGCCGTCGGGCACGATCATCGTGGTCGCGCTCGGTTCGGCCCAGTACGTCGTCGTGAACACCAGCTCGACGTGCGGCGACGCGCCCGGATCGTCCTCGGTGACGTCGATCGGGAACGGCGCGAGCGCCGCGGCGATGCACGACACGACCTCGGCCCATTGCGCGTCGTCGCGCGGCCACCCGGGGAGCTGGCGCGGGCCGTCGAGCAGGACGCTGCGGTTGGCGCCGGCGCTGTCGGTCGCGCCGTGGTCGTACATCCCGCCCGCTCGATCCAGGTACAGGATCGACGGCTGGCACGCCGTGGTCGCGGAGTGCCCACCGCACCCGATCAACGCCACCAGCGCGAGCGTGCGCACGAGGTCATCGTCGCACGGCCGGGCACGCCGGTGGACCGGATGTGATCCGGTCACCGCGAGGCCTCGGCGCGGCCCGCCGCGTCACGCCGGCCGCGGTCCGGTCGGCTCCGAGAAGAACACGATGATCGCGAGGCAGTGGAATCGGGCGTCGCTCGATTGCGTGACGACCACGTCGAGGATGGTCAGGCTGCCGCGCGCCGCCAGCCAGTCGGTGACCACATCTCCCAGCCGCGCGCGCTGTTCGGCCAGGGTCGCGGAGAACACCTTCACGCCGGTGAGCGTCGGCCGGTAGGTCACGACGCGTACTCCGGTAGCGCGTGGTGGTCTGCGGCCAGCCGCCGGATCATCCAGTCGCCGAGCTTCGGCGCGTTCATCAGCCGCAGCAGCTGGTTGCGCGCGAACAGGCCGAGCCGACTGGCCGGTGCAAACGTGCTGGCGAACCGGCGCGCCGCCTGCTGCTTGCGCTCGACGAACGGCCGGTATTGCCGCTCGTAGCGCGCGAACGCGGCGTGGTGATCGCCGCCGCAGCGCTCGAGCTCGCCGGCGAGGATGTACGCGCCGGCCATCGCGAACGACGAGCCTTCGCCCGCCAGCAGCGACGGACAGAACGCCGCGTCGCCGAGCAGCGCGATCCGGCCGCGCGACCACTGCGGGACGTGGATCTGGCTCACGGCGTCGAAGTAGAGCTCGTCGCACGCGGCCAGCCGCGCGAAGATCTCGGGACACTCCGCCCATGCGTCGCCGGCGAATGCCTCGGCGATCAGCCGCCGCTGCGTGGCGAGGTCGCCGGGTTCGACGATCGGGCGCCGATCCGGCGTCCACACGAAGAAGAACGCGGTCAGGTCGTCGCGCAGCGAGTACCGGCTGATCTGCCGGCCCGGCGCGGTGAAGCTCACGTAGGCGTGCGGGTCGGCGCGCGGATAGCCGGCGGTCGCGAACGATGCGGTGAAGTAGCCGAGGTAGTGCTCGAACGCCTCGTGCGCCCCGAACGCGATCGTGCGCACCGCCGAGTGCAGGCCATCGCAGCCGACGACCAGATCGAAGCGACGCGTGCCACCATGCTCGAGCTCGACGGCGACCCCGGTCGCGTCGTCTCGCAGCGCCGCGATCGAATCGCCGTAGATGGTCTCGACATCGTGCTCGACCAGCTCGTAGATCGCGCGCGCGAGGTCGCCGCGGCGAACGCTCAGGTACCGGTCACCGAGCGCGCGCCGCACCGCATCCGCGCCGAGCTCGGCGCTCGTATGGCCGTCGGCCCGCACGTAGCGAAGCCGGTCGATCACGTAGCCGATGTCGCGCAGCGTGGCGACGAGCCCCATGCGCTCGGCGACCGCGAACCCGACGCCCCAGAAGTCGAGGATGTAGCCGCCGGCTCGAAACCGTGGCGCGCGCTCGACGATCACCGGGTCGAAGCCGCGCCGCACCAGCCAGTACGCCAGCGTCGGTCCGGCGATGCCGGCACCCGAGATCAGAACGCTCGGCCTCGCCATCGTCATCCACCGCTCACGAGAACGCACACCAGGCCGCGGCCACGAGCGCGATCAGGCTGAGCACGATGGTGAACGCCCCCAAGCGTGGTGGTTCGAGGTTCCGCGCACACATCTACACTCGTGTAGACGGGTGACGGCGATGCTTGTTCAGTCATGGACGTGCACGGGCCGCATTTCGTTTGTATACCAAGTATGTGGCGAGGTTTCGTT
>DATJAE010000462.1:0-11671 GCA_035516595.1 Kofleriaceae bacterium | reverse complement strand
CGCCGCGCAGTGCATCGAGCGGCTCGGCGAGCGCGAGCGCCCGCACCAGCATGCGGTCGACGTCGCGATCGTAGGCGACCAGCGTGGTCGTGCCAGCGGCGGAGACCAGCCAGATCGTCGCGGTCGCGTGCTCGCGATCGGCCAGCGCGCGAGACACCCGCGCGATGTCGGTGAGGGTCGGCGGGGTCGCCTCGATCCGGCGGGTCGTGATCCCGGCGGGTGCGAGCTCGGCGTCGAGCGCGCTCTGGAACGCCGCGTCGTCCGCGATGACCACCACGATCTCGCGGGGCTCCGCCGCGGCGCGGGACACAGCGGCGAGCACGACGATCGCGCCGAGGATCACCCGCACCGCCCTACATCGTATCACGCGGCCGGTAACCGTTTCGCGCGGGCAACCCTCTACGCTCCACGATGCGCATCGCCCTCGTGCTCGTCCTCGCGGCCGCCGCGTGCGGTCATCACCATGGCAACGCCACAAGCGACGGCAGCGGCGGACCCGGCCAGCCGATCATCGTCCAGTGCCCCGGCTGCCCGCAGTTCCCCGGGCTCGGCGACGGCGGCACCACGTGCTCGGGCAGCGCGTCGGATCCGCAGCTGATCTATCCGCCCGATCAGGTGCTGCTGCCGCCGAACATGAACGTGATCGAGGTGCAGTTCGAGCCCGGCGCGAACAACACGCTGTTCGAGATCGACTTCGAGAACGCGGTCACCGACGTCCGGCTCGAGACCCAGTGCAACGCGATCACGAGCACGCGCGGCGCGGCGACCGGCGGCTGCGCGTTCGACCTCGATCCGACCGACTGGAACTACGTCGCGATGCAGAACGCCGGCGGCGCTCCGGTCACCGTGACGGTGCGCGGCGCGCCCGCCGACCTGTCGTGCGTCGCCGGCTCGAACGCGCGCCAGGTCAGCTTCGCGGCCGAGCCGCTGATGGGCGGCATCTATTACTGGCAGTCGATGACGGTCAACGGCGTCGCCGGCAAGACCGGTGGCATCTTCCGCAAGGACTTCGGCAACCAGGATCCGACCCCGGAGCCGTTCCTCACGCCGACCGCGGACTCGAACAAGTGCGTCGGCTGCCACTACCTGTCGCGCGACGGCCTGAAGATGGTGATCGGCACCGACGACGCCGATTCCGACGACGAGCTCGGCGACGACCAGTTCTTCCTCTACGACGTCGCGACGCGCGCGCCGACCATGATGGGCAACAGCAAGGGCTTCGCGGCGTGGCAGGCCGGCGCGCACGACGGGTTCGTGACCAGCGACGGCGCGGGCATGTCGTCGACCCCCGAGCTGATCCCGTTCGACGGCACGACCGGCAAGGCCGGCACGACCATCTCGCTCGCGGGCGCGGCCGGGCTGTCGGGGCTGCGCATCACCAACCCCGACTGGAGCTTCGACGGCTCGGCCGTGTACTTCACCGCGACCACGGTGATCACGAACATCTCGACCCCGACCGGCTGCGGCCCGAACGGGACGATGCCGTGCATGTACAACAACAAGGACGACATCCACGGCCAGAACGGCAGCCTGTGGCAGGTGAGCGTGACCGGCGGAACGTTCGGCACGCCGACCGAGATCGTCACGCCCGCTGGCGCGACCGAGAACGACTATTACCCGACGATCTCGCCCGACGGTACGTCGCTGATCTTCGATCGCGCGACCGGCACCGCGGGCGACCTCGCGTCGCTCGACAGCTACAACAACCCCGGCGCCACGCTGTACGCGATGACGGTGTCGCCGGCCGGCGCGCCGATCGCGCTCGCGAACGCGAACCTCGGGCCGTCGCTCACCAACTCGTGGCCGCGATTCTCGCCGTTCGTGCAGCACTACAACGGTCACCGCCTGGTGTGGGTGACGTTCTCGTCGACGCGCGACTACGGCCTGCGCGTCCAGAACCAGGGCGCGCCGTACTTCAACTGCTATCCGCCGGTCTCGCCCGAGGATCCGAGCGGCGATCACACCAAGCCGTTCGATCCAGACTGCACGCAGCCGCAGATCTGGATGGCCGCGATCGATCTCGACGCGCTCGCCGCGGGCTCCGATCCGAGCTTCCCCGCGTTCTGGCTGCCGTTCCAGGACGTCACCGCGCACAACCACATCGCGCAGTGGGTCGACTCGATCATGACGCAGAGCTGCCAGCAGATCGGCCAGCCGTGCGGCAGCGGCTGCTGCATGGGCCTGGTGTGCGAGTCGGACAACACCTGCGAGTCGGTCATTCAATGATCGCGCGCGCGCTCGTCGTCGCGCTCGCCGGCTGCACCTTCACGCACGGCGGCGCGGCGATCGATGGCGCGCCCGGCGCGAGCGTGGATGGCCGCTCCGGCGATGACGCGCTCGGCGGTGCGACGCTCGGCACGTGCGTCACGATCGCCGACCTCGGCGTGAACCTGTGCCCGATGGATCCGCCCGGGCCGGCGCTCGAGATCGCGACCACGACCGCGGTGAAGACCGACGACGGCAGCACGATGCCGCCGGACTCCGCGATCAAGTGCGCGATGCTCACCAAGGCCTCGGCGCCGAACGTGTGCGCGATCTACGCGCAGTCGATCACGATCGACGCCGGTGTCACGCTCTCGGCGTCCGGCGGCAAGCCGCTCGTCCTGCTCGGCGACACTTCGATCGACATCGAGGGCACGCTCGATGTCGCGAGCCACCTCGGTGCGCCGCCCGGCGCGGGATCGCCGCACCCGATGTGCTCGCCCGGCAAGAACCCGAGCGGCGGCGGCGGCGGTCAGGGCGGCAGCTACGCGACCGCCGGCGGCAACGGCGGCGACGCCGGCGCGACCGCGATGACCGGCGGCACCGCGGGCAGCGCGCTCGCGGCCGACAGCCTCGCCGGCGGCTGCCCCGGCGCACCCGGCGACGGCGCCGCGATGGGCGGCGCGGGCGGCGGCGCCGTGCTGCTCGCGACACCGCTGCTGCTGGTCGGCGACGCCGGCCAGATCGACGCGTCGGGCGCGGCCGGTCGGGGCGGCACGAGCGGCGCGCGCGCCGGCGGCGGCGCCGGATCCGGCGGCATGATCGCGGTCGCCGCTGGCGCCATCACGCTCGCGGCCGGCGCACAGCTCTACGCGAACGGCTCGCATGGCGGCGGCGGCGCCTCGGCGACCACCACCGGAAGCGACGGATCCGATCCCGCGGGCGCGGTGTCGGGCGGCGGGGGCGGAGCGGCGGGCGGCACCGGCGGCAGCGGCAGCGCGGGCGCGCTCCGCGGCACGCCGGCCGTCGACGGGGCGGCCGGCGTGACGGCCGGCGCCTCGGGCGGCGGCGGTGGCGGCGGCGCGGGTGTCGTCTACATCCGGCCCGCGATCGGCGTGGTCGCCGGTGACAGCAACGTCTCGCCCGCGCCGATCTGACCCGGCGCGACGCACGGATGGCCCCGGCTGTACGAGAGCTGCACAGTGTGACCGGCTGGGCGCGAGCAATTGGTCTGGTCCGCGCGAGCAGGCGTACGATAGGGCCATGGCGGGCACATACCGTTCGTGCGTCCTGTTTGCCGTCGTCGCCGCGTCCGGCTGCGGCGGGAAGACGTTCCCGAGCCTGTGCGACGAGATCCCGGCACCACAAGCGTGCAACCAGTCGTGCGATCCGGACGGACCGAACACCTGCCCCGCGGGCTTCTTCTGCGATCAGACCTCGCGTCACTGCAACCAGCAGTGCACGCCCGGCGGAAACCAGTGCGGCTCCGATACGTGCTCGCCCGACGGCCAGTGCGTATCGGGCAGCGGCTGCACCGGCCTCCAGTGCCAGCAGGTCGATTGCACGTCGATGGGCCTGGCGGCCGATGCCACGCAGATCAGCGGCACGGTGTTCGCGCCCAACGGCACGCTGCCGCTGTACGGCATCAACGTCTACGTTCCGAACAGCGATCCCGGGCCGATGCCTCCGGGCCTGACCTGCAACCAGTGCACGGACTCGCTGCCGGGCAACCCGGTCGTGCAGGTCACGACCGACGAGGCCGGCAAGTTCACGCTCGCCAACATGCCGGTCGGCACGAACATCCCGCTCGTGATCGTGAGCGGCAAGTGGCGGCGCCAGATCACGATCCCCAACGTCGCCAAGTGCATGTCGACGCCGATCGATCCGACCGACACGACGCTGCCGAAGAGCACGACCGACATGACGCCGAACACCAAGAGCGTCGACATGCCGGCGGTCGCGATCTCGACCGGCGGCGCCGACGCGCTCGAGTGTCTGATCCGCAAGCTCGGCATCTCCGACACCGAGATCGGCACGGCGGGCGGCCCGCAGCGCATCCACCTCTACGCCGACACGATGTCCTCCGGCGAGGGCACCGACAGGTTCAAGAGCGGGTTCGCCGGCGGCAGCGGCAACTTCGCCGACTCGCAGACGCTGTGGGGCTCGTTCGGAACGCTGTCCAAGTACGACATCGTGATCTTCTCGTGCGAGGGCCGGCAGGCGTCGAACACCAAGCCGCAGGCCGCGATGGACGCGCTCAAGATGTATGCCGACATGGGCGGCCGCGTGTTCCTCTCGCACTGGCACAACATCTGGATCGAGGGCGCGACCACGCCCACCGGCCCGCAGAAGCCGGCGGTGTGGACGTCGATCGCGACGTGGAACAACAGCAGCACGACGTTCACCACGCCGCCCGATACGATCGACGAGATCAACAACCCGAAGGGCGCGTCGTTCGCGACCTGGATGCTCAACGTGATGGGCTCGACCACGCGGGACCAGGTCGACATCGGCAACGGCACCGGCAAGAACACGGTCACCTCGGTCGACAACACCAGGGCCGAGCGCTGGGTGTACTGGACCGGCAACGGCGGCCAGGTCCCGCAGAACTTCCAGTTCACGACGCCGAACGAGGCATCGACCGATCAGCGCTGCGGCAAGGTCGTGTTCTCCGACATGCACGTGTCGGGCGACTCGAGCTCGAGCCCGGGCGGCACCGGCTATCCGAGCCAGTGCTCGACCCAGCCGCTCACGCCGCAGGAGAAGGCGCTCGCCTTCATGTTCTTCGACATCGCGTCGTGCGTGAGCACGGTGATCCAGTAGCCGCTACGCGCCGGCGCCGCTCGCCTGGATCTTGAACGTGTCGATCTTCGACCCCGACTCGTAGTCGTAGGTGGTCACGGTCAGCGTGCCGTCCGCGTTGCGGACGATCATCGTGTAGCCATAGTTGGTGCCGCTGGTCAGCGGTGCTCCGCCGATGCCGTTGATGATCTCCTTGTCGGAGCTCTCGTGGCGGTACTCGTGGGTGTGGCCGACGATCAGCAGCGTCAGCGGCGCGCCTTCGATGATGGTCTGGCTCTGCGAGCACTCGGTGCCGGACACGTCGGCGGCGCTCTCGTGGCGGACGACGAACGTGTAGGTCGTCGCGACCGCGAGCTGCTGGGTGAGCCACAACGCCTGGGTCGAGTCCCACGCGTTGCACGCGACGATCACCAGCTTTGCCGTCCAGCTCTGGTCGGGCGCGGTGACGTTCTCGACGTAGTACGGCTGGGTCTGGTGGATCGGCGCGAGCATCGTGGTCATGAACGCGGTCAGGTTCTTGGTGACGCCGTCGCTGTTGCCCGCGCCGCAGTTCGAGTCGGTGTACCCGGTGCACTCGTGATTGCCCATCGCGGGATAGAACGGTCCGTCGTAGGCGGCGCGCGCGCCCATGTACTTGTCGATCTGCGGCTGCTGTTCGGAGCCGCTCGTGCTCGCGAACTGGTAGTCACCGGTTCCGACGACGAACTGCACCTTCGGGCTCGCGGCCGCGATGTCCTGGAAGATCTTGGTGACGATGTTCGTCGGATAGTTCGACGTGTCGTCGACCGACGGCGGGCGCGTGTCACCGACGATCGCGAACACGAGGTCGCTGGTCGTGCCGCCGCTGCCACCGCCGCCGCCGCCACTGCCGCCTGCGCCGCCGCCGCCGGCCTTGTCCATATCGTTGGTTCCGGTGCATGCCGCGAGCGCCAGTACGAGCACGACGAGACGACGCATTGCTTACCCCCTGGGACGAAACGCGTGCGCACGATAGGCGCGCGCCGTCACGGGCGGCAAGCACAATCGCCATCTGCACTCGACATCTTCGAGTTCGAACACTGCACAGCTGCACTGTTTGTGAATCGCCGTGCTGTACGAAAAGTGATCGATCGCGATTCCTCGACGGAGGCCGCGGTCTGTACCTGACTTGCACAGCGAGGTTTGTGGCGCGACTTCAGCGACAGCTGGCCGACCGACTCGCGATCGTGCTTGTATCCTCCTCGCGATGTCGGGGGACAAAACCGCAGCGATTCTCGCGCTCGCACTGGCCGCGTGCGGCGCCGCCGCAGCACCGCGAGCGTCGTGCCCGCGCCGGCTCGGCGACGCGATGGACGAGGCCGGCCGTCGCTTCAATCGCGCCGAGCGCGCGGTGCTCGCCGGCCGCTGGGAGCTCGCGAGCTACGATCTCGCCGAGCTCGCCGAGGTGTTCACCGACGATCTCGCCGACTCGTCGTGGAACGGCCGTCCGCAGCTCGCCAGGCTCGCGCAGCAGTTCTCGACGATGCAGGTCGCGGCGCTGCGCGACGCGGCGCGTGCGCGCGATCGCCAGAGCTTCGAGCACGCGGTGAGCGATGCCGCGCACGCGTGCAACGAGTGCCACAAGGCGGCCGACCAGGCCTACATCCAGATCTCGGATCGGCTCGGCGCCGACGCGCCGGTCGTCGGCCAGCCGTGATCACTCGATCCGTAGCGCCTCGATCGGATCGAGCGCCGCCGCGCGCTGCGCCGGGTAGAACCCGAAGAACACGCCGACCGCCGCCGCGAACCCGACCGCGAGCGCGTCCACGCCGCTCGACGTCGCCATCCGCCATCCGAGGCCGCGCTCGACCACGGGGCCACTCGCCGCCGCGAGCGCGAGCCCGGCGAGCCCGCCGATCAGCGTCAGCATCACGGCCTCGCCGAGGAACTGGATGTGGATCGCGCCCGGTCGCGCACCCACCGCCATGCGGAGCCCGATCTCGCGCGTGCGCTGTGCGACCGAGACCAGCATCACGTTCATCACGCCGATCCCACCGACCGCGAGCGCCAGCGTGGCGAGCACGCTCAGCAGGATCTCGAGCGTGCGCGCCGACCGTACCCGGGCCTGGAGCAGCTCCTCGGGGTGGCGGATGTTGAAGTCGTCGTCGGCGCCGGGCTGGATGTGGTGGCGCTCGCGCAGCAGCTCCTGGATCGACGCGGTCGCCGCCGGAATCGCATCGGGCGTCGCCGCCGAGCACAGCACGTCGTCGAGCCAGGTCACGTCCTTGCCGACGATCCGCTTCATCGCGGTGGTCCACGGCATCATCAGCGTGTCGTCCTGATCGTAGCCGCTCGCGCTCGCACCCTTGGCGGCGAGCACGCCGACCACCTCGAACCAGAAGCCGTTGATCCGCACCTTCTGGCCCACCGGGTTCGCGTCGCCGAACAGCTCGTGGCGCACGGTCTGGCCGATCACGACCACGGTCGCAGCGCGCTGGACCTGATCCTGGTCGAAGAAGCTGCCCAGCGCGATCTGCCAGCGCTTGATCTCGAGGTACTCGGGTGAGACGCCGCGATACTGGGTGTTCCAGTTGAGGCCGGCGCCGATGACCTGGAGCCTGCCGTCGGTGTTCTCCGACACCGCCTTGACCAGCGGGACCTGGTCGCGGATCGCCTGCGCGTCCTTCGCGGTCAGGGTGTTCATGCCGTGCGTGCCGCTGCGCATGCCGTTGACGCTGCGCGCGCCCGCCTCGACCCACACCAGGTTGTCGCCCAGCTTGTCGAGCTCGCCGAGCGCGGCCTCGGTGCCGGCGCGGCCGATCGACACCACCCAGATCACGGTCGCGACCGCGATCGTGATGCCGAGCATCGCGAGCCCCGCGCGCACCTTGTTGCGTCCGAACGATCGAATCACCTCGATCGTCACCAGGCGCGGCGCGATCATGCGGCTCGATCGATCCGGAAGGTGACGCGGCCGTCGTCGCCGGACTGCGCGGACAGCGCGAGGTGCAGCCGCGCGCACAGCGAACGCGACAGCGCGAGCCCGAGGCCGCAGTGCGCGCCGTTGCCCGAGCGCGCGCGATCGCCGCGCCACAGCCGCTCGAACACGTGCTCGAGGTGCGCCGCGGCGATCGGCGGACCGCTGTCGGTCACCGCCAGCACCGCGTCGCCGTCGCGGACCTCGATCCAGCCGCCGCGCTCGGTGTACTCGGCGGCGTTGGCGAGCAGGTTGCCGACCACGATCCGCAGCTTCTCGCGATCGGTGCGGACGATGGCGTGGTCGGCGACGCGGTTGTCGAACCGGATCGCGCGCTCGGCGGCGAGCGGCGCGTGCAGCGACCAGCACTCGGCGACCAGCTGGTGGAGCGGCACGTCGGTCTCGACGACCGAGACCTCGTCGGCGTCGAGCTGGGCGAGCGCGAGCAGGTTCTCGACCATCGCGCCGAGCTGCTGGACGACCGCGAGCGCGCTGGCGAGCGCGGCGCGGTACTCGGTGGTCGTGCGATCGGCGAGCGCGGTGACCTCGAGCACGGTGCGCAGCGCGGCGAGCGGCGTGCGCAGCTCGTGGCTGACATCGGCGGTGAACTCGCGCTCGCGCGCGAACGACGCCTCGAGCCGGCCGAGCAGCTCGTTGAGCTTGCGGATCGGCACCTGGAGCTCGGTCGGCTGGCGTTCGCTCGCCACCCGGGCCGACAGCGTGCGGTCGTCGATCGCCTCGATCTCGGCGGCGAGTCGCACCAGCGGGCGCGTCCCGCGCGACAGCACCCACGCGGTCGCGCCGGCGATCACGACCAGCGCGCCAAGCCCGACCCACAGGAACACGCGGCGCACGCTCGCCAGCACGTCGTCGATCGGCTCGTTGCCCTCCGCGACCACGAGCAACAGCGGCGGCGGATGCGGATCGTCCTCGTCGCGCGGCTCGAACCACAGCGCGACCGCGCGGCCGGGCGCGCCGTCGGGCAGCGCGACGTCGCGGAACTGGATCGACGTCTTCGAGGCGAACCCGCGGGGCAGATCGCGCTCGCCGAGGTTCGGCGAGCGCACCAGGACGTCGCCGTCGGGCGTCCACACCTCGGCGTACGACCGCGGCACGTCGGGCGACGGCGGCGGGATCGCCATCTCGTATCCGCCGCGCTCGAACTCCGCGATCGTCGCGAGCGCGTGGGCGCGTGCCGCGAGCGCCTGATCGCGCTGCCGCCACGCGGCGCGCCGCACGCCGACGTAGAGCACCGCGGCCATCGCGATCAGCACGCCGGCGGTCGTCACCACCACCGTCGCGGCGAGCCGCCGGCGCAGCGACCAGCTCACTCGTCCTCTCCGAGCACGTAGCCGAGCCCGCGCCGCGTGTGGATCAGCTTGCGGTCGTGCCCGTCGTCGATCTTGCGGCGGAGATGGCTGATGTAGACGTCGAGCACGTTGCTCCAGGGTTCGCCGCTGGCATCGTACAGGTGCTGGAGGATGTCGGCGCGCGAGACCACCTCGCCCTGCCGGCTCGCGAGGTATTCGAGCAGCGCGAGCTCGCGGGCCGAGAGCAGCACGCTGCGCCCGGCCCGCCGCACCGCGCCGTGGCCGGGATCGATCTCGAGGTCCGCGATCCGGACGACCGGATGCGCGCGGTCGTAGCGCCGGCGCACGAGCGCGCGCAGCCGCGCGGCGAGCTCGTCGAACGCGAACGGCTTGACCAGGTAGTCGTCGGCGCCGCGATCGAGCCCGGCGACGCGATCCTCGACCGACGATCGCGCGGTGAGCAGCAGGATCGGCACGCGATCGCCGTGCTCGCGCAGCCGGCGCAGCACCTCGAGGCCGTCGATCCCGGGCAGCATGATGTCGAGGACGATCGCGTCGTACTGGTGCTCGCGCGCGAACGCCAGGCCGTCGTTTCCGTCGCCAGTCGCGTCGACCGCGTAGCCGAGATCGCGCAGCCCGCGCACCAGCGACTCGCGCAGCAGCGAGTGATCCTCGATCACGAGCAGGCGCATGATCGGGCGTTTTACCACTGCATCGCGACCGAAGATGAAGGCTAGATGAATGCGCGGGCGCGGCACGTGCGGCTACGATTTCGCCGCGTGTCGACCGAGCTGGGGACGCAGGACGCAGGTACCGGTCTCGCCTCGGGCGATGGCCGCATGTTCGCCGTGATCCACGTCGAAGGCGAGCCCCACTCGCGCGTGGTCGATCTCCACGACGGCGTCGACGTCACGTTCGGGCGCTCGCGCGGCGCGACGATCTTCGTCGATGCCGACAGCGTGTCGCGCATGCACGCGCGCCTCGTCCGCACCGGCGACGTGGTCGAGCTCGAGGATCTCGGCTCGCGCAACGGCACGCGGCTCAACGGCGCGCGGATCGAGGGCCGCCAGCGCGTCGGCAACGGCGACGAGGTCGCGATCGGCCCGATCGTCGCGACGATCTGCGTGACCAGCGGGCTGCGCCGCCGGGCACCGATCCTCGGCGACACGCTGGGCGAGGCGCGGCTCGCCGCCGAGGTCGACCGCGCGATGCGCTACCGCCGCACGGTGACGCTCGCGCTGATCCGCTGCGCCAGCGACGCGGCGCTCGACGCGATCGCGCAGTCGCTGCGGCCGATGGACGTGATCGCCGAGGACGCCGGCGACGACTACTTCGTGATCCTGCCCGAGCTCGGCTTCACCGAGGGCGCGGTCGCGGTCGAACGCCTGCTCGCGCGCGCCCGCGCCGATGGCGTCGAGATCCGCTCGGCGGTCGCGGTGTGCCCCGACGACGGCACCACGGTCGACAACCTGGTCGGCCTGGTGCGGGCGCGGCTGCGCTCCGGGTCCGGCGGCGCGGCCGAGCACGGGCCCGAGGCCGGCGACGAGCAGCCGGTGGTGATCGACCCCGCGATGCAACGGGTGTACGCGCTGGTCGAGCGGCTGGCCGACACGCCGCTCACCATCCTGATCCTCGGCGAGACCGGCGTCGGCAAGGAGCTGGTCGCCGAGGCGATCCACGCGGCGTCGAGCCGGCGCGACCACGCGCTGGTCAAGCTCAACTGTGCGGCGTTGCCCGAGTCGCTGCTCGAGAGCGCGCTGTTCGGCCACGAGCGCGGCGCGTTCACCGGAGCCGAGCAGCGCAAGGCCGGCTTCTTCGAGGCCTCCGACGGCGGCACGCTGTTCCTCGACGAGATCGGCGAGATGTCGCTCGCGCTGCAGGCCAAGCTGCTGCGCGTGCTCGAGCGCAAGGTCGTGACCCGGGTCGGCGGCACCGCCGAGATCGCGACCGACGTGCGGTTGATCGCGGCGACCCATCGCGATCTCGACGCCGAGGTCGCGGCCGGGCGGTTCCGCCAGGACCTGATGTACCGGATCGGCGGATTCACGCTGGTCGTGCCACCGCTGCGCGATCGGCCGGGCGAGATCGTGCCGCTCGCCGAGCACTTCGCGCGGATCACCGCGAAGCAGCAAGGCCGCGCCGCACCGGCGATCGGCGACGACGCGCGCGAGGCGCTCGCCGGCTACTCGTGGCCCGGCAACGTGCGCGAGCTGCGCAACGCGATCGAGCGCGCGCTCGTGTTGTGCGGGGACACGATCACCGCGGCCGATCTGCCCGAGAAGCTCGGCGACGCCGCGGCGCGCGTACGCCCGGTCGCGAGCGGCGACGTGCGAGGCCAGCTCGCCGAGGTCGAGCGCACGGCGATCGTGGCCGCGCTCGAGGCCGAGGTGCGCGCCGGCCGGTTCCGCCAGGATCTGTTGTT
>DATJAE010000461.1:0-4412 GCA_035516595.1 Kofleriaceae bacterium | reverse complement strand
GGTAGCGCGAGCGCCGCGCGACCGGCGCGTTGGGGTGCGAGACCGCGGCGGAGGTCGCGGCATGCTTCGCGCGCGCCGAGGGCAAGTCCTCGACCGACGGCAGCGACACCATCTTGGCCGGCTCGGGCAGCGCGACCGCCTTCCAGCTCGCCGACGACGTGGCCAGCAGGTCCTCGTCGCTCGGGCGATCGAGCGGGATGCGCTTGCTCGAGATCCGCTCCTTGGTGGAGCGCGCCAGGCTTCGAATGTCGTGAAGGCCAGAATCCTCTTCGGCGACCCCGCTGGGCGGTACCTCGCTCGACGGATCGTGATCCGCAGTCCCCGTTTCCATGCTCGACTCCAGACGCGCCAGCGTCCGAGATGACAGGGTGTCGAAATAACCCGAAGGCAACTGGTCGTCCAGCGTTTTGATCGCGCGGCGTAGCAGGTCGTCGAGTTCGTCGGGCATGGGTCGGACTACTTGCGGGCCACCGCGGGTTCGACGAGGCCGAGGCGCTGGCGGAGCAGCCTGCGCGCCTCGTTGACGCGCCAGGCGACCGTGCCCTCGGGAATCTCGAGGATCTCGGCGATGTGCTTGTGGGGAAGCTCCTCGATCGTGGCTAGCACGAGGGTGACGCGAAGGGTCGGCGACAGCTCGGAGATCGCCGCGAGCGTGCGGCGAACCTCGGCAGATTGCTGGGTCTTGTGCGCGGGGTCACCGCCGGCCTCGCCGAGCGACTCGGGCCGGCCGCCGACGTGCTTGGCCTCGGCGCCGCTGCGCTGGACGAGCGAGGCGCCACGCTTGCCGCCGCGCAGGGTGTTGAGCGCGGTGTTGATCGTGATGCGATACAGCCAGGTGAAGAAGTCGGCCCGGCCGTCGAAGCTGGGCAGGCCGCGGAACGCCCGGACGAACGCCTCCTGGGCGGCGTCGTCGGCGTCGGGGTGGTTGCCGAGGATATGGAGGGCGGCGGCGTACACGCGGCGTTGGTGGCGTTGGACGAGTCGACCGAAGGCTTCGCGGTCTCCTTCGCGCGCCCGAGCTACGTCGGGGTCCTCGTCACCCATCGGGCGTGACTATACGGGAAGGGGGCCGGGTATTCGACCGTTGCCGCCCCGGCGGCATTGGGTCGGAAGAAGTTGTTAGATCTGGTGAAGCTATCGCCGGCGCTCGGCCGCGAACAGCCGCTCGACCAGCCCGCCGGCGAGCTCGGCCAGCCGCGCGAACGCCCGCGCGGCCTCGGCCTGCTGGGTCAGCCGCTCGCGCACGCGCGCCGCGCCCGCGATG
Source organism: Kofleriaceae bacterium (assembly GCA_035516595.1). GTDB lineage: Bacteria > Myxococcota_A > Polyangia > Haliangiales > Haliangiaceae > JABFXX01. The sequence goes on along the minus strand of DATJAE010000461.1, from coordinate 3,148 downwards.
CCGGAGTCGGACGCGCGCTGGCGCGAGGTGATGTCGAGCACGTTCAGCGGCTCGGGACCGCCGAGCGCGGCGCGCAGCGCCGCGAGCCGGACGCGCGCCTCGCGCAGCGCATCGGCGACGTCGTCGGCATAGGCGCCGACCAGCGCGGTCGCGCGCTCGCCGTCCGCGCCGGCGCACAGGGCGTCGAGATCGACCAGCGCGAGATCGCGCAGCCGCGCCGACAGCGCCTCGTCCGGTTCGCCGCCCGGCGCGGCCGCGACGCCGATCTGGCCGGTGACGATCACTTCTTCTCGCCTTCCGGCGGCGGCGCGCCGGCCTCGAGCGCCTTCTGCCTGGCCGCCTTGTCGGCCGCCATCTTCGCCTTGAGCTTGGCGAGCGCGTCCTCCGGACCGTCGGGCCCGGCCGGCAACGCGCCGATCTTGGCCTCGAGCTCGAGCGCACCGCCCGCCTCCTCGCCGCGCATCGCGGCGTCGACCTCGGTCTCGATCGCCTCCTGATCGATCCGGTCCTCGGCGCGCTGGAACTTGTCCCACACCGACGAGTCGTTGCCGAACACGTCGCCGGTCGCCGAGCGCGCCGACGCGATCTGGGTCGCGAGCGTGCCCTTGCGCAGCTTGAGTATCTGCAGCTTGGTCTCGAAGTCCTTGCGGCTCCGGTTGAGCTGGATCGCGTAGCTCTGCGCCTCGTGCTTGTCGCGCTCGATCTTGGCGAGCTCGACCTCGGCGTTCTTCTTCTCGCGCAGCGCCTGCTTGGCGGCGTCGTCGTCGCCGGCCTTGACCGCGATCATCGCGCGGCGCTCCCACTCGGCGACCTTGGCCTTGTACTTCTCGATGTCCTGATCGAGCTGCTTGGCGGTGGTCTTGTAGCCGAGCAGCTCCTGCATCGCCTTCTTGCGGCCGTCCTCGAGCTCGAGGATCGCCATGTCGAGCTCCTTCTCGGGATCGATCGCCCTGTCGAGCGCGGCATTGGCCTTGCCCGAGATGCCGTTCTTGATCTTCGAGAAGATGCCCATGCCCCAACCATAGCGCCCTCAATCGGCGAGCGTCGAGAGATCGCCCGGGTCCTCGCCGAGCTCCTGCGCGCGCAGGTAGCGCCGCACGATCTTGCCGGAGCGGGTCTTGGGCAGGCTCGCGCGCAGCTCGATCTCGGACGGCGTCGCGATCGCGCCCAGATCCGAGCGCACGTGATCCTTGAGCGACGCGACCAGCCCCGCGGTCGCGGCCACGCCCGGGCGCAGCACGACGAACGCCTTGATCCGCTCGCCCTTGAGCGGATCGGGCAGGCCGATCGCGGCGCTCTCGGCGACCGCGGCGTGGCGGCCGAGCGAGGCCTCGATGTCGGCGGTGCCGATCCGGTGGCCCGCGACGTTGAGCACGTCGTCGTAGCGGCCGAGCACGGCGATGTAACCGTCGCGATCGCGCACCGCGATGTCGCCGGCGCGGTAGAAGCCGTCCTTCCAGGCGCGCGCGTAGCGCTCGCGGTCGTTCCAGATCGCGCGCATCATGTACGGCAGCGGGCGGCGCAGCACGAGCTGGCCGCCGGTGCCGTCGGGGACCGGCTCGCCGTGCGCGTCGAGGATCGCGAGCTCGGCGCCCGGCATCGCCTTGCCGACCTTGCCCGGGCGCGGATCGAAGGTCGGCAGCGTCGCGATCACCGGCGCCGCGATCTCGGTCTGCCACCAGTTGTCGACCACCAGGCCGTTGCCCTGCCCGACCAGGCAGCGCTGCGCCCAGCGATGCGCCTCGGGGTTGAGCGGCTCGCCCGCGCACGCGATCAGGCGCAGCCGCGACAGGTCGTACTTGCCGGGCGCACCGGCGCCGTGGCTCATCCACATCCGCACCGCGGTCGGCGCGGTGAACATCACGTTGACCCCGTAGCGCTCGCACAGCTCCCACGTCACCTCGGGCGATGGATAGTCGGGCACGCCCTCGCGCACCAGCACGGTCGCGCCGATCGACAGCGGGCCGTAGACGATGAACGAGTGGCCGACGATCCAGCCGATGTCGGAGGTCGACCAGTAGACGTCGCGCTCGCCGATCTGCAGGAACGCGCGCGACAGGTACGTCACGCCGACCAGGTAGCCGCCGGTCGCGTGGACGATGCCCTTGGGCTTGCCGGTCGTGCCCGACGTGTAGAGGATGAACAGCGGATCGTCCGCGCTCATCGCGGCGGGCGGGCAGTGGATCGCGCGCGCGTCCTGGACGTCGTAGAAGTCGTGCTCGCGCTCGGACGCGAGCTCGACCGGCGCGTCGCCCGGCCGCGAGCCGCGGCGGTGCACGATCACGTGCTCGACGCCCGGCAGATCGCGCACCGCCTCGTCGACCGCCGGCTTGAGCGGCAGCTGCTTGCCGCGGCGGTAGCCGTAGTCGGAGCACACCACGACCTTGGCGCCCGAGTCGACGATCCGGCTCTTGAGCGCCTGCGTGCCCATGCCGGCGAACACCACCGAGTGGATCGCGCCGATCCGCGCGCACGCCAGCATCGCGACGATGCCCTCGGGGACCAGCGGCATGTAGATGATGACGCGATCGCCCTTGGCGACGCCGAGCTTGCGCAGCGCGTTGCCGAACCGACCGACCTCGCGGTACAGCCGGCCGTAGGTGTAGGTCTGCTCGTCGCCGTCCTCGCCGACCCAGATCAGCGCGGCCTTGAGCCGGTGCGCCGACAGCGCGTGGCGATCGATGCAGTTGACCGCGGCGTTGAGCTGGCCGCCGACGAACCAGCGATGGTCGGGCAGCGCGATCTCGCAGGTGCGATCGAACGGCCGGATCCAGTCGACCAGCTTGGCCTGCTCGGCCCAGAACGCGTCGGGATCCTCGGCCGCGATCCGGCGCTCGAGCGCGTCGTTCGGCACGTAGGCCTCGCGCGCCAGCCAGGTCGGCGCCGGGATCGGAGCCTCGTCCTGACCCAGCGCGTCGATCGCGGCCTGGTAATCGGTGGGGATCGGGAGAGTCGCCATGACCGTCCCGGCGGTGCAGCGCCGGTGCCAGCGCGTCCGCGCGATTTCGCGCAGCGCTTGCGCGGCTAGTACCTCGCCACAGAGGAGATGATTGGTTGCGGCTGCCGAGGCGCGCCGAGCGCGAGGCGCCGCGACGCAGCGCTACCGGGCGTAACGCAAGGAGCGGCAACGAAGCGATCGGCGATGGAT
>DATJAE010000460.1:0-10302 GCA_035516595.1 Kofleriaceae bacterium | reverse complement strand
ACGAGCTGCGCCTGGTCGCGCTGCTCCACAAGCCCCGCGGCGGGCCGCGCACGCTGCCCGCGCCCGAGGCGGTGCGCCTGGCCACCGCGGGCGGCGCGGCCGCGCTCGGGCTCGCCGATCAGATCGGCTCGCTCGAGGTCGTCAAGCGCGGTGACGTGATCGCGATCGACGTCGCCGCGCTGCACGTCCTGCCGGCCGCCAGCCCGTGGTCGCAGATCGCGTACGCCGCCAAGGCCTGCGACGTCCGCCACGTCGCGGTCGACGGCGCGGTGGTCGTGCGCGACCGCGCGCTGCTGACGCTCGAGCTCGCGCGGGTCAAGCGCGACGCGCGCGCGACCGCGGCGCGATTATTTCGGTAGCGCTGTGCCGATCGCGCAGCCACGCGCCCCACGGCGCGTCGCGCAGCAGCTCGCCAGCGCGCTCGACCAGGCTCGGCGGTGCCACGCCCGCCGCGGCCTCGGCGAGCGCGGCGGCGAGATCGCCGGCGGTCGCGAACCGATCGTCGCGCGACTTGGCGAGCGCGATCGCGAGCACCGCCTCGACCGCCGGCGACACCGACGCGAACGAGCTCGGCTGCGGCGGCACGCGGTACACGACCTCGTGGATCATGCGCGGCGGATCGCCGGGCACGACCACCGGCCGCCCGGTGATCAGGCGATAGGCCAGCACGCCGAGCGAGTAGACGTCGGCGCGGCGATCGACCTTGATGCCCTTGGCCTGCTCGGGCGCCATGTAGCCCGGCGTGCCGACCAGGTTGCCGTGGGTCTGGGTCGCGTCGGCGTCGAACAGCTTCGACACGCCGAAATCGAGCACCTTCCACACCACGCCCGACGCCGTGGTCGCGGCGAACACGTTCGCCGGCTTGAGATCGCGATGCACGATGCCGGCGGCGTGCGCGGCGTCGAGCCCGGCCGCGACCGCGCGCACGATCGCGACCACCTCGCCGACATCGCGGGTCGGCCGCTCCTTGATCAGGTCCGACAGATCGCGGCCGTCGAGCCGCTCCATCGCGATGTACGGCTGCTCCGCGCCGGGCGGCGAGACGTCGAGCACGCGCACCACGTTCGGCACGTCGAGCGCCGCGACCGCGCGCGCCTCGCGCTGGAACCGGCGCTGCGCGTCCTCGTTGTCGAGCAGGTGCGCGGCGAGCAGCTTCACCGCGCACGGCGCGCCGCGCTCGTCGGTCGCGGCGTAGACCTCGCCCATCGCGCCGCGGCCGAGCACGAGCCCGAGCCGGAACCGGCCGAGCTGGCTGCCGGTGTGACGGCCCTCGCCCGGCGCGCGCGCCTCGCGCTCGGCTTGGCGCGCCTCGGCGAGCTGGGCGTCGCGCTGCGCCAGCTCGCGCAGCGCGGCGTGGTGCTCGGCGAGCACGCGCTGCATCTGCGCGCGGGTGTCGAGCCCGCCGACGATCGCCATCGCCATGATCAGCTGGATCGCGACGATGGCGACGATCTGCCCGGCCGTCGTGATCCACGGCGCGTAGACCACCAGGCCGCGCTGGCCGAGCCAACCGCACAGCTCGGCGACGCCGATCCCGGCGTTGGTGACGATCACCACCACGGTCGGCACGATCGCGCCGAGCCGGGTCGCGCCGATCGCGTAGGCGTAGCCGGCCACGGTCGACACCGCGATGAACGCCGACGCGACGCCCCAGTAATAGAAGCCGGTGGCGTTGGTGACCGTACCGACCACGAGGATCCAGGTCATGTCGCGCGTGCGGTAGCGCGCCGGATCGCGGCGCAGCACGGTGAACGCCGCGCACACCAGCGCGTTCGCACCCAGCGCCGCGAGGTGGAGGTGCTGCGCGAACGGATCGCCGCCGATCAGCAGCACGAGGATCGCGCCGAGCACGCACAGGATGCCGAGGCCGAACGCGAACGTCCACGCGCGCCGCGCCTCGAGCAGGCGCATCGCCTGCTCCGGCGTCGCGATCGACGTGCCGGATTCCACCACCGGCCGATCGACGGCAGTCGGAGCGGTCCCCGATTCGGGCACGCGCCATCCTACCCCAGGTGGTATCCTGCGCTCAGGCCGATGCTGCTCACCCGCGACGAGATGACGTATCCGTTCGAGGGCGGCAAGCTCGACCCGATCCGCGATCGTGACCTGCTCGAGTGGATGTTCAACCAGTTCCTCTACGGCGAGGTCACCGGCATCCAGGTCGGCCACTGGCTGTACGACGCGCCCGATCTCGAGGCCGCCAGGTTCCTCGCGCGGCAATCGCTCGAGGAGATGCAGCACGTCGACAACTTCCTGCGCATCATGACGATGCTCGGCTGCCAGCCCCGGCCGGCCCACCCCGCGGTGCGCTTCCTCGCGACCGGCATGATGGGCGGATCGTGGGCCGAGCACGTCGCGCTCGAGATGGCGCAGGGCGAGGGCTTCGTGCTCCAGGCGTTCTACGCGGTGATCGACACGCTGGATCACAAGCCGTCGGTCGACATCCTGCGCCGCGCGGTCAAGCAGGAGGAGCGCCACGTCGAGTTCGGCGAGCAGCAGACCGCCAAGGCGATCGAGGGCCGGCCCTGGCTGCGCCGCCGCCTGCTCGGGCTGTCGCTGGTGTCGATGTGGGGCGTGCGCCGGCTCGCCGGCTACATGAAGAAACGGCTGCCGGCCGACCATCCCGTGCTGCGCCACCTGCCCGCGTTCCTCGATCACGCCAACCAGTGCGCCGAGCTGCGGCTGCGCCGGATCGGCGTGCTCGACCGTCCGCTGGTGGAGCTGTCGGGCGCGCGGCGCGCGTTGCTCGTGGCCGAGGCCTACGGCGGCAAGCTGGTCGGCGGGCTCGGCGCGCTGCTCGCGCTACCGCTGCGCGTCCTGCCGTGGTTCCGCAAGAAGCGGGTGACCGACACCTACCTCGACGATCCGCACGTCACCGGTTACCAGCTTCCGGCACCCGAGCCGACCGCGCAGCCCCAGGAATCGCGCTGACCTCCGGCGCGTCGCACAGCACCGCGAGCGGCTTCTTGCGCAGGATGTCCTGCTCGGTCATCGCGAGCGCGGTGCCGAACACGCTCTGCGCGAGCGTGTAGTCGTCGATCGCCTCGGACACGTGGCCCTGCACGACGATCCACTTGTCGTTGCGCTTCTCGAAGATGAACGTGCCGCGCAGCCGGACCTTGCCCGCCGGCACGCCCGGCCGCGACGGCAGCTCGGCGACGAAGTTGCCGACCCAGTAGGCGATCGACGAGCGCGCGACGCTCGGTCCGACCGTGCCGATCCGGCGATCCTCGGCGCGCAGCGCGCCGTCGACCAGCTGCGCGCGCGAGATGTCGTCGGTGCCGTGCCACTCGCCGTCCGGATCCGGCGCGAGCAGCATGGTCGGCGCGGGCTGCGACGGATCCTCGTCGGCGAGGCGCTGCGGATCGAGCGAGACCACCGAGAGGATGCGCGCGGACGAGCGCGACATCAGCGAGGCCAGCACGCCCGACAGCTGGTCGGCGAGCCGGCGATCGACGATGGGATCCTCGTGCGGGTGGATCATCGGCAGGCCGAACATCCCGCCGGGATACGGCACGGGCACGCGCGCGTACGACAGGTGCTCGAACACCTCGACCCAGCGATCGCCGTCGTGCGCGTACAGCGCGGTGATGCGCAGCGGGATCGCCGCCATGTGGCCGCACACCTCGATCCGCCACGACAGCTCGTCGGACATCCACGCCGCCGACACCTGCTTGTCCTTCGACAGGTGGATGTCGAGCCGCTTCGAGCGCACCTCGGTGTGCACGGCGGGGCCGAGGTAGAGCGGCCATCGGCTGGACGCGCGCTGGCGGACGTCGTCGCCGAACAGCACGTCGCCCGGCCCCGCGCCGATCCGCGCCGGGCCGACGGTCGGCGGGATCAGCTCGGTGTCGACCTCGGGCAGATCGTCGCGCTCGTACGACGACAGGATCTCGTCCTGCAGCTCGGCGACCAGCCGCTTGCGGCGGACGTCGTCGGCCTCCTCGCCGCCCGCGCCGAGCTCGACCCGCTGCGGCGGCGGCGGCTTGGCCGGATGCGCGCACGCGGCGAGCGCGCACGCGAGCACGAGCCGCCTCATGGCCGCGCCTCGAGGTCGGCGGGCGTGTCGACGTCGCGCACGCAGCCCGGGTCGTCGACCGCGACGTCGGCGATCGCGGCGGCCGCGAGCACGGCGCGCGCCCCGCCGTCGAGGTCCGCGCAACCGGCCAGGCGCGGCCACAGCGCGCGGGCGATCAGCGGCGGATGTCCGCCGCGGCCGCCGAACGTCGGGCGCACCGCCGCGTGATCGGCGAGCGCAGCGACCAGCGCGCGCAACGTCGCCGGCGCGACGAACGGATGATCGACCGGCCACAGCCACGCCGCGTCGGCCTCCGGCACCGCCGCAGGGCGGTGCGGAGGGGTGATCGCCGCGAAGCCGAGCGCGACCGAGCTCGCCATGCCGCGCTCGGGCCGCGGGTTGTGCGCGATCCGCGCGCCGAGCTCGCGCGCGTGCGCCGCGACCGCGTCGCCGTGCGGCGGGCCGACCACGACCACGGCGTCGTGCAGTCCCAGCTCGCGCGCGGTCGCCAGGATCGTCGCGAGGTACGATCGGCCGTCGCGCACGAGCAGCGCCTTGGCGACCGTGCCGAGCCGCGTGCCGGCGCCCGCCGCGAGGATCACCGCGCCGACCCGGGTCATCGCGCGTCTTCCGTGTCGGCGCGCACCGGCCGCCAGTCGCTCGCCGCGGCCACGCCGCGCCGCCGCCGCGCCACCAGCTCGGCCGCGATCGCCACCGCGATCTCCTCGGGCGTCTCGGCGCCGATGTCCAGCCCGATCGGCGCGCGCAGCCGCGCCCACCGCGCCTCGCCCGCCGGCCCGTCGAGCAGCCCCTTCGCCGCGAGCCGCTTGCGGAACCGCCCGATCTTGCCGCGGCTGCCGATCATGCCGAGGTAGCCGAGCTCGTCGCGCGCGATCAGCTGCTCGAGCAGCTGCTGGTCGATCGCGTGGTCGCGCGTCACGATCAACACGTAGTCGTCGCGGCCGAGCCCGCCGAGCGCGCGCTCGACCTCGCGCGGATCGAACGACTCGATCACCGCGTCGGCCCAGGCCGGGGCCGGCTCGTGGGCGCCGGTGTCCCCGTCGTCGCACGCGATCACGGAAAACTCGAGCTCGGCGAGCAGCGGGCCGAGCCGGCGCGCCACGTGGCCGAGCCCGAACATCACGACGCGCTCGGCCGCGCCCACCCGCTCGATCAGCGCGCCGCCCTCGACCACCGGGCGATGCGCCGGCGGATCGCCCTCGCGCGGCGGCCGGCTCGCGAGCGGACCGCCGTCGAGCGGCGTGACCAGCACGAGCGGCGCGCGCGCCCCCGCGATCGCCGCGATGACCTCGCGCGACGCGGCGCCCGGCGTGATCGCCACCTCCATCGCGCCGCCGCAGCACATCGCGAGATCGCGCACCAGGTGCTGGCGCACGACCCGCGCGGGCGCGCCGCCGGCGACCTCGCGCGCCGCCGCCACCACCAGGGCCTCGATCCTGCCGCCGCCGACCGTGCCCCACTGCGCGCCATCGTCGGCGACCGCCATCCGCGCGCCGAGGTGACGCGGCGTCGACCCGGTCGCGCCGGTGACCGCCGCGAGCGCGACGCCGCGCCCGCCGTCGAGCGCGCGCAGCGCGGCCGCGAACACGTCGACGCGAGTCATCGCGACGAGGCTAGCACGCGGCGGCGCCCGCACGGCCGCACGACCGCGAACCTAGTTGCCGCGCAGCACGAGCAGGTGCTCGACGAGCTCGCGCAGGCCGGCGCCCTCGGGGCGCTCGGTCAGGAACGCCGGCTTGTGGGCGAGCTCGTCCCACCACGCCTTGATGTTGGCGACGCCGACCGAGGTCGGGAAGCCGCCGAACATCGGGGCGTCGTTGAGCGCGTCGCCGACGTAGACGTAGGGCGCCAGGTCGCCCGGGTCGCCGCCGAGCACCTGGCGCACGAGCGCGATGCACGCCGACAGCTTGTCGAAGTGCGGCGGTCCGAAGTTGACGTGCACGCTCGACCGCACCGCCGACAGCCCGGCCTTCTGGATCAGCTGCACGCAGGTCTCGGCGTCCTCGCGGGACAGCGAGACCTCTTCGTTCCAGTCGATCGCGAGATCGACCTCGCGGTAGCGCGAGTCGCTCGACAGCCGGGCCCCCGGCACCTTCGACATCACGTCGACCGCGACGTCGTTCATCCGCCGGCGCCACTCGGGCAGGCTCGCTGCCTTGACGCCGTAGTGCTTGTGCAGCTTGCGGCCCTCGCGCACGAACGTCACGCCGCCGTTCTCGGTCACGCACGCGAGCACCGGCGTCATCTTCATGAACGCGTGGCCGAACCCCGCGGGCCGGCCGGTCACCATGATGACCGGAACGCCGGCCTCGCCCAGGCGCTCGAGCGCGGCGTAGGTCGCCGCCTCGATGCGATCGCCGGTGGTCATCGTTCCGTCGACATCGGAAAATAGCGCCCGGACCGGCCCCGATAACTCCGAGATTGGACGCGTCATACCGCTCGGCGGCTCTATAGCACCCGTGTTAGTGTCCGCGCCATGGCTGCTGCCGCCGCTGCTGCTGCTGGAACCGCGATGTCGCCCCATCGCATTCTCATCATCACCACGCTGTCGCCGCCGCCGGGCTACGAGGTGGAGGCGATCCTCGGTCCGTGCTGGGGCATCACGGTGCGCTCGCGCTCCGTGGTCGGTCAGGCGTGCGCCGGCTGCCAGACCTTCGCCGGCGGCGAGATCACCGCGCTCACCAAGCTCGCGACCGACTCGCGCAACGAGGCGATGAACCGGCTCGAGCAGCACGCGATCTCGCTGGGCGGCAACGCGGTGTTCGGGCTGATGTTCGACTCCGGCGAGCTGATGCAGAACACCAACGAGATCGTCGCGTACGGCACGGCGGTCCGGCTGCGCCAGCTCCATTGATCGAGGCTCCGGCGATCGTCCCGGCGGCGCAGCTGCGGCGGAGCAAGCTGTCCCGCCGTCTGGCGCGCCGGATCGATCGGCTGTCGCGCCGCGCGCATCGCTTCCACCGGTTCGCGCACCATCCGCTGTGCGATCGCTACGCCGGCGAGGTCGTGCGGGTCGGGCGGCGGGTCCGGCTGTGCCGCGGCTGCACGTTCGCGGTCGCGGGCGGCGGCGTCGGAGGTGTGGTCGGGCTCGCGCTCGGCGCGTCGAGCGCCGCGGCGACGATCGCGCTCGCATCGGGCACCGCGGTCTTGCTCGCCACGTTGTGGTCGCGCGTGCGGATCGCCAAGACCGTGACCCGGATGCTCCCCGCCGCGTGCTTCGCGCTCGCGATCACGTGCGGCGTGCTCGCGTGGAGCGCCGCCGGCCTCGCGCTCGCCGCGGGGGCGGTCGCGATGGTGATCGGGCTGCGCGTGCTTTACGGGCGGCGCGGAGCCGATCGAACGCCGTGCACCACCTGTCCCGAACGCGAGCTCGCCCCGTGCAGCGGCATGGCGGCGATCGTCTCGCGAGAACGCGCGTTCCAGCGCGTCGTCGCGGGCTGGATCGCGGAGGATCAGGCGATCAGGCGCAGCGCCATGTCATCGGGCGACGGACCGCGCATCGAGCGGTCGCGCTGACGCGCCAGCCAGTCTTCGAGGTCGGTGTTGTTGAGCCGGACGATCCCGCCGACCTTGAACACCGGAAGCGGATCCGCGGCGCGGCGCGCCATGTAGCGGCACCAGCGCTCCGAGCGGCCCAGAGCAGTCGCGATTCCCTTCCAGGTCTCGACGAAATTCGACATGAACATCCTCCGTGCCCGCAGCCCTGTACAAGAGCCGTGCCGGGAATGGAATACGCAGGTGATTCGAGTCGGACCGGCCACTTAGCTCCGGGTACCCGCCAACGACTGTTGACGGACTATCAACATCCCGCCGGTCGGACCGACGCAAAAGCTGACACACTTGTCGCGAGTTTTCCGCAGTTCTGATGGCTTCGCCGTGGCACAGCGCCACTGGCGGATCCCCAACACCGCCGCTATTCTCGATAAACATGCATGGGTCGTGGCGGCTAGTCGCCGCAGTCCTCGTGGCGAGCGGGATTCCCGCGCGCGCGTACGCAGCCCCCGACACCTATCCGCTCGACAAGGTCAAGCCAGGCCAGACCGGCTACGGCATGACCACGATGTCGGGCAACACGCCGGAGAAGTTCACGTTCGAGGTGGTCTCGGTCGTCCACAACTTCTTGCCGAAGCAGGACATCATCCTCGTCAAGTCGGAGGACCCCAAGCTCCAGGTCACCGGGTTCTGGCAGGGGATGTCGGGCAGCCCGCTCTACATCGACGATCGCCTGGTCTGCGCGTTCAGCTACGGCTTTCGCTTCAACAAGGTGGCGCTCGGCGGCTGCACGCCGATCGACTACATGAAGCGGGAAGGCCTCGACACGTTCCGGCGCGGCCAGGTGTCGGCCGCCAAGGTGCCGGGCGGTCCGAGGATGGTGGTGCCGGCGGCCGCGACCATGGCCGACTGGCGGCGGCTCGCGCCGACGGTCGACCCGCAGGCCGCGCTCGACGCGCTCGGCCCGGTGCGCAGCAACTGGCTGCTGTCCGCGCCGCTGCCGCCGCCGGTCCCGCGCGGGATCGACGTCGATGGCCAGACCCTGTCGGCCGCCGTGCCGCTGTCCGTCGCCGGCTTCTCCGCGCCGGCGTTCGGCCAGCTCGAGAAGGTGTTCGGCGACTCCAACCTCGTGCCCGAGCGGGCCGGCGGCTCGACCGGATCGCCGACCGAGGGCGGGCCGACCAAGCTCGTGATGGGCGGCGCGATCGCGGTCGAGCTGATCCGCGGCGACATGTCCGCCGCGGCGATCGGCACGGTGTCCTACGTCGACGGCGACAAGGTGCTCGCGTTCGGCCATCCGATGTTCCAGACCGGCGAGACCTACGCGCCGGTCGCGACCGCGAGCGTGCACACGGTCATCCCGTCGTCGATGAGCGCGTTCGTGATGGCGACCGCGATGAACGAGGTCGGCTCGCTCGTCCAGGATCGCCAGGCCGCGATCGCGGCCGACACCGGGCTGCGCTCGCCGACCATCCCGGTCGACATCTCGATCACGAGCAGCAGCGGCAAGCACGTCGACAAGGGCATGTTCCACACCGAGGTGCTCGACAACAAGTTCCTGACACCGGCGATCGCCGGCGCGGCGCTGATGAACGCGGTCAACTACTACCTGCCCGACCGCGCAGACGTCACCGCGCGGATCGAGTCGACCGTGCGGATCAAGGGCGCCGACCCGCTGCAGTTCGTCGATTACATGTACGCCAACGACGGCGCGATGTCGGTGATGGGCGTGGTGCGCGGGCTGCGCGTGCTCGTACCGCTGATGATGAACCCGTACGCGCCGGTCTCGATCGAGCGGGTGGACATCAAGGTCGACCTGCGGTTCGAGGCCAACTACGGCGACATCAAGGAGGTCAAGGTGCCGACCGGCGACTTGATCCCCGGCAAGACCAACACCGTCCAGGTCGTGATGAGCCAGTGGGACGGCAAGGACGTGATCGAGGACGTGAACGTCGTCGTGCCCGAGCGGCTCGCCGGCAGCATCGTCCAGCTCGAGGTCGGGGCCGGCGACACCGCCAAGCTCGACGCCGCGCCGCCGGTCGACCTGCCGTCGCTGCTCGCCGATTTTCGCAAGCTCCTGCCCGGCAACGTGTGGGCGGTGACGATCTACCCCGCCGACGAGGGCGTCGCGCTCGACGGCAAGCTGGTGCGCGACCTGCCGCCGAGCGCGCTCGACAAGCTGCATCCCGAGAGCCATACCCAGCGCGCGATCGCCTACAAGCCGATCGCGCGCACGCTCACGCCCGCCAAGCGCGTGATCAACGGCTCGTCGACCATGCTCGTGCGCGTGCGCGATCGCTAGGAGAACTCGTGAAACGTTACCTGTTCGTCGCTCCGATCCTCGCGCTCTCGTTGCGCGCCGACGCCGTGGTCACCGCCGAGTGGACGGTCGAGACCTATCAGCAGTTCGACGCCGGCGATGCGACCTCCGCGTTCATCACCTCCACCGGCGAGGTCCGCCCGGGCTGGGACACCAAGCGGGTCTCGCTCGAAGGCGATGCGGTGTGGTCGGCGCTTCACCTGCGCGACGGCAGCGTGCTGCTCGGCTCCGACGCCGGCGGCGCGATCTACCGTACCAGCGGCGACACCGCGAAGAAGCTGGTCGCGCTCGACGGCGCGATCGCGGTGGTGTCGATCGCGCAGGCCGCCGACGGCACGGTGTGGGCGGGCGCGATGCCCGGCGCCAGGCCGTGGCGGATCGACGTCGCCGCGGGCAAGGCGATCGCCGGCCCCGAGCTCAAGGACACCGAGACGATCTGGTCGATGGCGGC
>DATJAE010000459.1:0-9164 GCA_035516595.1 Kofleriaceae bacterium | reverse complement strand
CGGCCTGCTGTCGTCGCAGCAGGCGGCGGGCGGCGGCGGCAACTCGGACAGCGGCACCGACGGCGGTGCGGGCGGTGCGCGCGGCGCGCTCGGCGGCGCCTCGGTGACCACGGTCGACAAGGGCGGCGGCGGCGGCGGCGGCGGCGCGACCGGCTACATCATCATCCACGCCGGCGCGTCGCAGCCCGGCGTGACCTCGCCCGATCCGTCATAGCTTCAGGCCGCACGCCGCGGGCCCGCCCTGGAAGCCGGACTTGAACGCCGCGACGCGCTGGGCCGACGAACCGTGCGTCCAGGTCTCGGGCTGGACGTAGCCTTGCTCGCGGCGCTGCAGCGTGTCGTCGCCGATCTGGCTCGCCGCGTTGAGCGCCTCGTCGACATCGCCCATCTCGAGCTCGCCGCGGCGATCGGCGTCCTGGCCCCACGCGCCGGCCAGGCAGTCGGCCTGCAGCTCGGTGTGGATCGAATCGGTGCGGCCCTTGCCGCCGAGCAGGCCGAGCGTGTTCTGCACGTGGTGGCCGACCTCGTGCGCGATCACGTAGGCCTGCGCGAAGTCGCCGGGCGCGCCGAACTTGCGGCGCAGCTCGTCGTAGAACTCGAGGTCGATGTACACCTTGTGGTCGACGGGGCAGTAGAACGGCCCGACCGCGGTCGACGCCGTGCCGCAGCCCGAGCGGATCGCGTGCCGGAACAGCACGAGGTGGGCGTCGCGATAGCTCGGGATGCGCGCGCGCCACATGGTCTGGACGTCGTCGAACACGAAGCCGACGAAGTGGACCAGCTCGTCCTCCTGCGCCGAGCTCGCGACCGGGCGATGGCTCGGCGCGCTGGTGGTCGCGGTGCACCGCCCGCCGAGCGCGACCACCCCGGCCAGCACCAGCCCGATCAGCATGCCCTTCCAGCCGAACAGGCTGAACAGGCGCAGCATGCCGAACACGGGCAGCCCGCCGCCGCCACCGCCGAGACCGTACCCGCCCTCGCTGCGGCGATCCTCGATCTCCGAGCTCGCGTAGTCGTGGTCCCAGCGCATGCCGCTATTGTGGACTATCGGTGGCGCGCGGCGAGCCAGTCGAGGATGGTATCGGCCTTGCGCGCGGTGAGCGCGGCTTCCTCCTTCGCGTGATCGGCGCCCGCGATCACGTCCCACACGACGTCCTGCTTGCAGCCGTCGAAGTAGCCGCGCAGCGCCCGCGCCAGGCCGTGCAACGGGTTCTTGTCGCCGACCAGAAAGTACGCGGGCAGCGCGCGCTCGGGGCACGCATCGTCGCCCGGCGCCATCCCGCCGCCGTGGAACACCACCGCCGCGAACGTCGCGGGCCAGGCCTGCGCGCGCCAGCCGATGTACGACGCGCCGCCCGACCAGCCGACCAGGTAGATCCTCGCAGGATCGATCGCGCGCTGCCTGGCGATCGCCGCGACCTGCGCCACGACCCACGCCGGATCGCCGTCCCACTTCCAGAAGCTGTCGCCGCAGCCGAGGTCGTGCGGGCACTCGAGCGCGAGCAGCGCCCAGCCGCGCCGGGCCACCCGGGCACGCCAGCGCGCCGCCGCGGCCGGCGCGTGCTCGCGGTCGCCGTGCAGCACGACGACCAGCGGCACCGGATCGTCGCCGGCCGGCAGCGCGACCACGCAGCGCGCGCACGGCGGGCCGGCATGCGCGACCCGCGCCGCGAGCAGGACGACCACCACCGCGCGCCACATCGCTAGATCGTGAAACGCGCGGCGCCGCGGCGCCAGTCACAGCCGCGGCGGGCGGATCCGCGGGTCGGTCGACCACCACGGCTGGCCGGGCGCGGGCGGCGGGACCGGCCGCGCGACCTGGGCCTGGGCGTCGGCGCAGCCCTGCTCGGGTGCGAACCCGACTTGCTTGTTGCCGCGGTCGATCACCGTGACGAACGACGCGAGCATGGTGTCGCCGATCAGCGAGGCGGTGATCCCGCTGAACAGCTGCGACGAGCTGCTGATCGACAGGCAGAACATCCCGCCGCCCTGCACGTAGATGTACGAGCGCGACGGCGCGAGGGTGAGCGGTGCGCTCGCGCCGGGGAACGTGATCGACATCGCCGGCAGCATCGCGTCGAGCTGCGCGGTGGTCACGGTGCTCGACGACACGCAGCCGCCGTCGCTGAGCGTCTGCGTGCCGAACAGCGCCTTGAAGCCCGACGAGCCGTTGACCGCGGTCGTCACCGCCGTCACCACCGCCGTCGGCATGTACGTGAGGCTGGTGCCGGTGTCGACGATGGTCGGGCCGAACGACGCGGTGGTGCCGACGCTGGTCGTGCCGACCGTGAGGTCGGCGACGCCGACCGCGTAGTACGGAAACTGCGCGTTCATCGCGGTGTAGGTCGGCGCGGCCGAGGTCGCCGTGCTGTCGAACCCGCCGAGCCACATCGTGCCCTTGTCGGGGCACAGCTGGAACGCGATCTCGGGCGCCATCCCGCCGTCGGTCGCGACCGTCAGGTAGGAGGTCGTGCCGGTCGAGAGCAGCTGGTCGGGCCCGAGCCCGACGATGCCCTGGTACGGCCCGCGGAAGAAGCCGCTGCTCGACGTCATCGACACGAAGTCGAGCGTGATCTGGGACGCGGGTACGAACGCGGCGTGATCGGCGTAGATCTCGCCGGACCACCCGGTGCCGTCGCCGTAGGTCGCCTTCGCGGTCTTGTGCTGGTCGACCGCGGTCGCGCCCGCGCTGTACTCCGGCGTGACCATGCACGTCGTGCAGGTCGAGCCGGCGACCGCCGCGGTGGTCGATCCGGTGTCGACGATCGCGGCGAGCGTCTGGCCGCCGACCTCGAACGGCGCGGTGTACGCGACGCCGCCGAGGCTGGTGAGCGGCACCGCGATCGTGCCGGCGAGCGAGGCATCGACCCCCGCGTCGGGCCTGGCGTCGGGTGCCGCGTCGGCCGCCTTGGCATCGGTCGAGCCGTTGTGGCTCGAGCCACACGCGGCGAGCGAGGCGAGCAGGATCCACCGTGTCCTCATGGCGCCGAACGTTATCGGCCGCCGCGGCGCAGGCGACAACCGAGCGTGATCACCTGCTCACCAGGTGAGGCGCGGCGTCGGCAGCTGGCGCGGATGTGCGCATGATGCGCACGTCGCGCCGCGCCGCGCGATCCGTCAAGATCGGAGGGACGTGCGCGCGGCAGTCGTCGTGACCAGCGTGCTCGCGGCGTGCGCAGCGCCCGCGACGCGGACCGGAGTGGTCGCCGCGGTGCCCGAGCTCCAGGCGAGCGCGCGCGTGCTGCCCGGCGAGCTCGATCGCGACGGCCGCTGCATCATGGTCGAGACGGTCGACGGCGGCGCGCTGTGCGCCGCCGACGCCCGCGGGCGGGGCCTGACGATCGTCGATCTCACCGACGGCTGGACGCCGGCGATGTTCGCGCCGGCCGGCGACGGCCAGGTCCCGAGCTTCCACGACCGCTACCTCGCGATCGCGGCCGAGCGCGACGACGACGGCCTGGCCGAGCTGTACGGCGTGGTGCCCGCGCTCGCGATCGTGCGGGCGCGGCTCGACGACGACGCGCGCCACGCGTGCCACGCCGCGGTCGATCCGGCGCCGATCGCCGCGCTCGATCGCACGCTCTCGCAGGACGACCGCGACGCGGTGAGGCTCGCCGACGCGTGGCGGCAGAGCTACGCCGCGCTGCTCGACAGGGAGCGCGCGCGCCGCGGCCTGCTGTCGATCGCCGAGCTCGCCGTCGTGCCCGAGTGGTCGGCGCGGGTCGCGAAGTGGAAGCAGCTCGACGACGAGCACGTCGCGCTGGTCACCGCCGAGCAGGAGCTGCGCTGCGAGGGCTGGCTGCTCGACAAGGACAGCGACGGCAGCTTCACCTGGCGCACCGGCAACGCGATCGAGCTGTTCCAGCGCCGCAACTTCCTCATGCCCACCGAGCGGCTCGACGCCGACACCCGCGACGCGCTCCAGGTCGACAGCCGCGAGCTCGACTTCCGGCTCGCGCTGCGCGTCCTGCGCGAGCGCGTGGTCGACGCGACCGGCCTGGTCGAGGACGGCACCGCCGGCGCCGGCCCGCTGCCGATCCTCGGCCGCATGCTCGATCCCGCGCCGATGCGGATGGCGCGCAGCGGCCAGCCGATGGCGAACGCGGCGCCCGATCTGATCGGCGCGGCGACCGAGGCCGCGGCCCGCGAGCTCGGCTGGACCGACGCCGCGCACATGGCGCTGTCGGCCGAGATCGATCGCGGCGACGTCTTCTACGACGAGACCCCGCCGCCGTTCCGCCGGATCGTCGCGCACCGCCCGACCCTGGTGCTCTACGTCGACGATCGCGGGACCAAGCGCCCGCTGGTGCGCTGGCCGACCACGATCGGCGGCTGGGCCGACCAGCGCATGCCCGACGGATCGATCGTGCAGCGCTGGAAGGAGTCGGAGGTCGGCCCGCGGGTGTGGCGCGATCTCTACGCCGGCCCGACCTGGCTGCCTCCGAAGTCCACGCCCGATCGCGACCTGGTCAAGAACCTGTGGAACGGCCACTGGGGCCTGAAGAGCGAGGTGTTCGGGCCCGGCCCCCACGCCGCGTACGGCATGGTGCTGCTCGAGCACCTCCAGGCGATCACGCTCAAGGACGGCAGCGTGCGGCTCGACGACAACGGCATCGGCACGCACGGCTCGGCGAGCGTGACCTCGATCGTCAACGGCACCAGTCACGGCTGCCACCGGCTGTACAACCAGCTCGCGGTCCGGCTCGGCGACTTCCTGCTCCGCCACCGCGATCACGTCGTGCGCGGCGAGCAGAAGCTGTCTCCGAGCGAGGAGTTCCGCCGCGTCGTGTTCCACAACGACGAGGCGTTCCGCGCGGTGGTCGACACCCGCGGTTTCCTCTACGAGCTGACCCCGCCGGTGCCGGTCGACGTGCTGCGCGGCCGGATCCTCAGCAAGCGCAAGGTCCCGCCCGCGCTCGGTGCGCCCGCGCGACCCTGACGCGAGCGACGTGCTATCACCCGGGCATGTCGGCCGAACCGCTCGACATCAGCGTTCCGTGTCCGTCCTGCACGGCGGCGGTCCGGTTTGGCGAGCGCGGCTGCCCGTCGTGCGGTCACGCGCTGCCGGCGAGCAGCCGGAAGGCGCTCGAGCGTCGGCTGGAAGCGGCGAGCAACCAGTTCCGCGCGCTCAAGCACAACCAGCTCGTCGCCTCGGCGAGCGTCGTGGTCATCGGCGCGGGCTCGATCGCGCTCGGCCTGGTGTTGTACTGGCTCGACACCGACGCCCTCGGAGAGACCGCGACGGCGCTGTCGCGGGCGCGCGTCGAGCTCGGCTGCAACCTCCTGGTCGGGGTCGTGATGGCCGGATGCTTCGCGTGGTCGCGGCGCGCGCCCACGGCCGCGCTGTCCACCGCCCTCGTCGTGTGGCTCGCGTCGCAGGCGTCGTTCGCGTCGCTTGTCGGGGTCGGTGCGTTCGGGATGATCTCGGTGCGGGTCATCATCATCAAGGTCGTCGTGTTCGCGCTGCTGATCCGCGGCATCGTCTCGGCCGTGATCGCGGCGCGGCTGCGGGCACGGCTGGCGCCGCCCCGGCCCGCGCTGCCCGGCGCGCGCGTCGTCAGCCAGCGCTGAGCTGCGCTGGCGCGTCGCCGAGCCGGCCGACCACGAACGCGTAGAGCCCGCGCGCGTCGAACGTGCCGCGCAACCCGAGCTGCCAGCCGACCTGCGCGAAGTGGTCGGCCTCGATCTCGGCGAGGGTCTCGCCCCAGAACTGCGACGCGATCGGTACCAGGCCGTCGTTGGCGCCGGCGACCCGGCGCAGGTAGGCGTGCGCCGGCACGAGCGGGAGCGGCACCGGCGTGGCCGCGTCGCGGATCCCGCCCACCACGCAGCCGTAGCGCACGCCCGGCGCGTCGAGCACCTCGCGGTTGAACCGCTCGAGCGCGGCGGTCGACAGCCAGTCGAGCGCCGCGAGCGGCATGCCCAGGCTCGCGATCGCGCGCCGCGCCAGGCCGAGCGGCCCGTCGGTCGCGAGATCGGCCAGCGGCGTGCCGCGGTGCGGAGTGCCGACCGTGACCAGCGCGCGCACGCGGCGATCGAGCCCGAGCCGGGCGAGCGCGTAGCGCGCGTCGAGCCCGCCCAGGCTGTGGGCGATGATGTCGACGCGGTCGTGTGGCAGCGCGGCGATCCGATCGGCGAGGATCTGCGCGCGCTCGGGCACCGAGGCGGCGGCGGGCAGGCGCACCGCATGGGCGTGGCAGCCGAGCGCCTCGAGCTGCGCCGCGATCCCGCGAAAGTAGTGCAGGCCGACCCCGCGCGGCCCGATCCGATCGAAGCCGAACAGGCCATGGACCAGCACGACCGGCAGCGGCGCGCCGCGCGGCGCCGCGCCCGGGGCGGGTGCGACGCCCTCGATCGGCGGGGCACGCCGCCGCACGATCGCGACGGCGACGACCGCCGCGACGAGCAGCAGCGCGACGACGATCGCCAGCGCGGTCACGGGATGACTCTGTCATTTCGGCGGCGGCGAGCGGCGTTCGCGCGCGTGGTCAACCCCCCTGCTGCGGCATCCGGTCGCAGCGGTCGTGCGGTGAATTGTCGCGCGATCGCTCCGCGTGGTCTTGCCGTGCTCCTGGGCACGACGCGATGTGCGATCACTGCATCCCAACCTTGCGAAACGTCCGCGGACCGTGGTGAAAGCGGAGCGATCATCCATGTCGAGATTCATCTTCCCGGAATGGACCCAGACCCTGAAGAAGTGGGTCAACTTGCTGGTCCTCGGCGCTCCGATCTACCTCATCGCGTTGATCGCGTATGGCGTGACTCCGGAAGCGATCCGAATCGGCTACCAGCCGGACCAGCCCGTGCCGTACAGCCACGCGCTGCACGCCGGGGAGCTCGGCATCGACTGTCGCTACTGCCACACGACGGTCGAGCGCGCCGCCAAGGCCGCGGTGCCGCCGGCGACGACCTGCATGAACTGTCACTCGCAGGTCAAGAAGGACTCCGACGTGCTGCTGCCGATCCGGCAGGCGTTCGCCGAGAACGAGCCGGTGCGCTGGACCCGCGTCCACGACCTGCCGGACTACGTCTACTTCAATCACATGGCGCACGTGAACGCCGCGATCGGCTGCGAGACCTGCCACGGCCGCATCGATCAGATGGCGAAGGTCTATCAGGCCAAGCCGCTGACGATGGAGTGGTGCATCAACTGCCACAAGGATCCGACGCCGTATCTGCGGCGCGCGCAGTACGTCACGAAGATGGGCTACGACGACCCGACGTCGGACCCGCATCGCATGCCGGGCGAGGGCGCGGACGTGGCGGCGAAGAAGGACATCCATCCACCCGTGAACTGCTCGACCTGTCACCGCTGAGGAGCCGAGCGTGTCCGCAAAAGATCACGACCACGATCACGACCACCATCACCACGACGAGCCGTCGGCCCCGCTGCCCGCGACGCCCGAGCACGGCTACTGGAAGTCGTTGCGCGAGCTCGCCGGCCAGGCGCCGTGGCAGCTCGCACCGAGCACGCGCGAGTTCCCGCCGGGCGCCGACCAGCCCCCGCCGGTCGACCCGATGTCGCGCCGCAACTTCTTCCACCTGATGGGCGCGAGCATGGGCCTGGCCGGCCTCGGCGTCGCCAGCGGCTGCCAGCGCTACGAGAAGGAGGAGATCGTCCCGCTCGCGCGCCGCCCCGAGGACCAGACCCCGAGCCAGACCCTGCAGTACGCGACCGCGTTCGAGCTCGGCGGCGTCGGCCACGCGCTGCTCGCCACCTCGTACGAGGGCCGGCCGATCCACCTCGACGGCAACCCGGATCACCCGTTCGCGAGCGGGCCGATCGTGCCCAACACCAAGGCGCACGCCGGCGCGCACACCTTCGCGCAGGCGTCGATCCTCCACCTCTACGATCCGGATCGCGCGCAGACGGTGATGCGCGGCAGCAACGCGACGTCGATGGACGCGTTCAAGGCCTCGCTCGTCGACCTGCGCAAGGCGATCGCGGCGGGCGGCGCGTACGTGCTGAGCGAGGCGACGTCGTCGCCGACGGTGCAGGCGCTGCGCGGCAAGCTCGGCGGCTCGGTGCGCTGGCACGAGTACGAGCCGATCTCGTGGGACAACGAGCGCGCCGGCACCAAGCTCGCGTTCGGCAAGCCGTACCGCCCGCTGGCGCGGCTCGACAAGTGCAGCACGATCGTCACGCTCGATTGCGACATCTTCGTCGAGCATCCCGCGGCGATGCGGTACTGCCGCGACTACGCGCGCGGCCGCCGCAAGGACGGCACGCTGGTCGGCAACCTCAACCGGATGTACTCGATCGAGAGCGTGTTCTCGAACACCGGCGCGCTCGCCGACCACCGGCTCGCGCTGCGCTCCGAATTCGGCCTGCCGTTCGCGATGGCGCTGGACGCCGCGCTCGGCGGCGGCAGCGTCGCGCCCGCCTCCGATTTCCTCAAGGAGGACAAGGTCGCGCGCTTCGTCGCGGCGCTGGTCGACGAGCTCCGGCGCAACAAGGGCAAGGCGGTCGTGATCGCCGGCCGGCGCCAGCCGCCCGAGGTCCACGCGCTGGTCGCGCGGATCAACGATCTGATCGGCGCGGTCGGCAAGACGCTCGACTACCTCGAGGATCCCGATCCGGATCGGCCGAGCCACCTCCAGGCGATCACCGCGCTCGTCCAGGACATGGCGCAGCACAAGGTCCAGACGCTGCTCATCCTCGGCGGCAACCCGGTCTACGACGCGCCCGCCGATCTCGACTTCGCGAGCGCGCTCGGCAACGTCCAGACCTCGGTCCACCTCGCGGAGTACCCCGACGAGACCTCGGCGAAGTGCACGTGGCACGTGCCGCGCGCTCACTTCCTCGAGGCGTGGGGCGACGTGCGCAGCTGGGACGGCACGATCACGCTGCAGCAGCCGCTGATCGCGCCGCTCTACGGCGGGCTGTCGACCGCGGAGTTCCTGTCGGCGCTGGCCGGCGACGAGCTCGGCGGCCAGCAGCTGGTCCGCCAGACCCACGAGGCGATGCACATCGGCAGCTGGCGCCAGAACGTGCACGACGGCTACATCGCGAACACCGCGCTGCCGATCGCGACGCCGGCGCTGGCCGCGCTGCCGCAGTTCCAGCCGTCGCCGAGCCAGAGCTCGGGCAGCAAGCGCAAGAACGGCGAGCTCGAGGTCGTGTTCCACTACTCGTCGGCGAGCTACGACGGCCGGTTCGCGAA
>DATJAE010000458.1:0-2491 GCA_035516595.1 Kofleriaceae bacterium | reverse complement strand
ACAGGAGATGATGGGTTGCGGCTGCCGAGGCGAGCCGAGCGCGAGGCGCCGCGACGCAGCGCTACCGGGCGTAACGCAAGGAGCGGCAACGAAGCGATCGGCGATGGATCGGCGGCCCCAACCGATCAGATCCTGTGTGGCGAGGTACTAGAGCGGATCGCAGAACGGCGGCGCCGGCTTCGCGATCAGGTAGCCCTGGAGCAGCTCGCAGCCGAGCTCGACCAGCGTGGCGGCCTCGCCCTCGGTCTCGACGCCCTCGCCGATGACCTTGGTCCCGTGATCGCGGCACAGCTCGGTGATCGAGCGGACCAGGCGCTGCTTCATCGGGTGCTTGTCGATATCGCGCACGAGCGACATGTCGAGCTTGACGAAGTCGGTGTCGAGCGGCGTGAACGTCCCCATCCGCGCGTGGCCGCCGCCGAGGTCATCGATCGCGATGCGGAAGCCGAGCTCGCGCAGCTCGGCGACGCGATAGCCGAGATCGGCGTGGCCGTCGAGCGAGGTGCGCTCGGTGATCTCGAGCACCACGCGATGCGCGACCTTGGCGAGCGGCGAGAACGGCGACGCGAGCTGGCGATCGAACAGATCGAGCAGGTGGAGGTTGACGAACACCACGCCGCGCTCGGCGGGCGCCGCAGCGATCACCTTCGCGGTGTGCGCGCGCACCGCGCGGCCGAGCGTCGTGATCTTCTCGAGCCGCTCGGCGGCATCGAGGATCGCGCCGGGATGCGGCAGCGACCTGTCGGCCGAGCGCAGCAGCGCTTCGTAGCCGTAGCGCTTGCGCGTCCTGGCGTGGACGATCGGCTGGAACGCCATCTGGATCCCCGCGATGCACGCCGCGAGCTGCTGCTCGAGCTCGACCAGGTTCGAGCGCTGCGCGCGCGGCTCGGTTCCGCGCGCGAACGTGTCCATCACCTCGTCGTTCGCGGTGGGCGGCTTGTCCCGCACCCGCAGCTTCTCGACATTTGTCGGCCCCGCCTCACCATCACCGCGACGATTCGACACGATTGCGGACCATCGTAATCGCGCGCCTGGCGAATGGCCATGGGCGTGATCGTGCGCGATGTAGGCGGCTAGACGATGCGTCGCAGGTGCTCGCGAAACTCCGCCACGACGAGCGAGGCGGGGTGGCCGTCGAGCTCGCTCGCGATCAGATCGTCGACCACCGGCAGCTCGATGACGAGGCGATACAGCATGAGGCACGCGCGCGCCGACAGCGGGACGAACCGCGCCTCGCCCGAGAGCACGACGTTCGACGTACCCGCGGTCGTCCAGCCGATCGTGTAGGTCGACGGCTCGTAGGTGTACTCGAGCGTATAGCCGAGCGATCCGCGCTCGAGCTTGCGGGTGAACGCCACCCGCGCCGCGCGCCCGTCGGCCCGCCACGACAGCACCCGCGCGTGCTGGAGCAGCGGCAGCCAGCGCGGGATCTCGCTGGCGTCGGCGAAGGTCTCGTAGGCCGCTCCCGCGCCGACCGTCAGGGTCGTGGACACCTCGCT
Source organism: Kofleriaceae bacterium (assembly GCA_035516595.1). GTDB lineage: Bacteria > Myxococcota_A > Polyangia > Haliangiales > Haliangiaceae > JABFXX01. Next base: position 992 of record DATJAE010000458.1, on the reverse strand, counting down.
GGCGAGCGGGGCAGGGGTGAAGGCGGTTGCGGCAGTGACCATCGAGGCGACTCCTTGTGTGCCGGGACCTACAGCAACCCCGATACCAGCGCCGAGCCACGCGGTTACAGCAGCTTGCAGCCGGATTCACCCGCCAGACCCGACCACTGGACTTGCCGCGGCGCGATCGGTTTCCGGTAACAGCCGGCTGCAGCCTCGAGCCCCATCGCGACTCGCGCAGCCCGCTGCGCTACCCGGCGGGAACGACCAGCCCGCGGTACTCGGCGCGCGCGCCGGCCCGCAGCATCGGCTCGGCCCACGCGCCGTGCGCGGCCGCCTCGCCGTCGACCGTCTCGACCAGCAGCTGGCGCCGGCGCGCGCGGGTGGCGACCTGCGGCAGGCCGACCGCGAGCGCGAGCGCGATCACGTCCGGTGGCAGGCCATCGCCGGTCGCGATCCGCCGGCCGCGCGGCTCGAGCCACAGCGCGAGCGCGCCGTCGACCAGCACGACGGTCGCGCCGACCCGGCGCGCCGGACGCGCGTCGGGATCGCGCAGCGCCGGCCACGGCAGCGCGCTGCCCCACGCGCACGCCGGATCGACCGCCGCCATCACGCACACGCGGGGCGCGGCGCCGCGCGGCTCGCGCAGCCGATCGATCGCCGCGGGCCACGCGAACTGCGCGCCTTCGAGCCCCGCGACGAAGTAACCGCGCCGGACCAGGCCGGCGTCCTCCATCGCGCGCAGCACGTCGGCGACCGCGGCGAACCCCCCGGCGAGCTCGTCGGCTCGCGCGCCGGCCCGGCTCGCGATGCCCCAGCGCTCGAGCAGCGCGCTCGCCTGCGCGTGGGCGCGTGCGGTCGCGGTCGGCTCCGCGCCGAGCTGCTCCACGAGCGACCACCGGCCGCCGAAGCTCGCGAACGGGCTTCCGCGGCGCCCCGCCGGCGCGGCGAGCGAGCGGAGCGGCGCGAACGTGTCGTTCGTGACGATGCCGGCCCACACGAGGTCCCACAGC
>DATJAE010000457.1:0-11606 GCA_035516595.1 Kofleriaceae bacterium | reverse complement strand
CAACACAGACAGCGCGCAGAGGCGAACAAGCGGGCGGCGGAGATGGATGCGTTCATCGCTGCCATCCAGAGCCCGGTCTACTTTGGAACGGTCGATCGGTTCTCGAACGCCAACCGCGCCGGCCTCGAGCTGCTCGGCGTCGCATCCACGGACGAGCTACGACGCCTCGGGGTCCGGGAGATCGTCGAGCGCCTCCAACTCAGAGATTCGACGAGTGGCGAGCTGCCGAGCCACGAGCATAGCGTGTTCTCGCGCGCGCTAGCGGGCGAACACCTCACGATCGACTGTAGCGCGTTACACCGCGACACCGGATCGCGGTGCTTCTACCGCTGCATCGCCGGTCCGGTGATCAGCGAGGGCCGGCTCGAGGGCACCGTGGTCGTGCTTTCGGACATCACGGCGATCAAGCGCGCCGAAGATCGCTTTCGCACGATGTTCGAGCGAATCCCGATGGCGATCGCGCAGTCCGATCCGGCGAACGGAACCGTCGTGAGAGCCAACGCCAAGATGTGCGAGCTGACCGGATATCCACTGGAAGAGCTCGTCGGCCGGTCGTTCGCCGAATGGACTCACCCGGACGATCGCGCCGACAACATGGAGCAGTACCGGCGCATGGTCTGCGGCGAGGTCGACGTCTACACGACGGAGAAGCGCTACGTTCGCAAGGATGGCAGCACGAGGTGGGTTCGCGTGACCGCGGGCTTGCTGCCGAGCCCCGGCGAACCGGCACGGACACTCGCCACGATCGAAGACGTCACCGAGCGCAGGGCGGCCGAGCTCGAACGCGAGCAGCTCCTCGCGCGCGAGCACGCGGCGCGCGAACACGCAGAGCGCGCTCGTGCCGAGCTCGACCGCGCGGCCGAATTTCGCGAAAGGTTCCTTGCGATCGTGAGTCACGATCTCCGGAATCCGCTCAACGCGATCCTGCTGACCGCTCAACGCTTGTCGTCCACACGCGAGCTTCCGGCGTCGTTCGCGTCGCCGCTCGGACGCATTCGCGCCTCGGCCAATCGCATGGCCCAGATGATCGCCGAGCTGCTCGACCTCACGAGAGGACGCCTAGCTGGTGGCATTCCGATCGAGCTGACGAAGGGCGACCTGCTCGCGATCGTCCGCGCCACGATCGACGAGCTCGAGCTCGCGTATCCATCGCGCCGCATCTTGCTTCACGGCTCCGGTGCGTTCGAGGGCTATTACGACCGGGAGCGCCTCGCGCAGGTGGCGAGCAATCTGATCGGAAACGCTCTCCAGCATGGTCCGGCGGACGATCCGGTCGATGTGTCCCTCGAGGATCTCGGTGATTCCGGCGTCATCCTCGAGGTGAAGAACGGCGGCGCACCGATTCCGCCGGAGCTCCTGCCGCATCTGTTCGAGCCATTTCGCCGCGGCACAAGTTCGACGAACGGGCTAGGGCTTGGACTGTTCATCGCGTCGGAGGTCGTGCGCGCCCACCACGGCACCATCGCGGCCATGTCGACGGACGCGGCGGGCACGACCTTCACGGTCTGGTTACCGCGATGCCGAGGCGATCTGGCGACCAGCCCGGTCAACGCTGTTCCGTACGCCGAGCCGGCCGAAGCGCGGGGTCGCGTCATGTCGCGGCGATGAACGCGCCTGGTGTTCCCGAAGGCCAGGAATGGTCGTGCAAGAACGCGCAGCTGCTGCGCGCAACTGCAGGTCATTCGCGCGACAACATGTCCGCACCGAGGGCCGCCGGGGAGGCGTAGCGTGAGCGTGGTGAAGGTGGTGGCGCACATCGGCGGTGCGATCGCGAGCGTGGCTCGCGCGATGGGGATCGTGACGATCGCGCTCGCGTGCGTGATCGCGTACTCGATCGGCTCGCTGCGTCGCCTCGCCATCCGCGATCGGCTCGCCCGCGCGCAGCATCGATCGCGTCAGCGCGGCAGACTGCTGCGCTGGTCGTTCACACGGCTCGGCGCGACGTTCGTCAAGATCGGGCAGATCGCGAGCTCGCGCCCCGACGTGTTCTCCGCGGGCGTGATCGACGAGCTGCGCCTGCTGCAGGACCGAGTGCCGCCGTTCTCGTACCGGCGCGTCCGCGCGATCATCGCGCGCGAGCTCGGCGTTGCGATCGAGGCCAGTTTTCGCGAGTTCGACCGCGCACCGGTCGCGGCCGGCGGGATCGCGCAGGTGCACCGTGCCGTCCTGCTCGACGGCGACGAGGTCGCGGTCAAGATCCTGCGCCCGCGCGTTCGAGCCCGCGCGCATCGCGACGCCAGACTCCTGTTGTGGCTCGCACACCTCGCTCATGCAGTGTCGCGACGCGCGCGGGCCGGCGACGTGATCGGCCACGTGCGAGACCTCGTCGCCGGCATCGTCGCCCAGACCGACCTGCAATTCGAGGCACGCAACTGCAAGCGCCTGCGGCGCGAGCTCGCGCGGTCGCGCGCGGTCTCCGCGCCGCACGTGCTTTCGCGGTTCTCGACGCGCGACGTGCTCGTCATGGAGTTCGTGCACGGCACTCCTCTGGGCCGCGTACGCGCGGAGCACGTCGCGGACGTGACACGCGCGCTGCGAGACGCGTTCTTCGCGATGTGCTTCCAGCACGGTCTCGTCCACGCCGATCTCCATCCGGGCAACATCCTGGTCCGCGACGATGGCGGCGTCGTGCTGCTCGATGCCGGGCTCGTGAAGTACCTGTCGGCCGCGGCGATCGACAAGGTCGTCGACCTCACGCGCTGCGTGGTGATCGGCAACGCGCAGGACCTCGTCGTGCATCTGCAGCGACACCACCGACACCTCGCGACGACCGACTGGGACGCGGTCGCTGCGGATGCCACCACATTCGTCGCCGAGCTGCGCCGCCGATCGATCGCCGAGCTCGAGGTGAGCGCGATCGTCGCCCGGCTGTTCGCGCTGGCGCGCAAGCACGGAATCCGCCCGATGGCCGAGCTGTCGCTCGTGCTCCTCGGCATGGTCACGATCGAGGGGATCGCGAAGCGCCTCGATCCGAACGCGAACATGCTCGCCGAGGTCGCGCAGTTCCTCGCCCCGCGCCTCGCCAACGGGCGTAGGCTCGCGCGGGGGTCCAGCGTGTGGCGAAGAGCGAGCTCGGGGGCGCTGATCATCGCGCCCGAGGTCCGCGAGGTCCGCGAGGTCCCCGAGACGCCACCCGTCGCTGCCGCGACCCCTGCCTCGAGGCGATCGGACGATGGATGAAGATCGCCTTTCAGTCGTGGATCTCCAGCGCCTTGATCGCGAAGCGCAGGAAGTCGCGCTCGGTCACGATCCCGCACAGCACGCGGTCGTGGTCGACCACCGGCAGGCAGCCGAACTTGTGGTCGAGCAGCGTCTGGCCGGCGTGAGACGCGAGCGTCTCGGGGTTCACCGTCCACACGTCGCGGGTCATCAGCTCGCTGATGAGGACCTGTTCCTGGCGGGCGCGCCGCTGGGCTTCGGATAGTCCGGTCAGCACGCTGATCTGGCCGCGAAGCACGTCGCGCTGCGTGATGAGTCCAACCAGCCGGCGGTCGGTGTCGATCACGGGGAGGTGGCGAAAGCGGTGGATCCTCATGACGTCCTCGGCCAGCGGTAGGGTCTGCTCGGCGAAGAACGTCACGACCGGCGTGGACATGATGTCCTTGACGAGCACCGGCCGCATCGTTATCGCCCGGGCCCGTCGTTGTGCGCCAGCCAGCGCGTGATGTCCATCGTCGACACGATGCCGACGAGGCGGCGGTCGGACACGATCATCACGTGGTGCATCCCGTCGCCCGCCATCAGCGCCGCCGCGCGGGCGACCGTCGCGCTGTCGTCGAGCGAGATCGCGATCGGCATCATCACGTCCGCGACCAGCTGGCTCGGTTTCCGGAGCGGCGCGGCGAGGTGCTCGACGATGTCGAGCTTCGTCACCATCCCGATCGGGCGCCCGTCTTCGGTGATGACCGGCACGCATCCCAGCCGCTCCCGGATCATGACCTCGAGCAGGGCGTCGAAGCTGAGATCGGGCAAGGCGCACACGACGTCCCGAGTCATGATGTCGGTGATCGGTGCCCCATCGGCGCCGGTGCGATCGCCGTGGCGGTGCGCGCCGGAACGTTCCGCGATCGCCTCGCCGGCGCGCTCGATCATCCCGCGAGGGCCATGGATGCGAAAGGTCCGGTCGGCCATCGATGTCCTCCTGCTCCATACGAGCAAGCGGCAGGCCGGTCGCAGCTGCACGCAAGCGGTGTCGAACCCGCACTGCCTGCGCCCGATGACCGTGATCACGCGCGAGCTGCGCGCGATCTGGCTCGACGTCCGACGGGCCACGACGGGCGGCGAGGCACCGTCCGTGGCGCGACGAATGCAAGGATATGGCTGTCATGCGCCCATCATCGTCAGAAGCCCGCAGGATCCGCGCCCGGCTCGAGGCGCGCCGACGCGAGCTGCTTGTCCGGTACCGGGATCTGCTCGACCACGCCGAGGCCGAGCTCGCTGACCATTCCCCGGAGCTGATCGACGTCGCGAACGACCAGTGGGACGCGCGAGTGCTGGCGATCATGACCGAGCACGACGCGGTCGCGCTCGAGCATGTCGTGGCCGCTCTCCACCGGCTCGATCTCGGCAACTACGGCGTTTGCACGAGGTGCGGCGAGAGAGTCAGCTCGAAGCGTCTGCGCGTGTTGCCCGACGTCGCACGCTGCGCGTCGTGTGCGACCGAGGTCGACAAACGCCGCCACGTTCGAACCGCTGCCAACGGGTCGTGACCTCCATGCAAGTGCCAACTGGGCGCTCACCCGAAGAGGTCCTGCGCGACGCGGTCGCCGCCGCGGTGAAGGCGCCCAGCTCTCACAACACGCAGCCCTGGAAGTTCCGGATCTCGAACGACGTGCTGGACTTGTTCGTGGACGATGCGCGCCATCTCCGCGTCATCGATCCAGCGCGGCGCCAGCTGGTACAGAGCTGCGGCTGCGCGCTGTACAACGCGCGAGTCGCGGTGCGCGCGCAAGGATTCCACGACGAGGTCACGGTGATGCTCGTCGACGGACAGCACCCGGATCATCTCGCGACCCTCCACCTCCGCGGCATGAACGTACCGAGCGACGACGATCGCGAGCGCATGAAGGCGCTCGCGATCCGTCACACGAACCGCCGCGAGTTCCTCGCGCGCCCCGTCGCCGCCGAGCACACCGATGCCATGGCAGCCGACGCCGAGCGCGAGGGCGCCAAGCTCGTGCGCATCCTGCCCGACCAGAAGCTGGCGATCGCGCACCTCGTCGATCACGCCGATCGCCTCCAGCTTGACGACCGCGCGTTCCGCGACGAGCTCGGGCGCTGGCTCGTACCATCCGGCAGCCTTCGCCGCGACGGCATCCCGTTCGCCGAGAAGGAATTCGGCTCGCCGTGGCCGCTCGCCAAGCTGCGCGCGCTGCGCTCGCCCCACCTCGCGAGCGCGTTCGGCCAGCTCGAGGAAGAGCGCACGCTCGCTTCGCCGGCGATCGTCGTGATCGGCACGGCGAAGGACGAGGCGACCGACTGGCTCGCGTGCGGCCAGGCGCTCGAGGCCGTGCTCTTGCGTGCGACGATGCTCGGGCTGTCCGCATCGTTTCTCAACCAGGTGCTCGAGATTCCCGATCTCCGCCGGCGCATCGGCGAGATCGTGACCGACGTCGGTTACCCGCAAATGGTGCTGCGTATCGGCGCGGCGGCGTCACCGATTCGACATCCCGCGCCGCGCCGGCACCTCGAGGAGGTACTCGAGATCGTCGCCGGCCGCCGCGCGTAGGCGCACTCGCGCGCGACGCACAGCCCGCGCATCTCATGCGTGGTGCCGTGTGTCTTCGGCAGCGAGTGCGCTGGACATCGGCGATCGCATGGCTATCGCCGGCACGACGCCTGCTATCGATCCCATCATGCGAATCGTGCTGGTCTCGCCGTTTCCCGCCGACAGGAACGCGCTCGAACGGCTCCTGAGCGACGACGGACATCAGGTCGCTTCGGCCGCGACGCGGTCGGACGGCGTCGAGCTCGCCAGGCGAGAGCGCGCGGACGTCGTGCTCGCGGACGTGCAGGTCATCGGGCACGACGGCCATGCGCTGCTCCGCGAGCTGTCTGACTCCGAGTTTCACCCGCGCGTGATCTTTCTGTGTCCGCGGGCGAGCGGAACGTTCGAGAACGACGGGATCGTGTGCCTCACCAAGCCCGTCGACCTCGCCCAGCTTCAACGTCACCTCTCCGTCCGACGGGCAGCATGAGCGACTTGGTGCTGCAAGATGTCATCGACGGCCTGGAGGTGCTGATCTGCGGCCTCGACGACGAGGGGAAGATCCAGGTGTTCAACCGACCGTGCGAACGAGTCACCGGGATCCTGCGCGAAGACGCGGTGGGCTTGAGCTGGATCGAGCTGTTTGCCAGCGGGCAGCGCACCGAGCACGTGAAATCGTTGTGGCAGCAGGCGCGGCAGGACGAGCCAGCCGGCCCGTTCGTGGCCCTGTGTCGCAACAATCGCAACCTACGCTGGCACTTTGCGCGGCACGTTCGAGAGCGTCCGACGGTGATCGTAGTGTGGGCGGTCGGGCTCGACGTCACGAGCGAACGCGAGGCACTGGCGCGGGCACGCGAGCTCGAGCGGATGGTGATGCTCGGGAACCTGGTGTCGGGCCTGACCCACGAGCTGAGAAACCCACTCAACGGTGCGCTCCTTCAGCTCACCGTCGCCGATCGCATGGTCGCGCGCCGTCACGACGAGACCATGGAACCGATCGCCGCGGCGATCGCGCGAGCGGCAGCGGAGATGCGGCGCATCTCGAGCATCCTCGATGACTTCCTGGTCTTCGTCAGGCCGCAGCCGCTTCGTCTCGAGCGCGTGGATGTCCGGCAGATCGTCGCGCGCGCCGTCGAGCGCAGCGCCTCCAGGGCGACTCCCGCGGGCGTGACCGTCGCGATCGAGCCCGGCGACGCGGCGCTCGCCGAGATCGACGCCTCGCGCGTCGAGCGCGCCGTGTATCACCTCGTCGCGAATGCGATCGACGCGACGGCGGAGGCCGGAGAGCACGAGGTCCGCGTGACGATCGCCGCGACCGGAAACGCGATCGCCATCGAGATCGAAGATCGCGGCGCGGGCTTGCCGTCCGCGGATACTCCCGTGTTCGAACCGTTTTTCACCACGAAGAAGGGCGGTACCGGCCTCGGACTCGCAATCGTTCAACGCGTCGCAGCCGATCACGGTGGCGAGGTCGCGTATCTGCGGCGCGACGGTGCGACCGTGTTCCGGATGGAGCTACCGATCGTCGCAGGAATCGCGAACTGAACCATCACGACACGCGGGTCGAGCTTCGCGACAAGCGCCGACCGCCATCTGGCCGTCAGTGCTCGTCGCGCGAACCGAACAAACGCCGGGTCAACCGGGTCAGGCGCGACCGCGTGGTCGGCGCCTCGCGCTCGCCCGGCGGTGGCGGCGGCGCGACGATCGCGCGGAGCTTCGACATGCCGCTCGCCTCGGTGCCGGGCTGCTGCGCGTACAGCCATTGCACCCACTCGGCGACGTGCTTGGCCTCGGCGCGATCGCCGCGCTGGACCATGCGACCGCGGAGCGCGTCGGACAGCATCCTCGCGGTCTGCCAGCGCCGGCCCGGATCGCGCTCCAGCGCGGTCATCACGATGTCGTCGAGCTCGGCCGAGACCTGCGGATTGGCGCGCGAGGGCCGCGGGATCGGCAGCCTCTGGACGCGGGTGATCGTCTGGTGGTTGTCGGGGGCGTCGAACAACCGCCGGCTCGTGAGCAGCTCGTACATCACGACGCCGAGCGCCCACAGATCGGCGCGCGCGTCGAACGTTCCATCGGCGAGATACTCGGGCGCGACATAGTTGAGCTTGCCCTTGAGCTGGCCCCGGTCGGTGTCCTCGTTCACGCCCTTGACGTGCGCGAGGCCGAAGTCGATCACCTTGACGACGCCATCCTCGCGCAACAAGATGTTCGCCGGGCACACGTCGCGGTGCACGACGCGGAGCAGGCGGCCGGCCTGGTCGCGACACAGATGCGCGTGATCGAGCGCGTCGCATACCTGCGAGGCGATGGTCAGCGTGATCGGGATCGGCAGCGTTCCGATCGTGCGCGAGGTGTGCTCGACGAGCTGCTTGAGCGTGGGGCCGCGGACATACTCCATCGCGATGTAGTGGATCCCGCGAAAGCTCCCGTGATCGTACGTCTCGGCGATGTTCGGATGATGGAGGTGGCGCATCAGCGCACCCTCGCGCGTGAACCACTGCCGGAGCTCGCGATTCGAGATGGTCGTCGCGAGCAGACGCTTGAGCGCGACCATCGTACGCGAGCCGTCCTTGTTCACGCGCTCGGCGCGATGCACCTCGGCCATCCCCCCGCTGCCGAGGCGCTCGTGGACGATGTATGCACCGAAACGATCGGGCTCCGCCACGCTACCCATCATAACAGAGGCCACCATCGCCACAGGCGGCCGCCGCCACCGCCGCGTGGCGCTGGCGCGCGGCGAGCTCGGCGAGGCGCTCGCGCAGGCGGTGCGACGCGCGACGCGCCACGTCCAGCCGAGCGGTGCGCGCCGCCACGGCCTCGCGACGCAGTGCGAACTCGGCGTGCTCGGCCGCGATCGCGGACTCGAGCCAGACGCGCTGACGCTCGAGCGCGGCCGCGAGCTCGTCGGCCAGCGCGCGTTCGATCGCCGCGCGCAGCTCGGGCTCGGCGTCGCGCATCTCGGCCACTGCCACCTGCTCGAGGCGCGCGATCTGGTGCTCGACCTTGCCGCGGATGTCGCTGCGCCGCGCATCGAGCGAGCGGAACAGCGCGGCGAACCAGCCGGCGCTCCCGACGTTCATCGCGCTCGGCGAGGCGAGCGAACGCAGCACCGGCACCGTCGGCAGCGGCGGCAGTGGCGACCGCGCCCGGGTCAGCTCCTCGGACAGCCCGTGCTCGCGAAGCGGCGCCGCGATCTCGGGGAACAGATCGCGAACGCAGCCGGAGACGCCGCCCATCACGAGCAGCCGCGCGTCTTCGGCGATCTGTCGCACCGACGCGGCCGACGTCTCGTTGATCTTCGCCACCGCCTCGCCGAGCTCGCCGCTCGTCGAGACGTGCTCGATCGCGAGCCGCCATTCGCGGCCGAGCCGTGCGAGGTCGGCGCCGAGATGCGCGGCGGCGTGCTCCATCACCGCCGCGACGCTCGGCACGATCTGCGCGCCGATGCGCGCGATCTGGCCGCGCGCGAACCCGGCCGGGTCCTCGATCCGGAGGTCCTCGAGGTCGGCGACGCGCCCGGCGAAGTCGGCGCTGGCGGCGCGGTCCTCGGCGTCGACCGCCGCGACGATCCGCGCCGTCGCGTCGAGCGCGTGACCCGCGAGGCGGAGCGCGCGAGCCAGCTCGAGCAGCTTGGGCAGCGTGGCGGTCGCGACCGTCAGCTCGCCGAGCGAGGTGCGCTCGAGGTCGGGCGTGCACAGCCGCATGCCGGCGACGACCAGCATGGCATCGAGCTGACCTGTCTCGCTCGAATCGCCGAGCTCGAGCACTTCGATGTTCCGGGACAGCGGGCCGCGCGCGACGTGGAGCGCGATCTCGATCACGCCCGCGACCGATCCCGACGCGAGCTCGCGGAGCCGCGCGACGAACGCGTCGGGAGCCGGCAGCTGTGGCCGGCGAAACGCGCGGGCGACCAGCGAGCGCAGCCACGCGACGGCGCGGCCGAGCCAGCGCTCGCGCGGTCGCGCGTGGCGCTCCCCGGCCCGCGGTCGGCCCGGGCGCGCGCGAGCCGCGTCGAGATGCGTGAGCATCGACAGCTCCTCGGGCGGGCCCTGCTCGCGGAGCGCGACGAACCCGGTGCGATCCGCATGGCGCAACCGGATCGCCGCGCACCCGGGAGCGCGCGCTCCGAGCAGTCCGCCGCCCGCCAGAAAATCGAACAGCGCCGTCCGGTCGGCGAGATCGTCCCCGCGGATGCCGACCCTCCACGGCACGCGTCGGAACGCCTGCTCGATCTCGCGCGCGAGCTGGAGCGCCGACTTCGGCGTCCGGGCCGCGTCGGCGACGTCCCGCAAGATCGCGACAGCCTCCGCTACCAGCGCTGCGGGCGTCATCGGCGATCCATCGTATCGCGTTGTTCGGCCGGTGACGTGCCGCGCGGTTCCGGCTACTCGCCGATCGGGTACTTCTCCACCAGGTCGCGCGCGATCGCGTGCTCGGTCGCGATCCGCGCGAGCAGCTGCGCGGTCGGCCGCGGCACGCGCGTCTTCTGCGGATCGTGCGGGTCGACCTCGTAGAGGCCGTACGGCAGGGTCGTGCCGTGGTTCCACTCGTAGTTGTCGACGAGCGACCAGTACATGTAGCCGCGCACGTCGGCGCCCTCGCGCATCGCCCGCGCGAGCCACTGCAGCGTCTCGACCATCGTGCGCTGCTCGGCCGCGAGATCGCCGCTCGGCACCGCGGTCCCATCGTTCTCGGTGATCATCACCGGAAGGTCGAACTGCTGGTGGACGAGCGTGACCAGCTCGTAGATGCCCCGCGGGTAGACCTCGTCCTGCTCGATCGTGAGTGGATCGAACGTGGTCAGCGGCGACAGCCCGGGAAGCACCGGTCCGTCGGTGCCTTGCACGCCGATCCGCACGTAGTAGTTGATGCCGAGGTGGTCCATGCGGCCGGCCAGATCGGCGCGCGGCACCGCGTTGCCGTCGAGGTTCGCGTCGTACATTCCGCCGACCACCGCGTTCAGGAACGCCATGTTCCACAGGTAGAACACGTTCTGCGCGGCCTGCTGGTCGAGCGGGTTGTCCGGATCGTGCGGCGCGACCGGCGCCATCGCGTACACCAGGCCGACGTTGGCGGCGACGCCGTCGCCGTCGGCATCTACCGTGTCGGCCGCATGGATCGCGTCGTACATGCGCGCGTGCGCGTCGATCAGCGCGCCGAACACGGTCTTCGCGGCGTCGGTCTGGAGGCTCTGCGCCGGTGGGTTCGTGCGCGCCTCGGTCGGCATGATGTAGCCGGGCAGGATGATCGCGAACGGCTCGTTCTCGGTCGCCCACCAGTCGACCTCGCCGCCGAACTCCTGCGCGACGAAGCCGGCGTACTTCGCGATCTCGGGAACGATGGTCGCGGGATCGGCCCAGCCCCGCGCGGTGCACGTCGCGAAGTCCATCGTGCAGCCGACACCGTCGTGGATCCACGTCGGCAGCGTGTAGTGGTTGACCGTGACGTAGGGCGTGATCCCCCGCGCGCGCAGCGCGGCGAACACCGCGTGGTAGTGCGCCAGCGCGCCCGCGTCCGCGAGTGCGTGGAGCGCGTCGAAGTCGGTGACGCCCGCGGTGGAGGTCGGGAAGATCCGGCTCCATTCGAGGCTCATGCGGAACATGCCGTGCCCGTCTGCCTGCGCGAGATCGAAGTCGCTCTCGTACAGCTCCCAGTGGCCGGGCCCGACGACCGCCGGGTCCTCGCCGGACAGGTACGTGCGGTCGAGCGCCTGGGTGTCGGGAGACGTCGCGTACTGATACCAGTCGCTGTGCGGGTCGGTGCACGTGCTGCCGGGCAGCGTCGGGCAGCCCATGTCGACCTGGAACCCTGCGGTCGATGCGCCGACGAAGAAGTCGTCGGGCAACGCGACCGTCTGTGCCTCGCTGCCGCACGCCGCGAGCGCGAGGATTGCGAG
>DATJAE010000456.1:0-17176 GCA_035516595.1 Kofleriaceae bacterium | reverse complement strand
GCTGGTCAGCCAGAACCAGCTCGACGAGGCGATGACCGTGGTCAAGGAAGGCATCGCCGACAGCCAGCGCGAGAGCTTCTTCGTCGCGAACCTGTACACCGTGATGGGCGAGATCCACGAGGCGCGCGCGGCGCAGCTCGGCAGCGCGGCCGATCCGGCGAGCAAGGCGGCCGTCGTCGACGAGCATCACGCCGCGATCGAGGCGTTCGACAAGTCGAACTCGATCGACATCTCGCTGCAGCAGCGGCGGCTGGAGGATCGGTGAGGGTAGCGATCGCGGTCGCGCTCGGCATGGTGATCGGCGGGCTCGTCGCGTGCGGCGGCGAGATCCCGCCGCCGCCCGGGTGGCCCAAGAAGCTGCAGATGGAGAACGAGATCACCGCGCTGTGGACGCAGATCCGCGACTGGCGCCGCGAGGCCCACATGGACCTCGATCCGATCCGCAGCGACGTGTTCCAGTGGCGCAATCGCACGGTGCCCGAGGCCAAGCGGGTGTGCACCGACGGCCACGTCGTGCCGCCGTCGTGCAATGACGTGTGCGATCTCTCCGTCGCGATCTGCGACAACGCCGAGGCGATCTGCGGGATCGCGGCCGAGCTCGGCCCGCAGGACGACTACGCGCAGGAGAAGTGCGCGAGCGCCAAGGCGTCGTGCCGCGAGGCCAAGCAGCACTGCTGCAACTGCAGCGCGACGCCGCCGCCGGAGGGGACATGAGGCACGCGCTCACCGGCATCCTCGCGGGCGCGTGCTGCGTGATCGTGATCGCATGCGCCGCGCAGCACCACGAGGGCACCGCGCCGCCGCCGACCTCGGGCATGGCGCCGCCGCCGGACGGCCACGCGCGGATCGAGCAGCTCGAGCACGACATCGCGGCCGAGCGCGACAAGCTCGGGCTCGCCGCGCACGTCGAGACCGCGCCGCCGCCGGTCTCGCCGATGGCGACCAACGTGGTCGCGACGTGCGCGCGCTCCGAGAGCGACCGCTGTCACGACACCTGCACGATGTCCGACACCATCTGCAAGAACGCCGACGAGATCTGCAAGATCGCGAGCGGCCTGCCGGGCGACACCTGGGCGGCCGACAAGTGCAGCACGAACCGCGCGACGTGCCAGGACGCACAGAAGGCGTGTTGCGACTGCCACTGACGTTATAGTCCGGCGGTGTCACGCCTGTGGATCGCCGCGCTGGTCGCGTGCAGCGCGACCGCGCGCGCCGACGGCGTGGTGATCGAGGGCGGCTCGCCGCGCGACATCGGCCGCGCCGGGACCGGCACGGTCGGCGACGACGGCGGCGGCGCGCTGCTGGTCAACCCCGCGGCGATGGCGCGGCGCGACACCAAGCGCGCCCAGCTCGGCGTGTCGGTGATCGACGACGCGATCGACTGGCAGCCGGCCGAGCCCAACACGCCGCGGGCGCGCGATCAGGCCGCGTCGGACATCCTGCCGCTGGCCGCGGCCGAGGGCTCGGTGTGCGGCTGGATCCTCGGGCTGGGCGCGATGACCAGCGCCGCGGCCTCGCGTACGCTCGCGTCGCCGAGCGACCTGCCGGCCAACCAGCTCGCGAACCGCTTCGAGTACCGCTACGGCGGGATCGCGGGCTCGCTGCGCCGCGATACGGTCGCGCTCGGCGCCGCGCGCCGGATCGGCGAGTGGCTCGCGGTCGGCGCCTCGCTCGCCGGCTCGCGGGTGTCGGTGAGCGAGACCCGCGCGGTGTGGGCCGGGTTCGCCGGGCGCGAGCAGATCGGCGATCCCGAGCACGACGTCGACGTCGCGCTGAGCGCCGACGCGCCGTTCTCGCCGAGCGCGGTCGCCGGCGTCCTGATCGCGCCGCCCGACACGCGGCTCGAGCTCGCCGCGTCGATCGCGTGGGCCGCGATCGCGCGGACCAGCGGGTCGGTGACCGCGGCCGGCGCGTCGTCCGCGGTGTCGGCCAGCGTGCTGTCACCGACCGCCAAGCTCGAGGTCCGCCAGCCGATCACGGTGCGCGCCGGCGCGCGCTGGGTCGGCTCGCGGCTGATCGGCGAGATCGACGGCGACCTGTGGATCATGCCGGCCGCCGCCGAGGCCGGGCACTGGCAGCTCGGCAGCCTGCGCATCATCGACGCGACCGGCGTCTACAACGACCTCGAGGACCTGCCGTCGCGGCTGTCGATGCAGACCAAGGGCGCGGTCCGCGCGTCGCTCGACGCCCAGCTGTTCGCCGGCTTCCTGTGGGCGACCGCCGGCTACGCGTACACGACCGCGGGCACCGCCGACGATCGGCTGTCGCCCACGTTCGGCGATCTCGGGGGCCACACGCTCGGCCTCGGGCTCGAGGCCAGCGCGGGCAGCTTCACGATCACCGTGGGGTGGTCACGAACGTGGTCGACGCGACACACGGTCGACGCGACGGCGTGGAAGCTCGACAACCCGTTTCTCGCCGGCGACGGCCCCGTCCCGCTCGGCACCTACGACGGCTCCCGCGATCTCGTCGGGGTCTCGGTCGAGGGTGAGCTCGACGCCCCTCCATAGAGGAGGTGACGCGGCGCGGCAGGGCGGATAGCTCACAGGCTGCCGAGGATCGCGACCGCGATCAGCATGAGGTGGCCGATGACGAACAGCCGGATGTCGCGCATGACACCCGTACGAGCAGGCCTCGTGCCCGGCGGAATGCCCCGGATTCGCACGGGTCGCACCCGGCGAATCGACTAGCCAGGCTACTTCTTCTTCGGGAGCGGCTTGGCCTCGGCCTTGTCCTTGGCCGCCTGCTCCCTGGCCTTGTCGTCGCCGATCGAGTCGTCGATCTCGACGAAGGCGCCGTAGACCGCGCCGATCGCGCCGCCCAGCGACGGGGTCCAGGACCAGAGGTTGACGTTGTTGTCACCGATCGAGACGTTCAGCGGGCTCGGGCCCCAGGCCTTGGCGATCAGCGCGTAGAGGCCACAGCCCACGCCGAACCCGAACGCCGCCTTGAGCAGCGCCACCACGGTCGTGGAGTTCTTGTCGCGCAGCAGCGACCACAGCGGCCGGCCCACGAACAGGCCGACCAGCGCTCCGATCAGGCCGTAGGTAAGCCACGCATTGTCGAACCCGGTCGACTGCGCGAGTGCAAACGCGCCGTAGCCCAGTCCGACTCCGATGACCGCACCCTTGAGCAAACCGACGAGGAGCTTGACCACCTCTCAAGCATGACTAGGAAGTTGCTCGCCGGCAAGTGGGCGCTGGCATCACTCGCCGATCACCGCACCGTGCAGCTCGCCCGACGCAAGGCGCGTGGCCTCGACGCGCTTGCCGCGCGCGAGCTCGAGCTGGAACCGGTTCACGCGGCCGTCCCCGCCGCGCTCGATCCGGTAGCTTTGCCCCGCGCGGATCGTGCGGAAGTCGAGCACGCCGGAGAGCGCGCGAATGATCTCGTCGGCTTCCGTCGCACCCAGGCCGCTGCGCTTGAGCAGCTTGCCGAGCGTATCCGCCTTGCCCACCTTGCCCTCGATCGCCGGCGGCGCGGCCGCCGCGACCGGTGCGGCGTGCGGTGCTGCGAGCGCGGGTGTCGCGATCGCCATCTCGGGCGCGGTGCGGGCTTCCGCCTGTTGCCGGATCGCGCGCACGCCGGTCTTGCCGTCCCACACGAACACGTAGAGGTTGACCACGACCAGCGCACCCAGGACGAGCACGAGCCACGCGCCACTCCGTCGAGCGGGCGCCGCACGCAGCCCCGTGTAGACCGACCTTTTCTTGCGCTTGGTACTGCGTCTGCGGACCATGGCTCGCGAGAGGACCAGCAATATCACGCGTCTAATGTCGGACCAACATTCCATACTTCGCCCGCCAAGGACCCGCGCCGATGGCTAGCACTCCACCAAGCGATCTCCCGCCGCGCGAGCAGCTGGAACTTTTCTCCGTCTCGCGGCAAGGTGCGCCCGATTCTTCCGAGAAGGACATGGCCAAGAAGTCAGCCAAACCACGCAAGCAAGCCGCCCGCGGCGGGGGCGGCGGCGGCAGCACGCCGGACGCGCCGGGCGGAGGATCGGGCACGCCCGGGACGAGCGACGCTTCGCTCGAGGCCGAGGCGCGCCGGCGCTACCTGAACTACGCGCTGTCGGTGATCACCTCGCGCGCGCTGCCCGACGTGCGCGACGGCCTCAAGCCGGTGCAGCGCCGCATCCTGTACTCGATGCTGCACGACAACCACCTCCGGCCCGACGCGAAGTATCGCAAGTCGGCGAAGGTGATCGGCGACGTGATGGGCAAGTATCACCCGCACGGCGACACCGCGATCTACGACGCGATGGCCCGCATGGCGCAGGACTGGGCGCTGCGCGTGCCGCTGGTCGACGGCTCCGGCAACTTCGGCTCGATCGACGGCGACGAGCCCGCGGCGATGCGTTACACCGAGTGCCGGCTCGCGCTGCCCGCGATGGAGCTGCTCGACGAGCTCGACTCCAACACGGTCGACATGCGCGCCAACTACGACGGCACCACCGAGGAGCCGACCGTGCTCCCCGCGCGCTTTCCCAACCTGCTGGTCAACGGCTCGACCGGGATCGCGGTCGGCATGGCGACCAACATCCCGCCGCACAACCTCAAGGAGATCATCGAGGCATTGCTCGCGCTGTCCAAGGATCGCGACATCGATCACGTCGCGCTGATGAAGCACATCAACGGCCCCGACTTCCCGACCGGCGGCCAGCTCCTCAACAGCAAGGTCGAGCTCCGCCAGATCTACAAGGAAGGCGCCGGTACGATCCGCGTGCGCGGCGAGCACAAGCTCGAGGACAAGAAGCGCGGCGGCACCGACATCGTGATCACGTCGATCCCGTACGCGATGACCAAGTCGGATCTGGTCCAGAAGATCGGGGAGCTGATCATCGCGCGCAAGCTGCCCTACCTGACCGACGTGCGCGACGAGTCGACCACCGACGTCCGGATCGTGCTCGAGATCAAGAAGGACGCCGATCCCGCGATGGTGATGGCGTACCTCTACAAGCACACGCCGCTGCAGTCGAGCTTCCACGTCAACCTGACCTGCCTGGTGCCCGTGCCGGGCAGCCCGCCGCAACCGCGCAAGCTCGGGATCAAGGAGGTGCTCGAGCACTTCCTCGACTTCCGGATCGAGACCACGAAGCGCCGGTTCGAGTACCAGCTCGCCCAGCTCGAGGCGCGCATCCACATCCTCGAGGGCTTCGTCGCGATCTTCGACGCGCTCGACGAGACCATCAAGATCATCCGCGCGAGCGACGGCAAGGAGGACGCCGCCGGCAAGCTGATGAAGCGGTTCGGGCTCGACGACATCCAGGTCGACGCGATCCTCGAGCTCAGGCTCTACAAGCTCGCCAAGCTCGAGATCAAGGTGATCCGCGAGGAGCTCGAGGCCAAGGAAGCCGAGGCCAAGAAGATCCGCGCGATCCTGAAGAGCGGCGCGAAGCTGCTCGACGTGGTGCGCGGCGAGCTCGAGGCCACGGCGAAGCTGCTCGGCACGCCGCGCAAGACCAGGACCGGCGGCGGCCTCGGTGACGAGCAGGAGTTCGACGAGGACGCGTTCATCGTCGAGGAGGACGCCAACGTCGTGGTCACGCACGACGGCTGGATCAAGCGGGTCCGCGAGCTCAAGGATCCGAACCAGACGCGCACGCGCGACGGCGACGCGGTCACGCACGTGCTGCCGGGCTCGACGAAGGAGAAGGTGATCTTCTTCACCAACCGCGGCTCGGCGTACGTCATCAAGATCAACGACATCGCGGCCACCGCGGGCTACGGCGATCCGGCGCAGAAGTACTTCAAGTTCGGCGACGGCGAGCGGATCGTCGCGGCGATGACGCTCGACCCGCGCGCGCTGGTGCCGCCGAACCTGCTCGCGGTCAGCCGCCGCGGTTTCGGCCTGCGCTTCGCGATCGCGCAGCACCTCGAGGTCACGACCAAGGCCGGCCGGCGCTACGCGCGGCCCAAGGACGACGACGAGATCCTCGGGGTCGTGCCGTGCAACGACGGCGACGTCGTGGTGTGCGCGACCCGCGACGGCCACGTGCTCCACGTCAAGGCCGACGAGATCCCGCGGCTCGAGGGCCCCGGCCGCGGCATCACGGTGATCAAGACCGCGGACGACGACGCGGTGATCGGCTTCATCGCCGGCGGCAAGGGCGACGTGCTGCAGCTCCAGACCGACAAGGGCGGCAAGGACTTCTCGCAGAAGGCCGACCCGAAGGAGGTCGGCACGCGCGGCGGCAAGGGCCGCCAGGTGGTCAAGAAGGCCCAGCTCGTCGCAGTGCCGAGGCCCGTGACGATCCAGCCCCTCGCCAACGCCGAGGGCGGTCAGGGAGTGAACTAGGCCATGGCGCAAGCGACCAGGTACACCGGCGAGGACATCCAGGTCCTCGAGGAGATCGAGGCGGTCCGCAAGCGGCCGGCGATGTACATCGGCGGCACCGGCAAGGACGGCTATCACCACCTGCTGTGGGAGATCGTCGACAACTCGATCGACGAGGTGATCAACAAGCACGCGAGCAAGGTCGAGGTCACCGTCCACAAGGGCGGCAAGGCCGCGACGGTCGAGGACAACGGCCGCGGGATCCCGGTCGACACCGTGGCCAAGCTCAAGCAGAGCGCGCTCCAGGTCGTGTTCACCAAGCTGCACGCCGGTGGCAAGTTCGACCGCGGCAAGAGCTACGCGGTGTCGGGCGGTCTGCACGGCGTCGGCGCGTCGGTGGTGAACGCGCTGTCGAGCGAGCTGGTCGCGACGGTCAAGCGCGACGGCGAGCGCTACGAGATGACGTTCGAGCGCGGCGAGCCGAAGTCCAAGCTCAAGAAGCTCGGCGCGGCGCGCGGCACCGGCACGACGGTGCGGTTCGAGCCCGACGAGGAGGTGTTCGGCGACAAGCTGCGCTTCGATCCGGCGCTCATCGCCGAGCGGCTCGACGCCAAGAGCTACCTGCATGCCGGGCTCGAGATCCTGTTCCACGACGAGACCCAGCACCCGGCGATCACCCATCGCTTCATCCACGACAAGGGCATCGCCGAGTACCTGCCCAAGCTGGTCGCCGAGCGCGGCAAGCTGACGGTGCCGCCCGGCAGCGCCGTGTTCTACATGGAGAAGCAGGACAAGGACGCGCGGCTCGGGCTCGAGCTCGCGCTGCAGTGGACCGAGTCGACCGACGATCTGATCAGGACCTACGTCAACTCGGTGCCGACGCCGGACGGCGGCACGCACGACGCCGGGCTGCGCGCCGCGATCGTCAAGGCGGTGCGCAACTACATCGCGACCCACAAGCTCGAGCCCAAGGGCGTGACGCTCACTGCGGAGGACATCCGCGAGGGCGTGGTCGCGGTGCTGTCGACCTACGTGCACGATCCGCAGTTCCAGAGCCAGACCAAGAACCGGCTCAACAACCCCGAGGTCGCGGCGCAGATCGAGGGCATGGTGCGGCCCGCGCTCGAGAACTACCTCAACGAGAACGGGAACTGGGCGCAGGCGGTGGTCGCGCGCTCGATCATCGCGGCGCGGGCGCGCGAGGCGTCGCGCGCGGCGCAGCAGGTGACGCGCAAGACCGCGGTGAGCCACCGGCTGAACCTGCCCGGCAAGCTGGTCGACTGCCAGTCGACCGATCCGGCCGAGAGCGAGCTGTTCATCGTCGAGGGTGACTCCGCAGGCGGCTCGGCCAAGCAGGGCCGCGACCGCAAGACCCAGGCGATCCTGCCGCTGCGCGGCAAGGTGCTCAACGCCGAGCAGGCGAGCGGGCAGAAGCTGCTCGCCAACAAGGAGCTGCAGGACATCGTGTCGGCGCTCGGCTGCGGGATGGGCGAGACGCTCCAGCTCGACAAGCTGCGCTACGGCAAGATCTTCCTGCTGATGGACGCCGACGCCGACGGCCATCACATCGCGACCTTGCTGCTCACGTTCCTGTTCCGTCACATGCGGC
This sequence comes from Kofleriaceae bacterium, assembly GCA_035516595.1. Lineage (GTDB taxonomy): Bacteria > Myxococcota_A > Polyangia > Haliangiales > Haliangiaceae > JABFXX01. The sequence continues at coordinate 9,288 of DATJAE010000456.1, read as the reverse complement.
CGCTGATCGACCACGGCCACGTCTACCTCGCGCAGCCGCCGCTCTATCGCATCGACATCGGGCGCCAGACGTTCTGGGCGCTCGACGACCTGCACAAGGAGCGTCTGCTGCGCGCGAACGCGAAGGCCAACAGCAAGCCGAACATCACCCGGTTCAAGGGCCTCGGCGAGATGAACCCGGACACCTTGAAGATGACCACGCTCGATCCCAAGAGCCGGCAGGCGCTGCGCGTGCGGGTCCAGGACGGCGATCAGCTGCTGACCGACCAGACGATCAGCGAGCTCATGGGCAAGGACGTCGCGGCGCGGTTCAAGATGATCACCGAAAACGCGGCGGACATCGGCGACCTCGACGTCTGATACGCTTGAAGCGTGTGGACATCGATCTTCGCGGCGGCGTACGCGGCGGCGGTCGCGTGGTCGATCGGTCGCGCGGTGTGGCGCGGCGTGCGCGAGGCGCGGGCGTACGCGGTGGTCGAGGACATCGAGCGCAAGCTCAAGGCGGAGGCGACGCGCGTGCGGATCGCCGGCGTGCCGGGCGCGCGGGTCCGGCTCGGCCACGGCAAGCGCGTGTTCGACATGGTGGCGCTCGAGTCGGCGGGCTTCGACCTGGTGACCGCGGCCGGCGCGACCATCGCGATCGCGCCCGGTGCGCGGATCGACGTGATGGCGAGCGCGCTCGCCCACGATCGCGACGCGTGCGGCTGGCTGGCGGCGGGCAGCGAGCTGCTGCTGATCGCGCCCGAGCAGCGCCGCGACGGCGGGCCATTCCACGCGCCGGGCGCCGCCGCGGTCGTGCGCGGCGACGCCGCGCTGCTGTTCGATCGCGATGCCGTGCTGTTCTCCAGCCGGCGGCTGAGCGCGGCGCTGTCGTGGCCGCGGGTCGGCGCGCTGGTCGCGGTGCACGGCCTGGTGCTCGCGATGGCGCTGCGCGGCGCGCCGGACACGGCGTGGAACGCGCCGCTGTTCCTGCTCGGCGGGCTGGTCGTGATCGATCTGGTGTTCGCGCGCGGCAGGCTCACGATGATGCTGTGCTCGCGGCTGCGCGAGCCCGGGGCGTTCGAGCGCGCCTGGCGGCGGTCGTGAAGAAGGCCGCGGCGATCGCGGGCGGCGTGGTCGCGCTGTGGCTCGTCGCGCTGGTCGTGCTCGACGCGACGATGGCCGATCGCGAGGCCCGGCGCGTCGAGCAGCGGCTCGGCGAGACCCTCGACGCCCGCGCGACGGTGGGAGCGACCGATCTCGCGCTGGTGCGCGGCCGGCTCGCGTTCGACCAGCTCGCGGTCCGGCGCGACGACGCGGTCGGCCGGCTCGCGCTCGACGTGACGAGCGTGCGCTGCGAGCTGCCGCCGCTCGGCTGGGCGCTGGTCGACGGCGATTGCGGCGAGCTCGCGGTGCGCGGCACGCGGCTCGAGGCATCGAGTGGCGCGCTGTTTCATCTGCCGCGGCCCCACCGCCATCCGATCCGGGCCGAGCGCGTCGTGATCGACGATGCCGAGCTCGCGTTCGCGCCGAGCGCGCTCGTCCCGAGCCTGGGCCGGCTCGCGATCGCGATCGATCACGCCGAGTCCGGCGCCACCGTGTTTCGCACGCCGCTGTCCTGGATCTTCGCGCTCGACCAGCTGCGCGCGCGGATCGAGCTGCCCGCCGGCGGACCGGTCGAGCTCGACTACCGCGGCGGCACGCTGCGCGTCACCGGGTCGCTGCTCGGCGCGCAGCCGGTCGAGCTGCCGGTCGAGCTGCCGGACGCCGACCGCGCGCAGGACGCGCGCGACGAGCTCGACCTCCTGGTCGATACCGCGCTGCAGATCGCCGAGCGGCTGGTCGCGCAGCGCGCCGAGGACTGGCTGCGCACGCTCTAGCTTGCGAACCACCGGGTCCGCGCAGCGCGAAGGCCGTGGTCCGTGCCGTCTCCGACCCGGGCGACGTATCCGTGCTAGTAGACGTTCGCCCAGATCTGGACGGTCTCGAAGCCGTGGTTGTCGGCCGCGAGCCCGCGGGTCGCGGTCGCGTGGACGCGATAGGTCCCGCGGTTCAGCACGACGCCCTGGGGCGAGGTCAGGCCGGCCGGCTGGCAGGTGCCGCCCTGCCACTTGCCGTGAACCTGCTCCGCGAGGTCCTGGCCCTGTCCGTTGACGCCCGGCCAGACGTCCTGCCACTTGGTGCCGTTCCAGAAGTCGACGCGGACATCGAGCGTCGAGTTCTCGCACTCGGTCTGGCCGTTGGTCAGCGTCCACGACGGCACGAGCGCGTTGACCAGGTAGCCGGTCTGCTGGGTGGCCTCGTTGTCGTACTGGACGATCGTGCCCGGCCGGCAGCTCGGGAAGTCGTGGTCGGCCTGCGCCTCGCCGTTCGCGTTGTCGTCGGCCTGCCACGCCTTGCAGCCGCAGTCGTGCGCGCCGGTCGGATCGATCGTGCTCGCGTTGCGCGTGTACGTGCCGTCGGCGCCGAGCGCGAGCACGCCGTCGGCGTTCTCCTGCGCGCCGGTCGCGCAATCGGTGATGTTGGTGATGGCCTGGTCGGTCGACGCGGTCGATGGATCGTCGGAATCCACGCCACAGCCGCCCAGCGCGAGGGAGAACGAGAAGCCGAGGACAGCGAGAGTACGCACGTGATGCTCCTTGGTGAGCGGCCTTGCCGCACCACCCGAACGCCGCGCGCGCCGGATCTTCCCGCTCAGCGCTGATCGGGCGGCTCGAGCGCGACCAGCGCCGCCTGGATCTCGGCGTCGCGCGCCACCTTCGAGCCCGCCGCGCGGGCCAGCCGGATCCGGCGCAGGCCCTCGGTGATCTCCCGCGTCGCGTCCTCGCCGCGCGCGTGCTTCCACGCGGCGATCGCGCGCAGCAGGTCGGCGGTCTTCTCGTTGAGCGCGACGTTCGGCGGATCGAGCTCGAGCGCGTGCTCGCAGGCGGCGCGCGCCTTGCCGAACGCGTCGGCCGGCGATGTGCCCGCGTGGACCTGCCAGACCCCGCGATCGAGCTCGAGGTCGCACTCGATCGGTAGCTCGGTGAGATCGTCGTGGCTCAGCCCCTGCGCCTTGGCGAGCGCGGCCGTTGCCGTGGCGAGCGCGGCGCTCGGGTCCTTGCCGGCCTCGATCTGCCAGCGCGCCTCGAGCTCGTGCTGCGAGCCGAGGTTGACCAGCGGCGCGGCGGCCGACGGATCGATCGCGCTCGCCTTCGCGACGTGGGCGAGCGCGCGCTCGAGGAACGGCCACGGGTCGCCGCCGCGCTCGTGCTCGGCCTCGGCGCGCGCGGCGAGCTCCTCGCCCATGTTGTTGTTGCCGGTGAGATCGTTCGGGTCGAGCGCGAGCACCGCGTCGCTGCACGCGATCGCGCGCTCGAGCGACGCGATCCAGTCGAGCCCGGCGCGGCGCTCCCACTCGGCACGGGTCTGCCACGCGCCGCCCTCCTCGTCGGCGGCCGCGCTGTCGGTGGGCCGGAGCTTGCGCGCCTTCTCGAACGCGTCGACCGCCTCGTCGAGCGACGGCCGCGGATCACCGCGATGCGTGACCTGCCAGTTGGCGCGCGCGACCAGCGCGCGGCCGACCGTGACCAGGATGCTCGGCGTGTCGCGGTGGCGGAGCAGCGCGAGCGCGCGCTCGACCGACGGCGTCGGATCGATGCCGTGCTCGAGCTGGTACTCGGCGAGCATCGACTGGATCTGGCCGAGTCGGTCGGGCGCGTCGCCGTCGGGCCGCATCAGCCACTGGTCCATGTACGCGCGGGTCGCGGCCGCCATGGTGTCGCGCGGATCGACGTCGTGGTTGACCTCGACGTAGGCGCGCGTGAACAGCAACATGCCTTCCATGCGGAGCAACTCGGCGTTCTCGGGCTGCACGGCGCGCGCGCGCGCGACCAGATCGAGCGCCTCGGCGAGGATCGGCAGCGCATCGCCGCCCTTCTGCTCGAGCTCCTGCGCGCGCGAGTTGCGCGCGAACGCGCCGTCGATCGTCGCGGTCGCGTCATCGGGGCGCGCGACCAGCGCGCGCGCGCACGCGGCGGTCGCCGCGGCATAGGACGGGCCGCCGTCCTGCCCGAGCGCGACCTGGGCCCGTCCGGCCGTGCTGTGGCGGCGGCAATCGGCGGCGTACAGCGCGGGATCGCTGCGCGCGATCGCGATCGCGCCGGCGTAGGCCTCGCCCGCGCGGTCGGCGTCCGCGATCACCGCGGCGCGATCGCCGCGATCTTCGGCGTCGGAGGCCTCGGCCGCGTAGGTGTCACCGATCAGCGCGGTCGCCTCGTACTGCCCCGGGCTGGCGGCGAGCGCGTTGCCGGCGAAGCGGCGGGCGTCGTCGTAGCGGCGCTCGAGCAGCGCGATCCGCGCGAGCTCGAACGGCGTGGTGGCGGCCGCCTCGCGCAGATCGCGCAGCGCCGGCTCGCGCAGCTCGGCATCGAGCCGGTCGAGCGCGGCCTTGCGCTGATCGCGGTCGGCGTCGAGCTCGACGTCGTGGCGGCGCTCGACGTACTGGTCGAGCAGCACCTCGCCGCGCGCGGCGACCGCGGCCGGCGTGCGATCGCGGTCGATCACGCGCTCGAGCCGCTCGCGCGCCCGGCCGAGCTCGCCCAGCGCCCGCTCGGCGTGGGCGAGCGCGACCTCGGCGGCATCGCGCGCGTCACCGCCCGCGGCCTCGACGTCGCGCGCCAGCGCGCGCAGCCGGTCGCGCGCGCGCGCCTCGTCGGGACGGATGTCGTGTAGCGGCTGCAGCCGCGCGTAGCGCAGGTCGGCCTCGATCGCCGAGGCCTCGCGGCCGGCGCGCTCGGCGATCTGCGCGGCCTCGACCGCCCGGTTCCTGCCGCGCATCTGCACGATCGCGATCGCGAGCGGCGCGGCGATCGCGATCGCGGCGAGCCACGCGAACCGGGTCGGCCGGCGCTTCGGCGCACGGACCGCGTCGACCGCCGCGAGCATGGCCTCGGCCGAGGCAAAGCGATCCGCGGGGTCGCTCGCCATCGCGCGGCCGAGCAGCGCGCGGATCGGCGCGGGTGCGAGCGAGCGGTCGGGCTGCTTGCGCAGCTCGCCGGTGGTCATCTCGAACAGCATCGCGCCGATCGCGTAGAGGTCGCTGCGCGCATCGCTGCGCTCGCCGCGCCACTGCTCGGGTGCCATGTAGCCCGGCGTACCGGCGCGCTTGCCCTCGATCGTGCGCTCGCGCAGCTGGGCCAGTCCGAAGTCGAGCAGCTTGATCCGGCCGTCGCGCGTCACGAACACGTTGCCGGGCTTGATGTCGAGGTGGATGATGCCCTCGGCGTGGACACGCGCGATCGCGCGCAGCACGTCGGCGGTGATCGCGAGCGCGTCCGCGACCGGCAGCGGCGCGCGCGACAGCCGTTCCGCGAGGGTCTCGCCGTCGAGCAGCTCGAGCACGAGGTAGGGCAGGCCCTCGATCGTCCCGGAGTCGTGCAGCGTGATCAGGTTCGGGTGGTTCAGCCTGGCCGCGATCCGCGCCTCGTCCTGGAAGCGCGCGAGCACCTCCGGCGTCGGCTCGCCGCGCGTCACCTTGATCGCGACGCGCCGGCCGAGCGCCTCGTCGTGCGCCTGGAACACCACGCCGAACCCGCCGCGCCCGATGATCGATTCGAGCACGTACTTGCCGATCCGATCGCCGGGCGCGATCGACAGCGTGTCGGCGAGCGGCCAGCTCGGCGCGTGCGCGAGCGCGTCGAGGATCGAGCGCAGCTCGCCCGAGAGCTCCGGGTTGTCCGCCGTCGACTCCTTGGTGCGCACCCGCACGCATTATGCAGCGGCGGGCGCGGCTTGCGAACGCGTGATCGTTCACCGATACTGACCGCGAAGATGTCGAGCGCGGAGGAGCGGCTCGCGGCGCTCGAACGTCGCATCGGCGAGGCGCTCGACGCGCAGCGCTTCGACCATGCCGCGCAGATCACGATCGAGGGCTACGGCCCGGAGATCCTCGGCTTCCTGGTCGCGGTCCAGCGCAACGAGGTCGACGCGCGCGACGTGTTCTCGCAGTTCAGCGAGGATCTGTGGCGCGGCATGGCGACGTTCCGCCGCGCGTCGTCGATGCGGACCTGGGCGTACAAGCTGGCGCGCAGCGCGCTCGCGCGGTTCGCGCGCGATCCGTTCCGCCGGCGCGGCCGCCGGCTCGAGACCGAGGAGTACTCGCAGCTGGTCGCGCGCGTGAGCTCGCAGATCTCGGTCGAGCGCGCCACGGGCAAGCTCGCGGCCGCGCGCGAGGCGCTGACCGCCGACGACCAGGCCCTGCTGGTCCTGCGTATCGATCGCAAGATGCACTGGAACGAGATCGCCGAGGTCATGACCGAGTCCGACCTGGGGGTTTCCCCAGGTCCGGACGCCGCGGCGCTGCGCAAGCGGTTCGAGCGGATCAAGGAGCGGCTGCGCAAGGTCGTGGCGGCGGGTTAGGGCGTGCGACCCGATCCGCCGCGAACCGCTGGTCTCGCTCGACGCCGCAAACAGGACGAGCCCCTAGCCGCGATACGTGTCGTCCTGCTCGATCTTCGACACCACCCAGTCGAACTCGCCGGCGGTGACGTGGACGCCGCAGTGCTCGCACGCGCCCGCCATCGTGATCTTCATCGGCGCGCCGCAGTTGCTGCACACCGGCTCGGTGTGGACCGCGCCCTTGCGCGACGCGCTGCGGATCAGCGTCCAGTACTCGCTGTACGGCCGCTCGATCCGCTTGCTGCCGCGCACCAGCTTGCCGGTCGCGTCGACCACGACGAAGTCCTTGCCGGTGCCCCACAGCCGGAGCGTGAGCGCGTCGTACCAGCGATCGCGCACGAGCTTGGCCATCTCGACCCGCGTGATCCGCATGTCGACCAGCGCGTTGTGCAGGCCCTGCGCGCGGTACGCCTCGGTCCAGTAGGCCAGGTAGTCGTACAGACCGTCCGACACGTAGCCGCGCACCGGCTCGAGCTTGTTCTGCGACCACGCGCGGTTGAGCTCGGCGTAGATCATGCGCAGCCGCGCCTCGATCGCGTCGTCGCTGATCGCCGGATCGTCGGTCACCAGGCTCTGCCAGCGCCGGTCGACGTCGTCCTGGCGATAGGTCGGCAGGTCGGTGCCGCGCTCCTCGACGTCGCGGGTGAGGGTCGGCGGCCGCTCGTCCTCGGCGGCGACCGAGATCTGCTCGACCACCCAGTCGAACCGGCCGTTGTCGACGACCTGGCCGCACGACGCGCACACCTGCGTGCCGGTCGCGCTCGACTGCCACGGCGCGCCGCAGTTCGGGCAGGGGAAGTCGCGGCTGGCGCCCGGCGGCTTGCTGCGGCGCGCGGCGTCGCGTCCGAACAGCCAGGTCTCGACCGAGTAGAACGTGTGCTGCGCGGTCGCGACGTTGGCCTCGAGCTCGACGCCGATCCGCGCGCGCTGGCCGAGCTCGACGCGCACGACGCGCAGCGCGCCGACCACGACCTGCGAGACGCCGCCGGCGCGCGCCGCGAGCTGCGCGCGCGCGGCCGCCGACACGTACGGCGCGACGGTCGCGAGCGCATCCGCCGAGCCCCGCGCGCGCTGCGCGGTCGAGAACAGCCGGAACGCGAAGTCCTCGAACAGCACCTGCGAGAAGTCGGGATCGACCCGGCGCAGCGGTTCCAGCTCCACCGCCGCGTGCAGCTCCGCGGGCGGGCCGCTGTCCCAGTCGCGGTTGTGGTGCTGGCGATAGGCCGACCACGCGATCAGCCCGACCAGCCCGAGGACGATCGGCAGACCGATCTGCGGGTAGTACACGACCAGCTGGATCAGCCAGTACACCAGCTCGAGGATCCCGCCGCCGCCACCGCCGCCGCTGCTGCCGCCGTGGCCGCCGCCGCCCGAGAAGCTCTCGCCGCCGCCGGGCCGCGCGAGCGCGACGCCGCACGCGGCGGCGACGAGGGCGAGCGCGGCCGCGGTGCGCTTCACCGCCGGCCCTCGAGGTCGCTGTCGATCGCGTCGGGGAGCTCGTTGACGTCGTCGTCGCGGTGCGGCATCGCACGCGCCATCACCGGCGCGAGCGCCTCGAGCGCGCGCGCGACCTCGGCGCCGCCTTTCGGCATCGCCGCGGTGAGCTTGGCCTCGGCCGCCGCGAGCACGCCGACGGGCAGCGCGCGCGCGAGCCCGAGATCGGCGACCAGCGCGATGTCGCGCTCGAGCCACGAGATGTACACGAGGATGCCGCTGCGCCCGGTCGTGGCGTGGACGCCGCGCTCGACGAACGTCGCGCGCGCGGCGCGCGTGACCTGGGCGTGGCGCGCGGCGCGCGGCGTGAGCACGCGCTTGGCGTGCGGGACGAGCTCGACGAGCGCACCGGCCGCGATCCCGAGCACGAACGGATCGACCAGGATCGACGCGAGGCCGAACACGTGCGACGAGAACAGCGTCGCGGCCAGCCCGGCGAACGCGACCGCCGCGCCGATCGCGACGTTGATCTGGCGATACGCCGCCGAGCGGCGGCGCACGGCGACCACGACCTCGACGGCCGAGGCGTTCTCGACGGTCTCGACCGCGTGCGCGAACGCCGCACGCGCCGCGTCGTCGAGGAACCGCGCTGCCACGCGGCGACCGTATCACGGGTACTCGACCGGCTCGCTCGCGAGCGCGGCGGCCGCGCGGCGATCCGGCTTGCCGCTCGCGAGCACCGGCAGCGCGGTGCACGCGGCGAGCCGCCGCGGCCGGGCGTGCGCGGGCAGCGCGGCATGCCAGCGCGCGAGCGCGGCGGCGCGATCGAACCGCGCGTCGACCGCGAGCGCGGCGCCGACCAGCTGGCCCCAGCGCGCGTCGGGCACGCCGAACACGCACGCCCCGCTCACGCCGGGAGTCGCGGCCAGCACGGCCTCGATCTCGGCGGGATGCACGTTCTCGCCGCCCGAGATGATCACGTCGTCGCGGCGCCCGACCACGTGCAGCGCGCCGTGCTCGACGAACCCGAGGTCGGCGGTGACGAGCTCGGGGGCGATCGCCGCGCCGTCGAGGTAGCGGGTCGCGAGCATCGCGGCGCGCACGCGGATCGCCGCGGGAGCCTCGCGCGTTCCGCCGGCGAGCTCGACGCCGGGCAGCGCGCGGGGCGGCTCGCCGGGTGCGCGCGCGGTCGCGAGCTGGCCGAACGCCTCGGTCAGGCCGTAGCTGACGAGCGCCGGGATGCCGTGCGCGGCGGCGCGCGCGAGCACCGCGGGCGAGGCGGCCGCGCCGCCGACCAGCACGGCGCGCCAGCGCGGCGCGTGATCGATCAGCGCGTCGAGCTGCGCCGGGACGAGCGACGCGATCGTCGCGCCGCGTCGCGCCGACAGCTCGGCGACCGCGCGCGGATCGAACTCGGCGTCGTGCAGCACGACCGGCA
>DATJAE010000455.1:0-19840 GCA_035516595.1 Kofleriaceae bacterium | reverse complement strand
TTCGCGATGGGCGGGATCGCGATCGCCGGGCTGATGGTGATCACGCGGATCGAGCCGCGGCCGAGGTACGGCGTCGATCACGAGGTCACGCTCGCCGAGGTCCAGACCATCATGGGCAAGCGCTGCCTGCCGTGCCACAGCAAGCACCCGTCCGACGACATGTTCCACGCGCCGCCGCTCGGCGTGATGTTCGACACCCCCGACGAGATCCGCGTGATGGCGCCGCGCATCAAGGTGCGCGCCTACGAGCTCGGCACGATGCCGTTCAACAACAAGACCCAGATCACCGAGGAGGAGCGCGCCGAGCTCGCCGCGTGGGTCGACGCCGGCGCGAAGTGATCACCAGCTGAGCGTCAGCTTGCCGTCGCCGACCTGTACGCCGCCGGTCGAGCTCGCCTGGACCAGGTTGCCGGTGTAGCTCGAGCCGCCGCCGCCGCCGGCGAACTGGCCGGCACCGCCGCCGTAGTAGCCGCCGCCGCCGCCGCCGGAGCCGCTCGCGTCGCGATAGGTGTCGCCGCCGATGCCGAGCGTCCCCGCCTTGTCGGGGTAGTTGGTGCAGCAACTTCCGGCCGTGCCGCCCGCGGTCTGCGACGCGCCGCCGCCGGCCACCGAGGTGGTGATCGCCGTCGTCGCGGTCCCCGGCGCGCCCGCGGTGCCGCCGGCGTCGCCGCCGTCGAGCAACGCCGGCGGTCCGCCGATCACGTTCGCGGTCGCGCCGCCTCCGCCCCCACCGGCGACGATGATCCGGTCGGTGAGATCCATCCCGCCCTGCCGCACGTCGGTCGCGCCGCCCCCGGTGCCCGACACGCCCTCGGCCTGGCTCGTCCAGCCGATGTACTCGTCGACCGCACCGCCGCCGTTGAACCCGCCCGGCGTGCCGGCCGCGATGCCCGTCGTGCCGACCGTGGTGCCGGCCTGGCCGACGAACAGGTACAGAGTCTCGCCGGGCGTGACCGTCGCGGTGCCGGTCGCGTGGCCGCCCTTGCCGGCGACGCCGCCGCCCGAGCCACCCCCCGCGCCGTAGGCATCGATCGCGAGCGCGGTGACGCAGCTCGGCACGGAGAACATCTGCACCGCGCCGGTCGGGATGAACGTCACGCTGCTGTGGTCGACGACGCAGGCGTCGGCCGCCGCATCCGCGCGGCTGGCGTCCTCGTCGCCGCCGTCGACGTGGATCTTCGAGACCGACCCGCAGCCCACGAGCGCGGCGGCACACACGAGCAAGCGAAGGGGCATGGAGACCATGCTACCGCCGGCGCCGCGTATACTGCCAGCCTCATGGATCGCGTCGTGCGCTCGCGTCGTGTGGTCACGCCGGAAGGCATCCGGCCCGCGGCGATCCACGTGCGCGATGGCACGATCGAGCGGGTGACGGCGTGGGACGACGCGCCGGCCGATCGGGAAGACTACGGCGAGCTCGCGATCCTGCCGGGTGTGGTCGACACCCACGTCCACCTCAACGAGCCCGGCCGGACCGAGTGGGAAGGCTTCGCGACCGCGACCCGCGCCGCGGCGATCGGTGGCGTCACCGCGCTGGTCGACATGCCGCTCAACTCGATCCCGCCGACCACCACGCGCGCGGCGCTCGCGGCCAAGCGCGAGGCGGCGCGCGGCCAGTGCGCGGTCGACGTCGGGTTCTGGGGCGGCGTCGTGCCGGGCAACCAGCGCGAGCTGCCCGGGCTGGTCGCCGACGGCGTGCGCGGCTTCAAGTGCTTCCTGGTCGACTCGGGCGTGCCCGAGTTCGGCTGGGTCGGCGAGCCCGAGCTCGAGCCCGCGATGCAGATCCTCGCGGCGCTCGACGTGCCGCTGCTGGTCCACGCCGAGCTCGCCGGCCCGATCGACGCCGCGACCGCCGAGCTCTCGCGCGCGGGCGCCGATCCGCGCCGCTATGCGACCTATCTCGCGTCGCGACCGCCGGCCGCCGAGGAGCAGGCGATCCGCTTGCTGGTCCGGCTGTGCCGCGCGATCCGCGCGCGCACGCACGTCGTCCATCACTCGGCGGCGAGCGCGCTCGCGCTGATCGCCGAGGCGCGCGGCGAGGGCCTGCCGCTCACCGCCGAGACCTGCCCGCACTACCTGCACTTCACCGCCGAGGCGATCCCCGACGGCGCGACGCCGTTCAAGTGCGCGCCGCCGATCCGCGACGCCGCCAATCGCGAGGCGCTGTGGCGCGCGCTCGCCGAGGGCACGCTCGATCTGGTCGCGAGCGATCACTCGCCGTGCAGCCCGCAGCTCAAGCAGCTCGAGCTCGGCGACTTCGTCGCGGCGTGGGGCGGCGTGTCGGGGCTGCAGCTCGCGCTGCCGGTGGTGTGGACCGAGGCGCAGCGGCGCGGCCACACGCTCGCCGACGTCGCGCGCTGGATGAGCGCCGCGCCCGCGGCGCTGGCGCGGCTCGACCGCAAGGGCGCGATCGCGCCCGGCCGCGACGCCGATCTCGTCGTGTTCGGCGATGCCGAGGCCACCGAGGTCACGCCCGCGTCGATCCACCATCGCCATCGGGTCACGCCGTACGCCGGCGAGACCCTGCGCGGCGCCGTGCACGCGACGTACCTGCGCGGCCACAAGGTCGCCGAGCGCGGGCGCGCGCTCGCGACGGATCTCGGAGCGCTGCTGTGAGCGAAGCCCCCGCGTTTCTCGATCTACCCGACCTCGCGTGCGAGGAGGTCGGCGGCGCCGCGATCGCGTGCAACGACGAGTTCTTCGCCGAGAAGGAGAACCTGCTGCGCGCGCGCGCGGCCGAGTGGAAGGACCACGCGTACACCGATCGCGGCAAGTGGATGGACGGCTGGGAGACCCGGCGGCGCCGCGAGCCCGGCCACGACTGGTGCGTCGTGCGGCTCGGCATGCCGGGCGTGATCCGCGGGATCGTGGTCGACACGTCGTTCTTCCGCGGCAACTTCCCCGAGTCGTGCGCGATCCAGGCGTGCGAGCTCGACGATCCGCTCGACCTCCACGCGCTCGCGCACGCGACCTGGACCAACATCCTGCCGCGCTCGGCGCTGCGCGGCGACGCCAGGAACACGTTCGCGATCGAGTACCGCCAGCGCTTCACCCACGTGCGGCTCGAGATCTTCCCCGACGGCGGCGTCGCGCGGCTGCGCGTGCACGGCGAGGTCGCGCCGCGCTGGGACACGATCCGCGCGCTCGGCGGGCCGATCGATCTCGCAGCGCTCGAGCACGGCGCGGTGGTCGAGACCTGCAGCGACATGTTCTTCGGCTCGCGCAACAACCTCATCAAGCCCGGCCCGTCGCACAGCATGGCCGACGGCTGGGAGACCCGGCGGCGGCGCGGCCCGGGCAACGACTGGGCGATCGTGCGGCTCGCCGCGGCCGGCACGATCGAGCGGCTCGAGATCGACACCTCGCACTTCAAGGGCAACGCGCCGGGCAGCTGCCTGGTCGAGGCCGAGCACGCGCCGGGCGCCCGCGCCGAGCAGATCGAGCGCTGGCGCACGCTCGTCGCCTCGCCGCTCGAGCCGCACCGCCGTCACGTGTTCGATCGCGAGCTGCGCCGGCTCGGCCAGGTCACGCACCTCAAGCTGTCGGTGTTCCCGGACGGCGGCGTCGCGCGGCTGCGCGCGTGGGGCCAGCTCGCGCCGGTCGCCGCGCCCGGGCTCGACCGGCTCAACGCGCTGCCGCCGCTCGACGCGACGACCGCGCTCCTGCGCTGCTGCGGCTCGTCGCGCTGGACCGCGGCGCTGGTCGGCGCGCGGCCGTTCGAGGACGCGCCGGCGCTGCTGCGGATCGCCGAGCGCATCTGGTGGTCGCTCGACGAGAACGATCACGTCGAGGCGTTCGCGGCGCACCCCAGGATCGGGGAGGCCAGCGCCGCGAAGTGGTCGGCCGCCGAGCAGGCCGGCGCGGCCGCGGCCGATCCGGCGACCGCGCTCGAGCTCGCCGAGGCCAACCGCGAGTACGCGGCGCGCCACGGCTTCATCTTCATCGTGTGCGCGTCGGGGCGCAGCGCCGACGCGATGCTCGCCGACCTGCGCGCGCGGCTCAAGCGCTCGCGCACCGAGGAGCTGCGCACCGCGGCCGAGGAGCAGGCCAAGATCACCCGGCTGCGCCTGGTCAAGCTGATCGAGGAGCTCGCGTGATCACGACCCACGTGCTCGATACCTCGAGCGGCAAGCCGGGGCGCGGCATCGCGGTCGAGCTCGAGCGCGCCGAGCACGGCGTGTGGCACCTGATCGGCGCGGGCATCACCGACGACGACGGCCGGCTGCGCACGCTGACCGCGGAGGGCGACCTTCCCGAAGGGACATATCGCATCCGGTTCCAGGTCGCGTCGTACTTCACGGCGCGCCAGCTCGACGCGTTCTATCCGATCGTCGAGATCCAGTTCAGCGTGCTCGACGGCACGCAGCACTATCACGTGCCGCTCCTGCTCTCGCCGTTCGGGTTCTCGACCTACCGCGGCTCGTGAGTTACAACGCGCGGATGTCGGTGCGTACCTCACTCCCGGACAAGAAGCTCGCGAAGACCCTCGACCGCATCCACCGCGCGCACGCGCGGTTCGTGCGCCGCTATCCGGGCGACGACGGCGCCCGCCAGGCGGTGCACACGGTGTACGGCGGCGCGCACCTGTTCTCGTCGGATACCGCCGGCAAGCTCGGCGAGCTCGCGCGCAAGGCGCTCGACGCCTACGCGCCCGACGCCGCGACGTTCGGCGAGGCGCTCGGCATCCGCGGCGAGCTCGCGCCCAAGGTGCTCGGGCGCGTGCGCGACAAGCTCGCGCGCGAGCCGGTCGAGGACTTCCGGATCGACTTCGAGGACGGCTACGGCAACCGCAGCGACGACGAGGAGGACGGCCACGCGGTCGCGGCGGCGCAGCAGGTCGCGGCCGGCATGATCGCCGGCACGCTGCCGCCGTTCCTCGGCATCCGCATCAAGCCGATGACCCGCGACCTCGCGGCGCGCTCGCTGCGCACGCTCGACGTGTTCCTGACCGAGCTGACCAGCGCGACCAGCGGGCGGCTGCCCGACAACTTCGTGGTCACCCTGCCCAAGATCCAGTCGCGCAGCGACGTCGAGACCATGGTCGAGATGTTCGAGCTGCTCGAGGACCGCCTCGACCTCGAGCCCGGCAGCCTGCGGCTCGAGATCATGGTCGAGACCACGCAGAGCATCTTCGATCCCAAGGGCCGCTCGATGCTGCCGCTGCTCCACCGCGCCGCCGGCGGCCGGCTGGTGTCGGCGCACTTCGGCACGTACGACTACACCGCGGGCTGCGACATCACCGCGGCGCACCAGAAGATGCGCCACCCGGCGTGCGACTTTGCCAAGCACATGATGAAGGTCGCGTTCGCCGGCACCGGCGTGATGCTGTCGGACGGCGCCACCAACATCATGCCGGTCGCGCCGCATCGCGGGGCGAACCTCACCGACGATCAGAAGCGCGACAACCGCGCCGCGGTGTTCGCGGCGTGGCGGCTGCACGCCGACGACGTCCGTCACTCGCTGGTGAACGGCTTCTACCAGGGCTGGGACCTCCACCCGGCGCAGCTCGTGCCGCGCTACGGCGCGGTCTACGCGTTCTTCCTCGACGGGCTCGCGCCGGCGAGCGAGCGCCTGCGCAACTTCGTCGCCAAGGCCGCGCAGGCCACCCTGGTCGGCGACGTGTTCGACGACGCGGCGACCGGGCAGGGCCTGCTCAACTACTTCCTGCGCGGCATCGCGTGCGGCGCCGTGACCGAGCAGGAGGCCCTGGCAACCGGGCTGTCCCTCGACGAGATCCGGGGCAAGTCGTTCGTCCACATCATGGCTGCACGTCGTGCGCAAACCTGAGCCGCGGCGGATTTGCAACCCGGCCGCTCCCGAGTTGTGGTAACGCACCGGGCATGATCGACATCCAGATCAAAGCAGGAGGCGATCCGAAGGCGCTCGCCGAGCTGATCGCGTCGACCCAGGGCGACGAGGCGCGCGATCCCGCGCTCGCCCACATCGCCTCGCTCGTGCGCACCCACCAGGCCGAGGTCGAGCGCGCGCGCCCGCCGTGGGACCAGATCCAGACCCTCGACTTCCATCGCCTCGATCCGGAGAACGACTGGACGGACGTCTGAGGATCGGCTAGATACGTTCGCTTCGCGGAGGTTGTAGCTCAGTTGGTAGAGCACCAGGTTGTGGCCCTGGGTGTCGTGGGTTCGATCCCCATCAATCTCCCCAGCTTGTTTCGCGCGCGCGAGGTCGCTCGCTACGGCCGCCGCAGGAATCGCAGGCCGAACGCCGCGAACACCAGGACGATCCCGACGTTCACCATCAGCCGTTCCCAGAAGCGGTTTCGGAACCACGCGACGTCCACGCCGACCACGACGGCCACCAGCGCCAGGACATAGATCACGACGATCAGCCTCGCCATGCTCGGCCATACTGCAAGGGACGAGCCGGGTCACTGCTCGGCGAGCTGCTGCAGGTACGCCAGCAGCTGCGGGCGAATCGCGCGCATCGCGCGCGCGCGGTGCGACAGCTCGCTCTTGGACCCGACGCCGGCCTCCGCGAACGTCATGCCGAGCTCCGGCGCGAAGAACAGCGGGTCGTAGCCGAAGCCGCCGGTGCCGCGCGGCGCGGTCAGGATCGTGCCCTCGCACGTGCCCTCGCTCGCGAGCACGCGATCGCCGAGCGGGCCGCGCACGTCGGCGAGCGCGAGCGCGGCGCGGAACCGCGCGGTGCGGCGCGCCGGCGGCACGCCGGCGAGCGCGGCGAGCAGCTTGGCGTTGTTCGCGGCGTCGTCGGCCGGCTCGCCGGCGTAGCGCGCGCTGTGCACGCCGGGCGCGCCGCCGAGCGCGTCGACCTCGAGCCCGCTGTCGTCGGCGAGCGCGGGCAGGCCGGTCGCGGCCGACACCTCGCGCGCCTTCTTCGCGGCGTTGCCGGCGAACGTCGCTGCGTCCTCGACCACCTCGGGCGCGCCGACCTCGTCGGCCGCGACCACCGCGATGCCGGGCAGGAGCTCGCGCAGCTCGACCAGCTTGCCGCGGTTGCGCGTCGCGAACACCACCGGCCTCACGCGCCGGCCGCCTTGCGCTGCGCCGCGGCGAGCTGGCGGATCCCGGCGCTCGCGAGGTCGAGCATCGCGTCGAGCTGGCGGCGATCGAACGTGCCGTGCTCGGCGGTGCCCTGCACCTCGATCAGCCGGCCGGACTCGTCGCCCACCACGTTCATGTCGACCTCGGCCCGGGAGTCCTCGACGTAGGGCAGGTCGAGCACCACCTCGCCGCCGACGATGCCGACCGAGACCGCGGCGACCGGCGGGCGCAGCGCGCGCAGGTCGGGCAGCTGGCCCGCGGCGTGGAGCTTCTGGATCGCGAGCGCGAGCGCGACCCACGCGCCGGTGATCGACGCGACCCGCGTGCCGCCGTCGGCCGACAGCACGTCGCAGTCGACCGCGATCGTGCGCTCGCCGAGCGCACCGAGATCGACCGCGGCGCGCAGCGACCGGCCGATCAGCCGCTGGATCTCCTTGCCGCGCCCGCCCGGATCGCGCTTGCTGCGGGTGTGGGTCGAGCGCGGCAGCATCGCGTACTCGGCGGTGAGCCAGCCCTGGTTCTTGCCGGCGAGGAACGGGGGCACGCCGGCCTCGACGCTGGCGGCACATAACACCCATGTGTCACCGAGCTTGATCAGCGCCGAGCCCTCGGCGTGCTTCTGGAATCCTGGAACGATCTCGAGCGCGCGCAGCTGATCGGGTCGCCTGCCATCGGGTCGCATGCGGCTTCAGTACCACAGGTGCTACAGTGCGCTGCCGTGGACGACGAACGGCGCAGGCGGGTCGAGCTCGGCGGCGCCCCGACCACGCCCGGCCACGGCAACGCGGACCGCACGCCCGATTCCACGATCGACATGCAGGCCTCGGGTGACGCGCCGAGCGAGCCCGGGCCAGGCGCCGCGATCGGCCGGTTCGTGGTGCGGGCGCGGCTCGGCGAGGGCGGCATGGGCGTGGTCTACGCCGGCGAGGACGCCGACCTCGGCCGCAAGGTCGCGATCAAGCTGGTGCGCGGCGACTCCGAGCACCCCGCGTATCGCGCGCGCCTGTTGCGCGAGGCCAAGGCGATGGCGCGGCTCGAGCACCCGAATGTCGTGCGGGTCTACGAGGTCGGCAGCGATCGCGGCCGGCTGTTCGTCGCGATGGAGCTGGTCGACGGCAAGACGCTCACCTCGTGGCTGCGCGAGCCGCACGGCACGGCCGAGATCCTCGCGATGTTCGCGCAGGTCGGCGCGGGGCTCGCGGCGGTGCATGCGGCGGGGCTGGTCCATCGCGACTTCAAGCCCGACAACGTGCTGGTCGATCGCGGCGGGCGCGCGCGCGTGGCCGATTTCGGGCTGGCGCGGCTCGGCGAGCGCTCGGACCTGACCACGAGCGGCGTCATGATGGGCACGCCGGGCTACATGGCGCCCGAGCAGCAGTTCGGCGCCGACGTCGACGCGCGCGCCGATCAGTACAGCTTCTGCGTCGCGCTGCGCGAGGCGCTCGGCGGCCGGCCGCTCGACGAGGCGCGCTACCGCGCGGCGCCGCAGCAGCTGCGCGACGCGATCGCGCGCGGCCTGTCGTACGACGCGGGCGAGCGCTTCGCCTCGATGACCGAGCTGCTCGCCGCGATCACCGGCACGGCGCTCGCCGCGCCCGCGCGCGAGCCGCGCTGGATCCCGGCGCTCGCCGTGCTCGGCGCGCTCGGCGTGGTCGCCGGGGTCGTCGCGTTCGTGACGTCGCGCAAGCACGACGAGCCAGCGCCGCCGGCCGCCGCGCCGCCGCCGCAGGCCGCCGCGCTCGCGCCCGCGCCGCCGCGCGATGCCGCGCCTGCCGCCGCGCCCGCCGATGCCCAGCTCGCGATCGCCGACCTGCTGCCGCGCGACGCGGGCGCCGCGAGCCATCCGGTGCATCGCCCGCGCGCGACGCCGCCGGCCGATGCCGCGCCGAGCGGCGGTCCGGTGCTCGATCTGATCCACGCCGGCGGGATCCACGTCGAGTACGTCGGCACGCCGACCGCCGCGGCCAAGGTCGGCGATCCCGCGCACCTCGCCGCGGAGCGAGCGGCGATCCGCGGCCTCGGCTACGGCGGCGTCGCGTTCGATCGGCCGCTCGACGTGCTCGCGCGCGAGCTCGCCGACACCGCGGCCTCGTCGTCCGGCAACGACGCGGCGATCGCGCAGGTCAAGCTCGGCATGGTGCAGCGCCGGCGCGGCGACTGCGCCGCCGCCGAAGCGACCTGGAAGCCGGCGACCGATGTGCTCTACAAGGACCACGATCCGGTCGCCCAGGGCTGGGCCGCGCGCGGACTGCTCGGCCTGTGCCTGTGCGCGCTGGCCGACGGGCGGCATGACGACGCCAAGACCTACTACGGCCGCAGCTGGATCTCGGGCGGCTTCAAGCTGATGCACGACGAGGAGATGTTCGTCGACGGTCTGCTGTACTTCGACGAAGGCGATCTGCGCGGCGCGCACGGCTTGATGCTGAGCGTGCGCGCGAGCAGCGAGCCCGGCGTGGTCGAGGCGCTGCATCGCTGGCTGGATGCGACCGGCTACGGGCTGTGATCACTTGTCCTCTCGCAGCATGCGCTTGGCCGCGTCGCGCACCGCGTAGGGATACGCGGTCGCGCCGGCCGCGAGCTTGAGCTCGGGCTTGGGCAACAGGCGCAGCACGCGCAGGATCTGATCGGTGCCCATCCGCGGGTTGGCCAGCAGCGCGCGCCGGATCTCGGGGATCTGCAGCCACGTGCCGTTGCCGACGATCAGCTCGAGCAGGATGCGCGGCAGCGTGCCCATCCGCGCGATCCGTGCGACCTCGGGTCCGGTGAGGCGCGGGTTGTGGAGCAGCGCCTCCCACACGTTCTTGCCGTACAGCCGCTCGAGCACGATGCGCTCGGCCATCTCGCCGTGGCGCGCGACCTTGAGCTGCTGGTGCAGGGTCAGGCCACGCAGCCGCTGCTGCACGTTGAGCGCGAACTTGCGCTCGACCTCGCTCTCTGCGGGCTCGGCGGGCGCGGCCGCTTCGGCGGGCTCGGCCGGCGTCTCGAACGGATCGATCAGCTCGATCGGCGGCTCGGGCTCGTCCACCGCGTCCGGCAGCTCGTCGACCGTGATCGCCGGCATCGCCTGCATCGCGGCGAGCCGCTGCTTCACCTCGGCATCGCACTCGAGCTGCAGCCCCGCGCCGCGCTCGCCGTCGACCCACACCACGCGCGCGGGCACCACGACCTCGTCGCGCGCGCCGCGCACCACGAGATCGCAGTCGACGTTGACCGGCAGGGTGCAGCCCACGACGAACACGCCCCCGGCGATCAGATCCGCGACCGGCAGGTCATCGACCAGCTCGAACACCACGATCGGCCGCCCCACGAGACCATCATACTACTGGGCGTTGGTGATCCGGATCGCGACGTCGGCGGCCTCGCCGGTCCGGACGTCGTGCTGGAACGAGTAGGCCGCCTTGCGGCACTCGTCGTCGATCTGGTGGCCGCACGCGATGCGCACGCGCAGCCACATCGCCGGCACCAGCTCCTTGCCGCCCGAGAACCGGCGGCGATACAGCTCGAGCGTGCGCAGCGCCTCGCTGTCCTGGTGCAGCGGCTTGTGGAGCAGCACCGCGATGCGATAGAGCGCGGCCGAGGCCTCGCCGCCGACCGTGGTCGGCGAGTACGCCGTCTTCTTGAGCCGCGCGATCTCGTTGGCCGCGTCGTTGGGGCCGTCGATGTTCGGATCGAACGCGAGCGGGACGCGGCGGATCGCGAGCTTGAGGTCGACGTACGGATCGCTCGGGATCGGCGTGGCGTGCGCGATCGGCGCGGGCGGCGCCGCGTCGTCGTGCGCGGCCGCGACGCGCACCGGACGCGGATGCGGCGCGGGCGGCACCGCGGCGACGCGATCGTGCAGCACGGCCGGCGGCGTCGCGACCGCGACCGCGACCACCGGCGCGGGCGCGACCGGCGGCGCGGGAGGCAACGTCGCCGCGCGCTCGTGCTCGTCGAGCGCGACCAGCGCGACCACCGCGCCGTCGCGCGAGCTCCAGCCCGAGCCGGCCGCGACCAGCTCGCTGTGCTGGTGGCGGGTCACCGAGACCTTGCCCTCGAGCACGCGCAGCTCGACGTCGTGGCCGTCGTAGGCGACCGAGAACCGCGTGCCGACATCCTCGATGTCGGTGTCTCCGGCGTGGACCACGAGCACGCGGCCCTCGCGGTGCTCGACCGCGAGCTCGATCGTGCCGTGCGCGACCTGGACGTCGACCCGGCCGGCGCTGCGCGTGACGTCGAACGCCGCCGCCGGATCGCTCGCGATCGTCGCGTCGCCGAGGTCGAGCGTCGAGCGCGCGCCGTCGCCGCGGATCGCGAGGGTCTGCGGCGCGGGCGGCGCGAGCGGGTGCTCGCCGTGCAGCCGCCAGCCGATCAGCGCGGCGGCGGCGACCGCGCACAGCGCGCCGGCCAGCGCGAGGTGGCGGCGCGACGAGCGCTCCGGGCTCGCCATGCGCTCGGGCGCGCCGGCGACGATCCGGCGCTCGATGTTGACCAGGCGGTCGTCGTCGAGCGGCTCGACCGGGATGCGGCCCTTGAGCGTCACGACGCCTCCTCCCGGGCGAGCGCGCCCGGCACGAGGAACTCGCTCAGCACCGCGTCCTCGGCGGCGATCGCCTCGATCCGGCGGCGCGCGCGCCACACCCGCAGCTTGGTCGCGGTGACCGACGAGCCGACCAGCTCGGCGACCTCGGCGAGCGGCCGGCCGTCGATCTCGTGCAGGGTGAACGCGAGCCGCGCGGCCGGCGACAGCTCGTCGAGCGCCGCGTACAGCCGCTTGACGCCGTCGCGGGCGAGCTGGCGGCGCGCGCCGGGCTCGTCCCCTCCCGCGATCGCGTCGTCGTCCGCGCTCGGATCGATCGGCACGCGCCGGCCGCGCCGCGTCAGGTAGCGAAACGCCACGCGCATCGCGACGCGATCGATCCAGGTCGCGAGGCTCGCCTCGGCGCGCCAGCCGCGCAGCGACTGGAACACCTGGAGAAACGCCTCTTGCAGCAGATCGTCCATGTCCTGGTTGGTGCCGAGCACGCGATACAGCGACCCGTGCACGCGCGCGCGGTGCTTGCGAAACAGCTCGCGCGTCGCCGCCGGCTCGCCGGTCAAGCACCGGTCGACGAGCAGGACGTCTTCCACGTACGCAGCTGCCACAGCCACCAAGCTACATCGTGCACGATCGCGCGGCCTGGGTTACGTGCCCGTTCAACGCCGCGACTTCTTTCGCCTATCGAGCTCGATCAAGGGGCCGGGGCAGTCGTCGCGCAGCTTGCAGCCCGCGCACTCGCCGCCGGTCCACACCCGGTCGTAGAGCGCCTGCACGTGGTCGAGCAAGGGGCCGTCGTCGGTCACGATCCCGAGCTCGAAGTTGCGCCGGCCGCTGCCCTTGGCGCCCAGGCCCGCGCCGGTCCAGTTCGCGCTGCCGAGGTAGAGCAGCTCGCCATCGACGATCACCGCCTTCAGGTGGACGCGCGGGCAGCGCCTGAGCGCGATCCCGCCGGCGACCAGCCGCGGGTGCTGCGCGAGCTCGCTGCGAAACGGCCGCGACGGCAGCTCGGCGTGGAGCAGGCGGAGCTCGACGCCGCGCGCGGCCAGCTCGTCGAGCCGCGCCAGCACCGAGACGTACGTGCTGCGCCGGTGCGAGCGCCGCCGGCCGGGTGCGGCGCGGCCGTCCTCGACCATCAGCTCCTTCACGTTGGCGGTCGCGATCCACACGCTGACCTTGGCCGCGAGCACCGCGGCGAGCACGCGCTCGTAGTGGCCGCGCCCGCCGACCAGCTCGAGCGCGATCGCGCGGCGCGCGGCGACGAGGTCGAGCGGCGACGCGGCGGTCACGGCACGCCGAGCAGCGACGGCGTCGCGACGCAGTGGCCGCCGTCGACCACCAGGGTGTGGCCCGTGATGTAGCGCGCCGCCGGCGAGCGCAGGAACACCGCGGCCGCCGCGATCTCGTCGATCGTGCCGAACCGCGCGGCCGGGATGCCCTGGCGGATCCGCGCGCCGAGCTCGCTCGCGCCGGGCGCGAGCCGGCGCATGCCCTCGGTGTCGGCGATCGGGCCGGGCGCGATGCCGCACGCGCGCACCGCCGGGCCCCACTCGACCGCGAGGTTGCGCGTGACCGCGTCGACCCCGGCCTTGGCCGCGGCGGCGTGCACCTGGAGCGGCGTGCCGTGGTAGTGGAGCGTCGCCGAGATGTTGAGCACCAGGCCATCGCCGCTCGCGCGCAGCGCCTCGAACGCGGCGCGCGACGCGATGAACGTGCCGAGCAGATCGATCTCGATCACCGCCTTGAAGCCGTTGGGCGACAGCGCCGCCGCGGGCGACAGGAAGTTGCCGGCGGCGCCGTTGACCAGCGTGTCGAGCGTGCCGAACCGCCCGATCGTACGATCGACCGCCGCGGCGATCGCGGCGGCGTCGCGCACGTCGGCGGCGCACGTCGCGATCGATCGGCCGGTCGCTTCGCCGAGCTCGGCGGCGGTGCGCTCGAGCACGTCGGCGCGCCGGCCGACGATGCACACGTCGGCGCCGAGCTGCGCGTACGCCTGCGCGATGCCGCGGCAGATCCCGCTGCCACCGCCGGTGACGAGCGCCACGTGCCCGGCGAGCACGCCGTCGCGAAACACGTCGAGAGGGCTGGGCATCCGCGGAGTTTCGCAGTCCGCGCACAAATCCGAAACCCGCCGAGCCGGGCGTTGTCACACGCTCCGTAACGACGGCGCCGCTGCACCTCGCAGCGCGCTGCGAGCATGCGAAGCGCGATCCGCGCGCGCGTGCCTGGCCGCGCTCCGCGCGCCGTCACCGGAGGTCCGCGATGCGTTCCATGAGCTGGGCGCGATGGGCGACGTGCGCCCTCGCCATCTCGATCTGCGTGCCGGCGCTGGCCGGCGGCCACACCCGCAAGTCGCTCGCCGACTGCACGCGCTTCGATCAGAACGACAAGGGCGACGACGCGATCGAGCTGTCGCTGCACAACAGCTGCTCGATCCCGGTCGACTGCTCGATCTCGTGGCGGGTGGTGTGCGCGCCGAGCTCGAAGCGTCGCTCCGAGCATCCCGGCTCGCAGAAGCTGTCGATCACCGAGGGCACCACGCAGTCGGCCGAGGCGTCTGCGGCGCCGTGCGGCGACGACGCCTGGTCGATCGACAACATCGCGTGGAGCTGCCAGCCGAACAACGAGTGAATCCCCCGGGTTAGGGTGCGACCCGCGACGTAGTGCATTTTCAGCACCACGTTAGATCCACGTCGCTGCTCCGACGTTTGTACGCAGCAAGAGACGAATCGACGGTCCAGACGGCACGATGTCAGTGCCAAGTCTGCGATCTCCCTGGCTCTCGGGGTTTGGACGCTCGTCTCACCGCTGGTACACACGTAGTATAAGGACGCAGAGACAATGGACCGCCAGGACATCGACGCGCTGCTGATCGGCGCCCTCTATGGCGAGCTGACGCCCGCCGACGAGGCGCGGCTGGCGGCTCACCTCGAGTCGCACCCGGCGGACCGCACCGCGCTCGAGGATCTGAAGCTCGCGCGCCAGGCCGTGCGCGACAGCGCGGTGCTCGCGGTGCAGCTCGAGCCGCCCCAGGCGGTCTCGGCGATGCTGCTCCAGGAAGCGCATCGCCGCGCGCCGCGCCGCGCGCCCGATCCCGGCGAGAACGAAGGCTGGTTCTCGCGGCTATCGCGCGCGTTCTTCGCGCATCCCGCGATGGCCGCCGCCGCGATGCTGGTCGTCGTGGTCGGCGTCGCCGGCACGCTCTACCTCAAGAGCGGCGGCACCGAGTTCGCGGAGAAGTCGCTCGACCGCGGGATCACCAGCGGCAGCGCCGCGCTCGCCCTGCCCGCGCCGCCCGCGCCGCCCGCGGCCGCGCCGGCGCCGGCGGCCACGCCGGCGCCCGAGCGCTGGCACGGCAACGACCAGGCCACCGCGTCCGGCTCGGGTGCTGCGTTCGAGACCGGCTCGGCGGTCGATTCGTACCGCGTCGGGCTCGCGTCCAACGGCGACTACAAGGGCGACGGCAAGGACGGCGACGCGCTGCACGCCGGCAAGAAGGAGAGCCCGGCACCGGCGCATCACGCCTCCGGCCTCGAGGTCCGCCATCGCGATCCCGAGCCCAAGGACCTGCCCGCCGACAACGAGCGCCAGGAGGTCGCCACCGAGGCCTCGGCGGATGATCGCGCGCCCGGCGCCGGCGGTGCGGCCGCAGGTCCCGTCGTCACCGGCGCCGCAGCGCCGCCCAGCGGCGGCTTCGCGAGCCCGCCGGAGCCCACGTCGCCCGCGTCGCGCACGATCGAGGCGCCCCGCTCGCAGGCCGCACCGCCACCGCCACCGCCGGCGCCGGCGCCCAAGGCGCTCGACAAGAGCAAGGTGGCCGACGCACCCGTCCAGCAGCAGGACAGCTCGCTGGTCGCCTGGGCCAAGGCGCAGCACGATCGCGCCAAGGCGCTCGCGAAGGAGAAGGACAGGTGCAACGACGTGGCGGCCATCGTGCTCGCGATCAACGACCGCGCGCCGAGCTACTACGCCGACAACGTCGCCGCCGACCCCGCGCTCAAGTACTGCGCGGCGTATTACCGCGACACCGCCGAGCGCGAGATCGCGCGCCGCAAGGCCAAGGCGGCGCAGAAGAGCTCCAACGCGAGCGACGAGCGTGCGGCACCGCCGACCGCGTCGCCGGCGCAGGAGCCGGCGCACGCCACGTCGAAGCCGACCTCGACCGGCAAGTAGTGCGACTGGCGCGGCGGCGACTTGACGCGCTCGCGCGTGATGTTGTGTAGTCGCCGCAAAGGGGGAACGTGATGGGAGACAGCAAGCCACATCCGCTGATCGCGAAGGTAGGCGCGAGCGGCGCGGTCCGGTTGCTCGGCTATTTCGGCGAGACCCACGACGGCGTGGTCGAGCTCTACCCGAGCCTCGAAGATCTTTCCGTGCATCTCGAGATTCCGGAAGCGGCGATCCTCCACGTCGAGGATGCACCTGCCTCGGAGCTGCCGCACGACGGCTCCGCGGTGTGGGTGGCGCCGGATACGAAGATCGTGACGTGCACCGAGCGGCGGGTCACGCTCGAGGCGCGCTTCCTGAGCGGCGCGATCGCGTCGAAGATGACGGCTGCGGCACCGCAGCTCACGTCGGGGTACGAGCCGCAGCCGAACACCTACTCGGGCCCGACCTGCCAGTACTCGGTGTGGCCGTGCAGCGTCGTCGAAGGCGCGTGCCTGCCGACCAACTTCCCGTGCGTGTACACGCAGAACACGTCCTGCCAGTACTACTCGCAGAGCACGTGCATCGTCACGTGCGGCAACCAGTACACCTGCGGGCTATCGTGCGTGACCGCGCACTGCCCCAGGACGGTCGGGTGTACGACCGAGCTGTGCCCGCGCACGATCGGGTGCAACGTCACGCGCGGCTGCCCGGTCGGCAACTACTGATCGGCGATGCCGCTCGCCCCGCTGACGGTGGACAGCGCGCTGCCCTACCTGCGCGGACGCGGCATGGTGACGGCCGCCGACATCGTCGACGGCGACGTCGAGATCGTCGATGTCGGCCGTCGCAACCAGAACCTCAAGGTCAAGCTGCGTCGCGGCGGGTACCTGATGAAGCAGCCCGGGCGCGGCGAGCCCGGCACCGAGGCCACCGTCGCGATCGAGTCGGGGTTCTACCATCGCGTCGGGCACGACCCCGCGCTCGCCGAGCTCGCCCGCGTCGTGCCGCGCAGCCATGGCTTCGACGAGGAGCGCGGCGTGCTCGTGCTCGAGCTGGTCGCCGGCACGGCGCTGTGGGAGCACTACGCGAGCTCGGGCGGGATCGCGGTCGAGACCGCGGCGCAGCTCGGTCGCGCGATCGCGATCGTGCACCGCGTCCTGCGCGACGGCGCGGCCGGCGAGGCCGAGCCGGAGCCGCCGTGGGTGCTCGGCGTGCATCGCCCGCCCGCGCAGGCGCTCGCGTATCTCAGCCCGGCGCAGCTCCAGGTGCATCGCATCGCGCAGCGCGCCGGGATCGGCGAGCAGCTCGATCGCCTGCGGTCGTCGTGGACCGGAGACACGATGATCCACGACGATCTCAAGGGTGACAACGTGCTCGTGGTTCCCGGCACGCCGGTCACGGTGCAGATCGTGGACTGGGAGCTGTACCGGCGGGGCGACCCGGCGTGGGACGTCGCCAGCCTGCTGCGCGACGCGGTCGAGTACTGGCTGGGCAGCGTGCCGTTCACCGGCCAGTCGACGCCCGAGGACTGGCTCGCGCGCGCCGGCATGCAGCTGGGCGCGCTCCATCCGGCGGTGCGCGCGCTGTGGCAGGCGTACCGCGAGGAGGCCGGGATCGATCGGGCGGCGGCGGCGGCGATGTTCGAGCGCATCGTCGGATACACCGCGGCTCGGATGATCCAGGCCGCACACGAGCTCGCCGTCTCGGGTCACGAGATCCCCAATCGGGCGCTCGCGCTGCTCCAGCTCGCGGTCAACATCCTCGGCGCGCCGGCGCGCGCCGCGCTTCACGTGTTCGGCGTCCCGCCGGGCTGGACTCGCAGGAACGATGCAGCGCCTGCCGCGTGACCTCGCCGAGATCGTGGCGGCGCTCGAGCGGCGCTCCGGCGAGCTCCGCGTCGCGGGGCAAGCGTTCGCGTGCGCACCCGGCGAGCGGTCGCCCGACGCGTGCCGGCGACTCGCCGAGCTGCTCTACCAGCGCTTCTACTGCCGGCCCGAGCGCGGCGCCGCGCCGAACCCGCCCGGCTCGCGCGCCGAGCGGGTGTTGATCGACGAGCTCTCGCAGGCGAACTGCGGGCAAGGTACGTGGCAACCCGGCTGGCAGGTCGAGCGCGTCGAGCCGGACGGTTCGCTCGCGATCCACAGATCCGGCGACGATCTGACGCTGTGGACCCGCCCGGAGCTGTTCGACACGAGCACCGGCCGGCTGCGGGTGCTCAAGGAGCTGCGCGCCGCCCTGCCGGGCTACTACCTGGCGCTGGGCGACGTCGCGCTCGACGCCAGCGCGGGGCTGGTGCGCTGCTACTGGCACCTCACCGCGGCGGGCGCGGTCCCGTGGATGCACGAGATCACCACGCGGTTCAACGCGGCCGGCCTCGCGTTTCACGCCAAGGCGCGCAGCGATCCGGCGGGGTACACGCGCGCGGACTCCGGCGTGCTCTATCTGTCCAGGCCCCGGCTCGGCGGTGCGATCGAGCTCGTGCGGGAGGTTCACGCGCGGATCGCCGGGCTGCTGCGCGCGTCGACGCCGATGTTCACGCGCCGGGTCGCGCGCGGGCTCGCGCTCGCCGACGATCCGGGCGAGGGCGAGAGCTTCGGCCAGCACCGCTGCGCACTGGTCGCCGACGCGCTGCTGGCCGCGGCGAGCCGGCGCGGCTCGTGCGGCCGTGCGATCGTCGCGCGGTTCGCGCGCGCCGAGCTCGACGTGGCGCGACCGTGGCTCGGGCCGGGGGCTCGCGACTACCGGCTGGGCAGGCCCCGAGGCGAGGCGTGCGCGAGCTGATCGCGGCGGCCCGGACGCTCGGCGAGGCGCTGTGCGAGGCCGCGATCTGGCACGAGGATCGCTGTAGCTGGATGGGCCGTTCGCCGCGCGAGGTCAGCGATCCGCGCGCGGCGCTGACGCCGACCCTCGCCTCGCTCGGCCCCGAGCTGTACGGCGGGACGGCCGGCATCGCGCTGTTCCTTGCCGAGCTGCACGCCTGCGCTGGTCTCTCCGCGGCGGCGCGAACCGCGCGCGGCGCGATCCAGCATGCACTCGCCCGCGTCGAGCGCGACGGCGTGCGCGGTGGATTCTACGACGGCGCCCTGGGCACGGCCTACGCGACCGTCCGGGTCGGAGAGCTTTCGCGCGATGCCGGCCTGGTCGCGCGCGGCATCGCGCTCGCGCGGCGCGCGGCGGCGCTCGAGCTGCAGCTGCTCGATCTCGTGGCCGGCGTCTCTGGCGCGATCGCTCCGTTGATCGTGCTCGCGCGCGTCCCGGGCGGCGACGCGCTCGCCCCGCGTGCACGCGAGCTCGCCGACCAGCTGTCGGCCGCTGCGATCGACGACGATGGCGGGCTGCGCTGGGACGTGCAGCGCGCATCGGGGCCGGGGCTCGGCACGCGATCGCTGTGCGGGTTCGCGCACGGCACGTCCGGCATGGCGCTCGCGTTGATCGAGGCCGGCGTCGCGTTCGATCGCGGGGCGTGGGTCGATCGCGGGCTTGCCGCGTTGGCGTACGAGGATCGCCTCTACGATCGCCAGGCGCGCAACTGGCCGGACCTGCGCGAGCAACCCGGTCAGCTTCCCGGCGTGCCGACGTTCATGACGGCGTGGTGCCACGGGGCGCCCGGGATCGGGCTGGCCCGGCTGCGTGCGGCCAAGCTGCTGCCGAGGCGCCGCCGCCAGCTCGAGCTCGGCCTGGGACGCGCGCGCCGCGCCACCGAGCATTGGCTCGCGCGGATGCCGGTCGAGGCCGACGCGACGCCGTGTCACGGGCGCGGCGGTCTCGCCGAGGTGATGCTCCACGCGCCGGGTCGCGAGGCCCGACGCGCGGCGACCGGCAGCTGGCTGCGCGCGATTCGCCACGCGCGCAAGCACGGTTGGCGCAGCGGAGTACCGTCGGGGGGCGACAATCCATCGCTGATGCTCGGCAACGCCGGGATCGGGATGGCGCTGTTGCGCGCAGCCGAGCCGGCCGCCGTGCCGTCGCCGCTGGTGATCGAGCCGCCGTCCTAGTACCTCGCCACACCGGATCTGATCGGTTGGGGCCGCCGATCCATCGCCGATCGCTTCGTTGCCGCTCCTTGCGTTACGCCCGGTAGCGCTGCGTCGCGGCGCCTCGCGCTCGGCGCGCCTCGGCAGCCGCAACCAATCATCTCCTGTGTGGCGAG
>DATJAE010000454.1:0-4480 GCA_035516595.1 Kofleriaceae bacterium | reverse complement strand
GCCGCGGCGGTCGTGACCGGGCTCGGCGCCCAGCTCGCGGCGGTGGCGATCAGCTCGTAGCTGCCGGGCGGCACGCGGATCTCGAAGTGGCCGGAGGGATCGGCGATCGAGCGGGTCGCGGCGATCTCGCGGGCGGCACCGGCGCGCAGGTAGGCGGTGACCGTGAACGCCGCGACCGGGTCGCCGCCCGGGGCCACGACGCGCCCCGCGAGCGGCAGCCCGGTCTCGAGCACGACCGTCACGCCCTTGCTGCCGCCGGCGATCGCCGGCACCGTGGTCGCCGCGAAGCCGTCGCTGTCGGCGGTGAGATCGTAGCGCTCGCGATCGAGCCCGTCGATCCGGAACGTGCCGTCGGGGCCCGACGTCGCCTCGCCGCCGTAGCGCGAGCTCGGCCCGCGCGGGCCGCTCGGATCGGCCGAGACCAGCACCTCGGCCAGCGGGTGGTCGTTGCCGTCGACCACGCGGCCGGTGATCGCGGCGTCGCGCTCGGCGACGTCGGCCAGCTTGATCGTCATGTGCTTGCTGATCGCGACCGCGTTGTCGAGCCGCGCCCAGCCGCGCTTGCTGCCGGCGGTCGCCTCGAGCACCGCGTCGTCGGCGCCGTGGAACACGAACGTGCCCCGGGCATCGCTCGTCCACTCGCTCTGCAGCTTGTCGATCCTCTGATCCGGCGTCGCGAGCAGGCGAACGTGCGCGCCCGCGACCGGCGCGCCGGCGGCGTCGACCACCAGGCCGTGGTAGTCGAGCGCCGGATAGAGGTAGAGCGTGACGTGGCGGATCGCGCTGCCGGCGGCGAGGTGCGCGCGCACCGGGCTGTGCATGTACTCGGGCGCGTACGGCAAGAAGCCGCTGGCGGCGATCGCGGCGAGCGTGAACTGGCCGGCGTGCGGCGGCGCGAGCTCGAAGCTGCCGTCGTCGCCGGTGCGTGCGGTGACCGCGCCGTCGTCGGCCGAGAACGTGAGCTCGGCGCCCGCGATGCCGTCGCCGGTCGACCAGTCGAGCACGCGGCCGGCGAGCACGCCGCCCGGCGCGGACGCGGGCTCGACCAGCGGCCGCATGCTCGGCGCGGCGTGCGGGCGCGGCGCCGGTGCGGGCTCGCGCGGCGTCCGCTTGACGCCGACCGCGACCTTGGCCATCAGAGTTGCCTGCGGCGCGGGCAGCTCGGGGCGATGCGGGCGGTGGAGCGCGACGTAGGCGCCGACGCCGGCGAGCACGAGCAGCACGAGCACCGCGGTCAGCTGGATCTTGGCCTTCACGATCAGCGCTCCTTTCGCGACGTGCGACGCGCGCCACAGCCCGACCGGCGCGATCGCGAGCTGCCAGCGCGCGCGGGGCGCGGCGCGATCGAGCTCGCCGCGCAGCCGCTCGAGCCCGGTCTTGAGCCGCCAGCGCACCGTGCCGGCCGCGACGCCGAGCTCGCGCGCGATCTCGGCGGCCGAGCGGCCGTCGAGATAGCGCCGGATCACGGTCGCGCGAAACGGCTCGTCGAGCGCGACCAGCGCGTCGGCGAGGCGCTGCAGCATGCGCGCGCGCTCGATCGGATCGACCTCGGCGTCGGCCTCGAGCTCGGGCGCGCTGGCCTGCTCGCGGGCGCGCCGGCGCGCGTCGCTGCGCCGGTCCATCCGCCAGCGGTTGCGCAGCACCGCGGCGAGCCACGGCCGCGCCGGACCCTCGGCGGCCGGCGGATGCTCGAGCGTGGCGACCGCGACGTCCTGGAGCAGGTCGTCGGCATCCGCGTCGCCGTGGACGAGCGAGCGCGCGAGCGCGCGCAGGCCGTCGAGCTCGGCGAGCACGCGGTCCGGTCGGGTGGTCACGGGAGGAGCATGCCGCCGGAGCCGAAACCGTTGGCGGAAATCAGTCGCAGTTCGGGGCCTCGAACGTGCCGGTGAGCGTCACGCCGCCCCCGCCGTCGTCGACCCCGCCCGCGTTGACCGTGCCGCTGATCGTCAGGATCGTCTTGCCGTCGGTGCCGAGGTCGACCGCGGTCAGCATCAGATCGCCCGCGATCTGGCTGATCCCCTTGGCGCCCATCGACGCCGCGGCGTCGCCGGTGACGGTCGGCGGCGACGCGTTCGCGATGTTGATGTCCTCGTCGGTCGACAGCATCGCGGTCTTCTGGGCGCCGCCGGCCGGCTGGTTGGTGAAGATCCCGATGCTGGCGATCGCGTCCTTGGAGCCGCAGCCGTGGCCGGGCCCCTGCGAGTAGAAGTCGATCGTCCAGCCCAGCACGTCGGTGCCGGCGCCGTCCATGCCGTGAAACGAGGTCGCGCCGGCGGACTTCGCCGGCGGGTTCACGCCGGAGAGCGTGGCCATGTCGGTTCCCTTGTCGTTACCGCCGCAGCCGACGACCACGACGAGCGCGCACGCGATCCGATGCATGGGGCGACCGTATCAGACCCCCGTGCGAACGTCGATCCGTGAGGCTGCTGCACACCTCGGACTGGCACCTCGGGCACACGCTCAAGGACGTGACCCGCGAGCACGAGCACGCCGCGTTCCTGGCGTGGCTGCTCGACGCCTGCGCGCGCGAGGCACCCGACGTGATGGTGATCACCGGCGACGTGTTCGACAGCGCGACCCCGCCGGCGAGCGCCGAGCGGATGTGGTTCGAGCTGCTCGCCGCGGCGCGCCGGGTGCGGCCCGGGATGGACATCGTGGCGATCGCCGGCAACCACGACTCGCCGGCCCGGCTCGGCGCGGCGTCGGCGGTGCTGCGCGAGCTCGGCGTCCACGTGGTCGGCGGGCTGCCGCGCCATGGCGACGGCGCGATCGATCTCGACCGCGTGCTGATCCCGGTCGCGGGCGGGCGCGGCCTGGTCGCGGCGGTGCCGTTCCTGCGGCCGATCGACATCTCTATAGATGAGGCCGATCCGCTGGCCGCGGTGTACGGCGAGGTGATCGCGGCGGCGCGGGCGCGGCGCGCGCCGGGCCAGAAGCTGATCGTGCTCGGCCACCTGTACCTGACCGGCGCCGATCCGTCGCTGCTCAGCGAGCGGCGGATCGCGATCGGCGGGCAGGAGGCGGCATCGCTGCGGCTGTTCCCCGACGACATCGACTATGTCGCGCTCGGCCACATGCACCGCGCGCAGCGGGTCGGCCGCGACTCGGTCCGGTACGCCGGCGCGCCGCTCGCGCTCGCGATCGACGAGGCCGGTTATCGCCACCAGGTCGTGATCGTCGACCTCGGCGAGCGCGCCGAGCCGCGCGCGCTCGACGTACCGCAGACCAACGGCATCGTGCGGATCGCCGGCTCGCTCGAGCTCGCGCTCGCCGCGATCACCGAGCTGCCGGCGCGCGACGACGGCCCGCGGCCGTACCTCGAGGTCGTGGTCCGGCTCGACCGGCCCGAGCCGCGGCTGCGCCAGATCGTCGAGGCCGCGCTCGACGGCAAGCACGCGCGGCTGATCCAGCTCCACCAGGAGCTGACCGGCGACGGCGCGGCGCTCGGCGATCGGGTGAGCGCGCGGCGGCTCGCCGAGCTCGATCCGCGCGAGGTGTTCGGCAAGCTGTGGGCGCGCGATCACGGCGAGCCGCCGAGCGCGGCGGTGCAGGGCGCGTTCGATCGCCTGCTCGCCGAGGTGCGCGGCGATCTCCACGATCCGGCGGGGGCGTCGTGAGGATCCTCGCGATCCGCGGCTGCAACCTGGCGAGCCTGGCCGGTGAGTTCGAGATCGATCTCGCGCACGGTCCGCTCGGCGGCGCCGGCGTGTTCGCGATCGTCGGGCCGACCGGCGCCGGCAAGTCGACGCTGCTCGACGCGGTGTGCGCCGCGCTGTTCGACCGCACGCCGCGGCTGGCCAATCGCAGCACGGTGGTGGTCGGGCGCGGCGACGACGATCCTGCCGCGCTCGGCGCGCAGGACGTGCGCGCGCTGCTGCGGCGCGGCGCGAGCTCCGGCTGGGCCGAGGTCGACTTCGAGAGCGGCGACGCGCGGCGCTATCGCGCGCGCTGGTCGGTGCGGCGCGCGCGCGGCGCGAGCGACGGCCGGTTCCAGGACCAGCAGGTGACGCTCGTCGGGATCGACGGCGGCGAGCGGCTGGGCGGCACCAAGACCGAGACCCTCAAGGAGATCCATCGCCGGCTCGGCCTGACGTTCGACCAGTTCCGGCGCTCGGCGCTGCTCGCGCAGGGCGAGTTCGCCGCGTTCCTGCGCGCCGACGGCAAGGACCGCAGCGAGCTGCTCGAGCGCATGACCGGCACCGAGATCTACTCGCGGCTGTCGATCGCGGCGCACCTGCGCGCGGCGCTCGCCGAGCAGCGGCTGCGCGACAGCCGGGCGGCGGCGCTCGCGATCGCGGTCATGCCCGAGGACGCGCGAGCGGCCGCCGCGGCCGAGCTCGAGCGCGCGGCGCCGGCGTGCGACGCGGCGCGGCTGCGCTGGCGCGCCGGCGAGGCGGCGGCGATCTGGCTCGCCGAGGCCGAGCAGCGCGCGCGGGGGCTGGCCGAGGCGGCGGAGGCGCAGCGCGCGGCCGAGGCGGCG
>DATJAE010000453.1:0-47453 GCA_035516595.1 Kofleriaceae bacterium | reverse complement strand
GAGTCGTCGTAGGCGAACAGCTGCGCGACCTGATACGGCTGGCCGGGCGGATCGGTGAGCTCGAGCGTGACCTCGGTCCCGCTGTCCGCGATCGTGCCGGTCGGCAGGGTCAGGCTCCAGTCGGTCGAGGTGAGCTCGACCGGATCGCCGACCGCCTTGCCGGCGACGTACGCCTGCAGCTCGCCCTCCGGCAGCGCCGCCGTTCCGGTCAGGGTCGGCCCGCTCGCCGGCACCCACCACCGGGTGCCGTCGTCGTAGAAGCCTCCCCGCGACAGCGTGAACGTGTTGTTGCAATCGGTGCAGTCGGACCCCGATCCCGATCCGGATCCCGATCCCGATCCGGATCCCGATCCCGATCCCGATCCCATCCCCGATCCCGATCCCGATCCGGATCCCATCCCCGATCCCGATCCGGATCCCATCCCCGATCCCTTCCCCGGCGGCCCCGCCATCGGCGCCACATCGCCACATCCCGCGATCAACGTCATCACCGCGATCCAGCCGCGCATGCGCATCTTCGTTGCCTCCATGCGCGCCGTTATCGACACCTCACCCGTCCGGTTGCGTCCGTTTCCTAACCCCGCATCCCGCCTCGGTGTATGGTCCGCCCGCCGTGAGCCTGCTCACCTCCGACGACCTGTTCCTGTTCAACCAGGGCACGCACTACCGGCTGCATCACAAGCTCGGCGCGCACCTCGTCCCGGGCGGCACCTACTTCGCCGTGTGGGCGCCCAACGCGCGCGCGGTCTCGGTCACCGGCGACTGGAACGGCTGGGTCTCCGGCGCCGATCCGCTGCGAGCGCGCGAGTCGAGCGGGATCTGGGAGGCCACGATCCCCAGCGTCGGTCACGGCACGCGCTACAAGTTCTCGCTGGTCGGCCCCGACGGCCGCACGTTCGACAAGGCCGATCCGTTCGCCGCGCGCGCCGAGCACCCGCCGGCCACCGCGTCGATCGTCTGGCAGCCGCATCACACGTGGGGCGACGCCGAGTGGATGCGCACGCGCGGCGCCCGCATCGCGCGCACCGCGCCGGTCTCGATCTACGAGGTCCACCTCGGATCGTGGCGGCGCGAGCGCGACAGCGTGCTCGGCTATCGCACGCTCGGCGCGCAGCTCGCGCATCACTGCAACCAGCTCGGCTTCAGCCACGTCGAGCTGATGCCGGTGATGGAGCACCCGTTCTACGGCTCGTGGGGCTATCAGGTCACCGGTTACTTCGCGCCGACCACGCGCTACGGCGCGCCCGAGGACCTCATGGCGATGATCGACGAGCTGCACCAGCGCGGCGTCGGCGTGATCGTCGACTGGGTGCCGGCGCACTTCCCGACCGATCCGCACGGGCTCGGCGAGTTCGACGGCACGCACCTGTTCGAGCACGCCGATCCGCGGCGCGGCTTCCACCCCGACTGGACCAGCTACATCTTCAACTACGGCCGCCACGAGGTGCGCGCGTTCCTGATCAGCTCCGCGATGAGCTGGCTCGAGCGCTATCACGTCGACGGCCTGCGGGTCGACGGCGTGGCGTCGATGCTGTACCGCGACTACTCGCGGCGGCCGGGCGAGTGGTTGCCCAACGAGGACGGCTCGAACCACGATCGCGACGCGATCTCGTTCTTGCAGCAGTTCAACCACGCGGTGTACGGCGCGTACCCCGACGTCCAGACCATCGCCGAGGAGTCGACCGCGTGGGGCGGCGTCACCCGGCCGCCCGATCACGGCGGCCTGGGGTTCGGCTACAAGTGGGACCTCGGCTGGATGCACGACACGCTGGCGTACCTCCAGCACGATCCGATCCACCGGCGCTGGCACCACGATCTGCTCACGTTCCGCTCGATCTATCAGAACAGCGAGAACTTCGTGCTGCCGCTGTCCCACGACGAGGTGGTGCACGGCAAGGGTGCGCTGATCGCGAAGATGCCGGGCGATCCGTGGCAGCGCTACGCCACGATGCGGCTGCTCTACGGCTACCAGTGGACGACGCCCGGCAAGAAGCTGCTGTTCATGGGCGACGAGATCGCGGTGTGGAACGAGTGGAACCACGATCACCAGCTCGACTGGGCGTGCGGCGTGCATCCGGCGCACGCCGGGATCGCGCGGTGGATCGGCGACCTCAACCGCGCGTACCGCGCGCACCGCACGCTGCACGTGCGCGACTGCGATCCGGTCGGCATGCGCTGGGTGGTCGGCGACGACAGGAGCTCGAGCGTGGTCGCGTTCGTGCGCACCGGCGAGGCCGACGATCCGCCGATCCTGGTGGTCGCGAACTTCACGCCGGTGCCGCGCGAGGGCTATCGCGTCGGCGTGCCGCGCGGCGGGTTCTGGCGCGAGCTGCTCAACTCGGACGCGACGGTCTACGGCGGCGGCGGCATCGGCAACCGGGGCGGCATGCACGCCGAGGGGATCGGCGCGCACGGCTTCGATCACTCGCTGGTCGTGACCGTGCCGCCGCTCGGCGTCGTAGTATTCGAGGTGCAGTGAGCGAAAAGTGGGTCTGCATCCACGGCCACTTCTACCAGCCGCCGCGCGAGAACCCGTGGCTCGAGGCGATCGAGCCCCAGCCGAGCGCGCGGCCGTATCGCGACTGGAACGAGCGCGTCACCGCGGAGTGCTACCGGCCCAACACCGCGGCGCGCGTGGTCGACGGCCAGGGCAACATCATCCAGATCGTCGACAACTACCAGCGCATGAGCTTCAACGTCGGGCCGACCCTGATGTCGTGGCTCGCCGATCACGCCGGGGACGTCCACGCCGCGCTGGTCGCCGCGGATCGCGCGAGCGCGCGGCGCTTCTCGGGCCACGGCTCGGCGATCGCGCAGGCCTACAACCACGTGATCATGCCGCTCGCGTCACCGCGCGATCAGGCGACGCAGGTGCGCTGGGGCATCGCCGACTTCCGCCACCGCTTCGGCCGCGCGCCGGAGGGCATGTGGCTGCCCGAGTGCGCGGTCGACACGCCGAGCCTCGAGGCGCTCGCCGCCGAGGGCATCGCGTTCACGATCCTCGCGCCGCACCAGGCGCGCGCGTGGCGGTCGCCCGGCGGCGAGTGGCGGACCACCGCGATCGACCCGTGCCGCGCGTACCTCTATCGCCTGCCATCGGGCCGCACGATCGATCTGTTCTTCTACGACGGCTCGACCGCCCAGGCGGTCGCGTTCGAGCGCCTGCTCGCGGACGGCCACCAGATCATCCGACGGATGACGGCGCGCGGCGACGCCGAGGACGGCGAGCCGACCCTGTGTCACATCGCGACCGACGGCGAGACCTACGGCCATCACCATCGCTACGGCGACATGGCGCTGGCGTGGGCACTGGCGCAGGTCGAGGCGGGCTGGAACGGCACGCGGCTCACCAACTACGCCGAGTTTCGCGTCGAGGTGCCGGCGAGCTGGGAGGTCCAGCTCGCCGAGAACACCAGCTGGAGCTGCGCCCACGGCATCCGGCGCTGGCAGGACGACTGCGGCTGCAACAGCGGCGGCAAGCCGGGCTGGAACCAGCGCTGGCGGCGGCCGCTGCGCGATGCGCTCGACTGGCTGCGCGATCGCGTCGCCGCGATGCTCGACTCGCTCGGCCGCGAGCTGTTCCGCGATCCGTGGGCGGCGCGCGACGCGTACATCGACGTGCTGCTGCGCGGCACCGACGCGCGCGAGCCGTTCCTCGCGGCGCACGCCGCGCGGCCGCTCGACGCGCGCGATCGCGTGCGCGCGCTGTCGCTCCTGGAGATGGCGCGCCACGCGATGCTGATGTTCACCAGCTGCGGCTGGTTCTTCGACGATCTGTCGGGCATCGAGACGGTGCAGTGCATGCAGTACGCGCTGCGCGCGAGCGAGCTCTACGGCGAGCTCTCCGGGCAGCCGATCGAGGTCGAGCTGGTCGACCGGCTCGCCGCCGGGCGATCGAACCTCGACGACGAGGGCGACGGTCGGCGGATCTGGCAGCGCCGGGTCACGCCGGCGCGGATCGATTCGGCCAAGGTGTGCGCCCACGTCGCGGTGCACACGCTGGTCGACCGCGGCGCCGACGCCGACGTCACCGGCTACCAGATCGAGTTTGTCGATCGGGTCGAGCGCCTGTCGGGGCGCGTGCGCATGGTCGCCGCGACGGTGCGCGTGCGCTCGGCGCTCACCGAGGCAGCGACCGCGATGTGCTTCGCCGGGCTCTATCTCGGCGAGCAGCACGTCACCGGCGGCGTGCGGCCGCCGCCCGACCGCGCCGAGTGGGAGGCGACGGTCGAGGAGCTGACCTCGGCGCTCAGCACGGCCGACGTGTTCGCCGCGCAGCGCGTGATCGATCGCCGCTTCCCGGGCGCGCAGCTGTCGCTCGGCGCGCTGCTGCCGTCGAGCCGCGCCCGCGTGCTCGCCGCGGTGCTCGGCGACTCGATCCGCGATGCCGAGCAGCAGCTCGGGGATGCCTACGACAGTCACGCGCCGCTGATCCGGTGGCTGGTCGCGCGCCAGCTGCCGGTGCCCGAGGTGCTGCACAACCTCGCGGTCGCGACGCTGCGCCGCCGCGTGCTGGTCAACCTCGAGTCGGAGCAGGCGAGCTTCCAGACCCTGCGCCAGCAGATCGCCGAGGCGACCGAGGTCCGGGTCAACCTCGACACGCCCGAGATCGCGCTCGCGGCGAGCGACGGCCTGCATCGCCTGATCGATCGGCTGGCCGCGACGGTCGACGGCGGCGGCACGCTCGACGGTGTGGCGCTCGACACGGTCGCGCGCGCGGCCGAGGTCGCGGCGCAGATGAAGAGCGCGGTCGACCCGTGGTTCGCGCAGAACGCGACGTGGCGCCTGCTCGCGCGCCTGCCCGAGCTGCGCGCGCGCGCGCGGGCCGGCGATCGCGCCGCGACCCAGCAGGCGGCCGACCTCGAGCGGCTCGCCCGCGCGCTCCGGCTGGCGGTGCCGGCGTGATCAGCCTCCGAGGATCGCGTAGACGTAGAGCGCGACCGTCGCGATCATGCCGAGCGCCCACAGCGCGCTGCGCAGCGTCGGCTTGTCGGCGAGGTAGGCGATGACGTAGCCGGTGCGCACCGCGACGAACCCGAACGCGATCGCGTCGACCACGCCGGGCCGGACCCCGCGCGATAGCGCCGCGATCACGCCGATCGCGAACGGCGCGAACGCCTCGAACCCGTTCTGGTGCGCGCCGAGCGCGCGCCGGCCGATGCCCTCGAGCTGGGCCTGCTGGCGGCGCGGCTCGTGGTTGTCGTAGCCGCCGGGCTGGTGCTTCATCTCGCGGCTGACGACCAGCCGCGGCAGATGGATCAGCGCGAACGCCGCGGCGATCGCCACGTAGGGCAGGCAGGTCATGGCCGGATGGTAGGCTCGGCGCGATGGCGTTTGCAGACCTCGCGGTGGATACCGCCGTACGCGCCGATCCCGACGTGCCGGGGCGGTATCGCGTCGCGCTTCCCGACCACTGGGACTACCTGTTGCCGTCCGGCGGCGTCGTGATGACGTGCGCGCTGCGCGCCGCGGCCGCCGAGCTCGCCGATCCGGGCCTGCGCCTGGCATCGGCGACCACGGTGTTCGCGACGCCGATCCACCCCGGGCCGCTGGTCGCCGACGTCGCGATGATCCGGCGCGGCAACTCGGCGGCGCAGGTTCGCGTCGCGCTGCGCCACGAGCGCCACACCGAGCCGGGCGCGCAGCTCGAGCTGGTCGCGACGTTCTGTCGCGACCGCAAGGGACCCGACGTGCGCGGCATCGCGATGCCCGAGGTCGCGTCGCTCGCCGAGGCGATGGCGGTCGACGACGACGCGCCGAAGAACCCGCACGCGCGGTTCCGCTTCTACCAGCAGCTCGAGTGCAGGGTCGCCGACGGCACGCGGTTCTGGCGCGACGACTTCGAGCCCGGGCCCGCGCGCTACGCACGCTGGCTGCGCTATCGCGTCGCGCAGCGCGACGCCGCGGGCAACCTCGACCGGCTCGCGATCCCGCCGCTGGTCGACACCATGCCGACCGCGCTGCATCGCGCGATCGGCCCCGGGCCGTACCGGTTCTACGCGCCGAGCCTCGACCTCACGGTCTACACGGTCGACGACACCGCGCGCGACTGGCTGCTCGTCGCGGTCCGGCTGCGCCGCGCGCGCGCGGGCTGGGCGATCGCCGATGCCGACGTGTGGGATGACGAGGGCCGGCTCGTCGCGTACGGCGCGCAGGCAATGTATCTCCATACCGTGAGCGGAGAACCGCCCACCGTCGATGCTTCGCGACGAGCGTGATCTGAATCGCGGCGCGCTTCGAGGGTCCTGGCGTTACAATTCGCCGAATGAGCCCAGGGGTCCGGTCGCTCGCGTTTGCCGCGCTCGTCGCGCTCGCGGCGTGCGCGCACGGCAACAGCGGCACGGTCGACGCGTCCGGCGGCGGCGACGGTGGCTCCGACGGATCGGTCGAGCCCGGCTGCGGCGGGCTGCCGTGCAGCGCGATCTACGTCGCGCCGAGCGGCGACGACGCGGCCGCCGGCACCAAGGACGCGCCGCTCAAGACGATCGGCGCGGGGATCGCGAAGGCCGCGGCGGCGAGCCCGCCCGACGCCGTGTTCGTCCAGGCGGGCGTGTATGCCGAGGCGGTCGCGATGCAAGGCGGCGTCTCGATCTACGGCGGCTTCGACGGCACGTGGAACCGCACGTCCGGCGTGACGACCGAGATCGACGGTCCGTCGCCGGCGATCACGTTCGATCACCTCACGCTCGCGACCACGCTCGACACGCTGACCGTGAAGTCGGCCGATGCCACGATGGCGGGCGGCAGCTCGGTCGCGATCGTGGCGACCGGCTCGACCGGCGTCGAGCTCGACGACGTCACCGTGATCCCGGGCGTGGGCGCGGCCGGCGTCGCTGGCACCGGCGGGATCGCGGGCGCGCCGGGCGCCATGGGGACCGCCGGTGGTCCGGGGGTCGAGCACTCGTCCTCGATCTTCTGCGACGATCACACGCTGCCGGTCGGCGGCCCGGGAGGCAGCTCGACGTGCGGCCGCAACGGCGGCGCCGGCGGCGATCCCGGCGTCGGTAGCGGCACCGGCGCGAACGGCGGCGCGGGCGTGGGCAGCCCGTCGAGCGGCGGCGCGGGAGGCGTCACCGAGCAGAACGGCGTCGCGGGCGGCAACGGCGCGAGCGGCGGCGGCGGCATGCCCGGCGCGGCGGGCAGCGACGTCGGCATGTTCGTCGGCGCGGTCTACACGCCGTCCGCGGGCGGCAACGGCACCAGCGGCTTGCCCGGCAACGGCGGTGGTGGCGGCGGCGGCGGCGGCGGCGGCACGACCGATTGCGACTCGTCGGGATCGTCGGGCGGCGGCGGCGGCGCGGGCGGTTGCGCGGGCAGCGCCGGGATGGGCGGCGGCGGCGGCGGTGGCTCGTTCGGCGTGATCGCGGTCGACTCGACCCTGGTGATCCGCTCGTCGATGGTGATGGCGAACCAGGGCGGCGCGGGCGGCGCGGGCGGCGCGGGCGGCGCGGGCGGCGCGGGCGGCGGCGGCGGTGCGGGCGGGCCGTACGGCGGCTCCGGCGAGCAGGACGACGGCGGCGACGGCGCGGCCGGCGGCAACGGCGGCGCGGGCGGCGCGGGCGGCGCGGGCGGCGGCGGCGGCGGTGGCCCGTCGGCGGCGGTCGTGTGCCTCGGCACCGCGTCGCTCACGATCCCGTCGTCGTCGCTGACCGGCGGGATCGGCGGCGCGGGCGGCGCGGCGCCCGGCGGCAACCCGGGCGCGACCGGCGTGTCGACCCGCGCGATCGGCTGCTCGCTGTTCTGATGCGCGTCGCGCCGCGAGCCGCGAGGTCGCGGTCCGGTTGACATCGATCGGCGTCACCGCCGGGCCTGGCGCCCCGCGATTTCCGGACTACATTCGACCCATGCTCGACGCCCTGGGTGCGATCGCCGTGTGGACCGGTCTGATCATGATGCTGTTCGGCGGCCTGTGGTTCCTGGTCGCCGCGTTCCGCGAGAGCATCCTGTGGGGGCTCGGCTGCCTGATCTTCCCGGTCGTCCAGCTCGTGTTCCTGATCGTCGAGTGGCCGGCGGCCAAGCGGCCGTTCTTCACGCAGCTGTGGGGCGTCGCGCTGATCCTGATCGGCGTCCTGGCGCTCGAGGCCAAGCTGCCGTTCGTGCACGGCGGCTAGGCACGCCCCAAGCGCAGCGAGGAGCGTGGTTGTTCTGCGTGACGGACGAGCATCGGACGTACGACCCGAGGCGCGCGAAACGCGACGGTCGCAGCCGTCTAGAGCCAGCCGCGCCGCCGGAACAGCCAGAGCTGGAGCGCGACCGCGACCACGAGCGCGCCGCACAGCGTCCAGAACTGCCAGCCGTCGTGCGCCATCGGCACGGCGAGCAGGCCGCACACGAAGCCGAGCGGCAGGAACACCGCGGTGATGATCGACAGCACGTAGAGCCGCGCGCTCGTGATCTCGGCGCTGCGCGACGCGAGCTCCTCCTGGGTGACCGCGGCGCGATCGCGCGCGGCGTCGAGCTCCTCGACGGTGCGGGTCATGCGATCGGCGGCCTCGCCGATGCGGGCGCGGTGCAGCGGATCGAGCCAGGGCAGGCCGATCGCGGCGAGCTTGCCGAGCGCCTCGCGCTGCGGGGCGAGGAACCGGCGCAACGCGATCGCGCGGCGGCGCAGGTCGGCGAGCGTGGCGCGCAGCTCGCCGCGCGGCCCGGTCACGACCTGGTCCTCGCACGCCGCGACCGCGTCGCCGAGCACGTCGATCGCGAGCACGACGTGCTCGACGATGCGCTCGACGAACAGCGTGGTGAAGTCGCCCGCGCTGCGCGGCCCGCGCCCGCGTTCGAGCTCGTCGAGGATGCTCGCGAGCGAGCGCGACATGCGGTGGCGGAGCGTGACGATCCGGCGCGCCTCGATCCACGCGCGCACCGAGATCATGTCCTCGGGCGCCGCGCCCTCGTTGAGGTTGATGCCGCGCACGATCAGCAACAGGTCCTCGCCGTGCGCGACCGCGCGCGGCCGCGGATCGGGATCGACCAGCGCCGCGAGCGCGAGCGGATCGATCGCCGAGCGCTCGCGCAGCCAGCTCGCGGCGTCGTCCGCGGTGTAATCGAGGTTGATCCACAGCACGCCGTCGTTCGGGCTCCACGCCGCGACGCCGTCCCAGTCGAGCGCGCGTGCGCCGCCGCGATCGTCGAACACCAGCGCGTGGAGCAGCCCGGAGGCCATCGCGCCGGGTTGTACTATGCTTCCGGCGTGCGCTGGCCGATCGTCGCCTGGCTGGTCGCGGCCGCGCCCGCGATGGCACGCGCCGAGCCGCGCGAGCGCCCCGACGATCTGGTCGAGCTCGGCCGCTACGTCCCCGACGCCGTGCTCGACCTGCGCTACGCGACCACCGACAACTTCACCGGCACCAGGCTGTACCCGGTGGCGCGCTGCAAGCTGCGGCGCGCGGTCGCCGAGCGGCTCGCGCGCGCGGCGAAGCTGCTGCGCGCGCACGATCGTCGCTTGCTGGTGTGGGACTGCTACCGGCCGAGCTCGATCCAGGCTGCGCTGTGGAAGCTCGTCCCCGACGAGCGCTACGTCGCCAACCCGAAGCAAGGGTCGGTGCACAGCCGCGGCGCCGCGATCGACGTCGGGCTCGCCGACCGCGACGGCAAGCCGGTCGCGCTGCCGACCCGGTTCGACGAGTTCAGCGACGCGGCGCACCGCGATCACACCGTGCACGATCCCGAGGCGCGCCGGCTCGACGCCGCGATGCGCGCGGCCGGCTTCGTCGGCCTGCCCACCGAGTGGTGGCACTACGACGCGCCCGACGCGAAGGCGTATCCGCTGGCCGACGAGCCGCTATAGCGCGGCGGCGACGCCGCTGATCACGGCGGCGATCCGGACGGCGTCCTGCACGATCTCGGGCGAGCCGCCGCGCTCGCGCACCGCGTGCTCGTGGCTGCGCACGCACGCCTCGCAGCCGTTCTGCGCCGACACCGCGAGGCAGGCCAGCTCGAAGTCGAGCTGCGGGATGCCGGGCTTGCCGATCAGCTGCATGCGCAGCCGCGCCGGCAGCTTCGCGTAGTCGCCATCGCCCATGTAGTGCGCGAACCGGTAGTAGACGTTGTTCATCCCCATCATCGCCGCGGCACCGCGCGCGGCGGCGAGCGCCTCGGCCGTCAGGCCGGCGGCCTCCTCGATCGCGCGGATCACCTCGGGCTGGCGACTCGCGCGCGCGCACGCCACGGCGATCGTCCACGCCTGGGCCGGCGACAGCGCGGTGGACGCCTCGATCACGCCGAGGTTCAATCGGAGATCCTTCGCGTGCTCGGGTACGCGGTCCTTGAGCGCGTCCAGCATCACGCGACCTCGAGCGTGCGCTCGCCCTTCTGCCAGTTGCACGGGCACAGCTCGTCGGTCTGCAGCGCGTCGAGCACGCGCAGCACCTCGGCCGGGTTGCGGCCGACGCTGAGGTCGTTGACCGACACGAACCGGATCTTGTCCTCGGGGTCGACGATGAACGTCGCGCGCAGCGCCACGCCTTCGTGGCGATCGAGCACGCCGAGCGCGCTCGCGAGCTCGCGCTTGACGTCCGCGACCATCGGGAACGGCAGGTTCTTCAGATCTGGATGCGAGCCGCGCCACGCCGCGTGGACGTACTCGCTGTCGATCGAGACGCCGAGCAGCTGCGCGTCGCGATCGCGAAACTCGCGCTCGAGCTTGCCGAACGCGGCGATCTCGGTCGGGCACACGAACGTGAAGTCCTTGGGCCAGAAGAAGTAGATCTTCCACTTCCCCGCGTAGGTCCGGTCGGTGATGTTGTGAAATTGCTTGCCGGGCTCGAGCGAGACCACCGCGGTGGCCGCGAAGCTAGGAAACGTGTCGCCGATCGTGAGCATGGAATCCTCCTGGGATGGGTGCATTGTGGGTCGGCGCGACTGACAACCAAAGTTGATAAGAATGATGTCTGTGATAAGGTTTACCTATCATGGACCGCCCGTCGATTCGCCAGCTCGAATGCCTGGTCGCGGTGGCCGACCACCACAGCTTTCG
Organism: Kofleriaceae bacterium; assembly: GCA_035516595.1. Classification (GTDB taxonomy): domain Bacteria; phylum Myxococcota_A; class Polyangia; order Haliangiales; family Haliangiaceae; genus JABFXX01. The sequence goes on along the minus strand of DATJAE010000453.1, from coordinate 36,478 downwards.
CAAGGCCGCGGCCGCGCTCGGCATCTCCCAGCCGGCGCTCTCGGCCCAGGTCCAGCTCGCCGAGCAGCTGCTCGGCGTCCAGGTGTTCGAGCGCGACCGGCGCAGCGTGCTGGTCACGCCGGCCGGCGACGACGTGGTCGGACACGCGCGGGTCGCGCTCGACGCGGTCGACGCGGTGGGCGAGGCGGCGCGGGTGCGCGGCGAGCCGCTGGTCGGGCCGCTGCGGCTCGGCGTGATCCCGACGGTCGCGCCGTACTGGCTGCCCGCGCTGCTGCCCGAGGTGCGCCGGCACTTCCCGCGGCTCGAGCTGGTGTTGCGCGAGGATCAGACCGCCCGGCTGCTCGCCCAGCTCGGTGCGGGCCAGCTCGATGTCGCGCTCCTCGCGCTGCCGGTGCCGGGCGACGTGACCTGCGCCGAGATCGTGCGCGAGAGCTTCGTGCTCGCCGCGCCGCGCGGCGCGCCGGTGCTGCGCAAGCATCGCGCGCTGAGCGAGCGCGACCTCGAGAACGAGACCGTGCTGCTGCTCGAGGACGGCCACTGCCTGCGCGACCAGGCGCTCGCGGTGTGCGACCGCGGCGGCGCGGTCGAGGCGATGCAGGTGCGCGCGACCTCGCTGCCGACCCTGGTCCAGATGGTCGCGGGCGGGCTCGGCATCACGCTGTTGCCCGAGGCCGCGGCCGCCGCGCTCGTGGCCTCGGCGCGCGGGCCGGTCGCGACCGCGGCGCTCGGCAAGCCGCCGCCGGGCCGCACGCTCGGGCTGGCGTGGCGCACGTCGTCGGCGCGGCTGCGCGAGTTCCGCCTGCTCGCCGAGGTCATGCGCGACCAGGCCGCGCGCTACCTCGCCAAGCTGCGGTCATAGCGCCGCGATCGGCGCGCCGCGCGACGTCACCAGCGGGATCACGCCCGCCCAGTAGGGCAGCTTCGCGTCGTCGTCGTCGTCGGGCAGCGGCGGGCCGCTGCGAGACTTCGCCGAGGCCTCGGTGATCGCGAGCGCGATCATCAGCGTGGCGTTCATCTCCTTGTCGCTGGGCGGCCGGCAGCGCGCCGATCGCCCGGGCTCGATCTTGTCGATCAGCGCGGCGAACGCGGCGCGCTTCTCCACCGGATCGTCGACCCGCCGGGCACGGCCGAACACCACGACCGAACGGTAGTTCACCGAGTGATGGAACGCGGTGCGCGACAGCACGAGGCCGTCGAGCAGCGTGATCGTCATGCACGCCGGCGCGCCGCGCGCGAGCGCGCCGAGCATCGCGTTCTGCGCGGCGCCGTGGACGTACAGCTGGTCGCCGATCCGCACCTGGGCGGTCGGCAGCACGACCGGGCCGGCATCGCTGGCGAAGCCGACGTGGCAGATCAGCGCTTCGTCGAGGATCGCCTCGATCGCGGCGCGGTCGTGGCTGCCGCGCGACGCCTTGCGGTGCAGCCGTGTTCGTTCGGTGAGCAGCTCTGGCATGGCTGCAACCGTAGTCTTGGACGGACCAGAAAAAAGGGCCAAGATGCATAGGTCATGTGGTCCATCGAAGCTCGCCGCGGCGCGGGATCGCGCGCGCTGTTCGCGCGACTCGCGGCGGCGATCGCGGGCGACATCCAGCGCGGCCGGCTGCGCGCCGGCGATCGCTTGCCGAGCACGCGCGCGGTCGCGCGGCAGCTCGGCATCAACCGCAACACCGCGGTCGCGGCCTACGACGAGCTCGCCGCCCAGGGCTGGATCGTCACCGCCGGGCCGGCCGGCACGCGGGTCGCCGCCGAGCTGCCCGATCGGGCGCCGCGCCGCGCGGGCTTCGCGCGCGATCACGGCGTCGCGCGCCGCCCGGGCTACGAGCTCGCGCCGGTCGCGTCGTTTCATCCGCCGGGCGTCACGCCGCCCGGCGTGCGCTTCCTGCTGTCTGCCGGCGTGCCCGATCCGCGGTTGTTCCCGCGGGTCGCGCTCGCCCGCGCGTACCGCCGCGCGCTGGCCGCGCCGCGCTCGAACGCCGCGCTCGACTACGCCGAGCCGTACGGCACGCCGCGCCTGCGCGAGGCGATCGCCGCGCTGGTGCGCACGACCCGCGCGATCCCGGCCGCGGCCGAGAACGTCATGATCACGCGCGGCAGCCAGCTCGCGCTCGATCTGGTCGCGCGCGCGCTCGTGCGGCCCGGCGCGGTCGCGGCGGTCGAGGAGCTCGGCTACCGCCCGGCGTGGCGCGCGCTCGAGACCGCCGGCGCGCGGCTCGCCGCGACGCCGCTCGACGGCTCGGGCCTGGTGGTCGACGCGCTCGCGCCGCGGGTGCGCTGCGTCTACCTCACCAGCCATCACCAGTATCCGACCACCGTGCTGCTGTCCCAGCCCAGGCGGGCGGCGCTGCTCGCGCGCGCGCGGCGCGAGCGCTTCGCGATCGTCGAGGACGACTACGATCACGAGTTCCACTTCGATGGCCGGCCGGTCGCGCCGCTCGCGAGCGCCGATCGCGACGGCAGCGTGATCTACATCGGCACGCTGTCGAAGATCCTCGCGCCGGGCCTGCGCCTCGGCTTCGTGATCGCCCCCGAGCCGGTGATCGCCGCGCTCGGCGCGCTGCGCACGGCGATCGATCGCCAGGGCGATCAGGTGCTCGAGCACGCGGTCGCCGAGCTGCTCGAGGATGGCGAGCTGATGCGCCACGTCCGCAAGGCGCGCCGGATCTACGCGCAGCGCCGCGCCGCGTTCGCCGCGATGCTCGAGCGCGAGCTCGGCGGCGCGCTCGACTTCGCGCTGCCGGCCGGCGGTGTCACGCTGTGGGCGCGGGTCGCGGGCGACATCGATCTGCCGGCGTGGCAGCGCCGCGCGCGCGGCCGCGGCGTCGTGTTCGCGACCGCCGCCGACCTCGCGCTCGACGCCAAGCCGCGGCCGTTCATGCGGCTCGCGTTCGCGCGCTACGAGCCGCGCGAGCTCGCCGAGGCCGTGCGCGTCCTGCGCGCGACCCTGTGATCACTTCGCCGCGAGGTGGACGTACATGCGCAGGCCGAGCGGCAGCTCGCGGCCGGGCGAGACGTCGAACCGCGCGATCACCTCGCGCACCCGGGTGTCGACGCGCGCGCGCGGGTCGTCGTCGCGCACGGTCTTGCGGCCGAGCTCGTCGGTCAGCCGCGTGATCCGCACCGGAAACGTGCGGCCGCCGAACGCGTCGGCGGTGGCGTACGCGACCTGGCCGACCGCGACCTGCGCGACATCGGCCTCGTCGATCTCCGCGCGGATCTCGAGGTTGGACAGATCGGCCATCTCCACGACCGGCGCGGGGGTGAGCGTCGTGACCAGCGCGCCGACCTCGGCGAGCCGGCGCAGCACCACGCCGTCGCTCGGCGCGCGCAGCACGGTCTGATCGAGCGCGACCTGCGCCGCGTCGCGATCCGCGCGCGCGGCGTCGAGCGCGGCGGCCGCCTCGGCGATGGTCTCGGTCCGCGTGCCCTTGGCGAGCGACTGGTAGCGCGCGGTCGCGGCGGCGGCGTTGGCGCTCGCGACGTGTGCGGCGGCGTCGTCGGCGTCGACCGCCGCGCTCGCCACCGCGCCGACCCGGCCGAGCTTGTCGCTGCGCGCCTGCTCGATCCCGCGATGCGCGGCCTCGGCCGCCGCCGCGTCGGCGTCGGCCTTGGCGGCGAGCACGTCCTCCTGGCGCGGGCCGCGCCGCGCGAGCAGGTAGCGCGCCTCGGCGGCGGCCACCGCGGCCTGCGCCGAGGCCAGCCGCGCGCGCGGCAGCCGGTCGTCGAGCCGCGCCAGCACCTGGCCGGCCTTGACCGCGTCGCCTTCATCGACCCCGATCTCGACGATCCGGCCGGGAGCCTCGAACGACAGCTGCACCGGATCGCGCGCGGGCTCGACCCGCCCGGGCGCGACCAGGGTGGCCGGCCGCGCGACCTCGGTGTTGGCGGAGGCGTGCGGCGTGTCGTGGCCGAGCCACCACCACGCGGCGGCGGCGATCGGCAGGGTGGCGAGCAGCGAATAGCGTAGCTTGGTCATGACGAGGCTCCTTCCGAGATCCGGCCGTCCTCGACGCGGATCACGCGATCCGCGAAGCGCTCGAGGCGCGGGTCGTGGGTGACGACGACGATGGCGCGGCCGCGCTCGCTGGCGAGCGCGCGCAGCAGCTCCATCACCGAGAGTGCGGTCTTGGTGTCGAGCGCGGCGGTCGGCTCGTCGCCGATCAGGATCGGCGGATTACCGCCGAGCGCGCGCGCGATCGCGACGCGCTGCTTCTGACCGCCCGACAGATCGCCGGGCAGGTGATGGGCGCGCGCGCCGAGCTCGACCAGGTCGAGCAGCCGCCGGGCCTCGCCGCGCGGGTCCTTCGCGCGCGGATCCTTCATCTGGATCGCCATCGCGACGTTCTCGAGCGCGCTGAGCGCCGGGAACAGGTTGAAGCCCTGGAACACGAACCCGAAGTTGCGCGCGCGCAGCCCCGGCAGCGCGCGCTCGCCGAGCCCGGCGGCGTCCCGGCCCTCGATCCAGACCTCGCCGCTGGTCGGGCGCAGCAGCAGGCCGAGGATCGAGATCAGCGTGGTCTTGCCGGAGCCCGACGGGCCCTCGATCAGCGTGACCTCGCCGGCGCGGATGTCGAGCGTGGCATCGACCAGCGCGGCCACCGCATGCTCGCCGGCGCCGTACACCTTGCCGGTGCCGACCAGGCGGGCGAGCACGGCGGGGGCGACCTTGGTGCCGAGCGGGAGGGTATCGGAGAGCGCGAGCGCAGCGGTCATGGCCTTATCCTTTGAACACCGACGCGGGGTCGAGCCGGAACACCTTGACGATCGAGAGCAGCGCGGCGAACGAGCACATCGCGATCGTGACGACCAGCGTCACCGCGTACAGGCTGGGGAACAGCGCGACCGTGAGGTTCGCGCTCGCCATCGCGGCGCGCATGCCGACCGCGAGGATGCCGCCGACCACGAACCCGAGCGCGGCCGAGATCAGCGCCTGCAGCAGGATCACGCGCATCACCATCGCGTTGCGCGCGCCCATCGCCTTCAGCGTGCCGTACTCGCGGATGTACTGGAGCGTGCCGCTGTACAGGATCTGGCCGACGACGACGAACCCGACGATCACGCCGAGCACCGCGGTCGTGAAGAACCCGGCGCCGACGCCGGTGCGCTTGGACCAGTACGCGCGAGTGCGCGCCGACATCTGCGACGTCCGGTACGCGGCGAGGTGTGGCAGCTGGTTGATCTCGCGCTGGACCTCGTCGATCGACGCGCCGGGCGCGACCTTGACCAGCACGTAGGTCACGGCGTCGTTGCCGAGCCCCGGCATGTAGCTGCGCGCGCTGCGCAGGTCGGTGAACACGATCGGCGAGGTCGTGAACGAGCGGATGCCCTGGGTCATCGCGACGACCTCGGCGCGCACGCCGGCGATCTCGGTGACCGTGCCGAGCTTGTCGATCTTGAGCTTGGCGTACTCGCTGCGATCGATCACGATCGCGCCGGGCTCGGCGAGCCGCGACGGATCGCCCGCGACGACGTGCCACGGCGCGAGCAGCGGCGCGCGGCCCGGCGTGGTCTCGACCCCGACGACCTGCACGCCGAGATCGCCGCCGTCGGCGAGCTTGAACTGCGCGAAGTTCATCACCACGCGATCGGCGCGCGCGACGCCCGGGAGCGACGCCACCTTGTAGTAGGTGCGCTCGTCGAACGGGCTCGCGAACTCGAACGATTCGTTGCCGGCCTTGCCGACCCACAGGTCCGCCGTGCTCGCGTCGATGATCGACGACGCGGTGTCCATGAAGCCGAAGTACAGACCGACCTGGACCAGCACCAGCATCACCGAGACCGACACGCCGGCGATCGCCACGGCGAAGCGCAGGCGGTCGTGGAGCAGCAGCTTGCGCGCCAGAGTCCACATGATGGCGAGCCCTAGGAGCAGCTCGCGTGCCCGGATCCGGCCAGCGATGTCGCTCGGTTACGCCTGCCGCTGCGGTAACGATCCGTTACGCCGGCACGAGCCGTTACCGCCGAGCGCGTGCTAGCGTGGCGCCGTGTTTCGCACGTGAGCTTGGCCCCGACCCGGCGTGCCCGGGTCACGTACCAGCGGCTAGCGCGGTCTCCGCGCGCGGCCGCGCCGGAGAACCATGAGTCCAACGTTCGACAAGGATCTCGAAGCAGTCGTCGCCACCGCCGCCAGGGACGCGGTCGAGGTCGACAAGGGCAACTTCCCCAGCGCCGCGATGCGCGCGCTCCGCGACGCGGGCCTCTACGGCCTGGTGAGCGCGACCGAGGTCGGCGGGCGAGGCGAGGGCCTCGCCGCCGCGGCGCACGTGGTCGAGCAGCTCGCGCGCGCGTGCGGCTCGACCGCGATGGTCGCGTGCATGCACTACTGCGCGACCGTCGTGATCGAGCAGCACGGCCCGCGCGACGTCCGCCAGGCGATCGCGGCGGGGCGCCACCTGTCGACGCTCGCGTTCTCCGAGCCGGGCTCGCGCAGCCAGTTCTGGGCGTCGCTCGGCAGCGCCGCCGCCGAGGGCGATCAGGTCGTGCTCACCGGCAAGAAGAGCTTCGTGACCGCGGCGTCGCACGCCGACAGCTACGTGTGGTCGTCGCGCCCGGTCGCGGGCAGCGAGCTCACCACGCTGTGGCTCGTGCCGCGCGCGACCCGCGGGCTGCGCGTCGAGGGCGCGTTCGACGGCCTGGGCCTGCGCGGCAACGACTCGGCGCCGATCACCGCCGAGGGCGCGCGCCTGGCGATGTCGGCGCGGCTCGGCGCCGACGGCGGCGGCTTCGCGATCATGACCGGCGCCGTGCTGCCGTGGTTCGACGTGCTGTCGGCCTCGGTGTCGGCCGGCCTGATGGAGGCCGCCGTCGAGCGCACCGCCAAGCACGCCGGCGGCACGACGTTCCAGCACGCCGGCTCGACGATCGCGGATCTGCCGACCGCGCGTGCGTTCGTCGCGCGCATGCGGATCAAGACCGACCAGACCAAGGCGCTCAACGCCGACACGATCGCCGCGATCACCGGCAATCGCGCCGACGCGATGCTGCGCGTGCTCGAGTGCAAGGCCGGCGCGGGCGAGGCCGCGACCGAGGTCACCGAGCTGGCGATGCGGGTGTGCGGTGGCGCGGCGTTCCGCAAGGACGTCGGCGTCGAGCGCGTGTTCCGCGACGCGCGCGCGGCGACCGTGATGGCGCCGACCACCGACGTGCTGTACGACTTCCTCGGCAAGGCGGTGTGCGGGCTGCCGGTGTTCGGATGAGCGGCGCGCTCGTGCTCGGCGCGGTCGCGTACGACGCCAAGGTCGTACCGATCTGGGACGGGTTTCGCGCGTACTTCGCGGCGCGCGATCTGGCGTTCGACTACGTGCTCTACACCAACTACGAGCGCCAGGTCGACGCGCAGCTGCGCGGCGAGGTCGACGTCGCGTGGAACTCGCCGCTGGCGTGGATCGACGTCGCCGCGCGCCGGCGCGACGCCCAGGCGATCGCGATGCGCGACACCGATCGCGACCTGACGAGCGTCGTGCTGGTCCGCGACAGCGGGCCGATCCGCGCGCTCGGCGATCTGCGCGGCAAGCGCGTCGGGGTCGGCGCGGCCGATTCGCCGCAGGCCACCCTGATCCCGCTGGTCGAGCTCGCCGAGGCGGGCATCGACGTCCAGCCGGTGCGCCACGACGTGCTGCTCGGCAAGCACGGCGATCACATCGGCGGCGAGCGCGATGCGGTCAAGGCGCTGCTCGCCGGCGACGTCGACGCCGCGTGCGTGATCGACGGCAACCACGTCGCGTTCGCACGCGAGGGGCTGTTCGCGCCGAACGCGCTGCGCGCGATCCATCACACCGGCCGCTACGATCACTGCAACATGACCGTGCTCGGCGAGCTGTCGCCGCAGCTCGCGCGGTTCCGCGAGCTCCTGCTCGCGATGTCGTACGACGATCCGGCGGTGCGCCCGCTGCTCGACCTCGAGGGCCTGAAGGCGTGGCTGCCCGGCCGCACCACCGGCTACGCGCTGCTCGCGCGCGCGGTGGAGCGGTTCGGTCACCCGGGCCGGCGATGACCGTCGAGCGGACGCCGCCCGGCGCGGTCGTCGAGCTCGGCGATCTCGGGATGGCGGAGGGCGCGCACCTGTTGATCGCGCGCGCGCTCGCGGCCGCACCGCACGTGCTCGTGCGCGGCAACGCGCCGACCCTCGCGATCGATCTGCCCGCGTGGTGCCGCGCGCACGGCCACGCGATCGAGCCGGCGGGCGGCGGGTTCGCGATCGCGCGCTCGCCGCACGATCGCTGGCGCGATGCCGAGCGCGCGGGCGACGCGTCGCCGGCCGGCGTCGTCGAGGTCGCGCCGGCGCGCTGGGGGCTGGCCGCGCGCGGCGCGCTGGTCGAGGCCGGCGCGCCGACGCTCGATCTCGCGCTCGCCGATCGCCGCGCGATCTGGGCCGACGAGGCGGCGCGGCTCTACGCGCAGGCCGCGGCGGCGCAGTGGGATCCGCAGACCGCGATCGCGTGGGATGCGGCCGGCGAGCTGCCGGCCGCGGTCGAGGCCGCGGTCGTGCAGGTCATGACCTACCTGATCGAGAACGAGACCGCCGCGCTGCTCGTACCGGTGCGCTTCCTCGGCCGGCTGCACCCGCACTTCCGCGAGGTCATGCAGCTGCTCGCGATCCAGGCCGCCGACGAGGCGCGCCACATCGAGGTGTTCACGCGGCGCGCGCGCCGGCGCGGCGACGCGCTCGGCGTGTCGACCGCGGGCGGCCAGGCGTCGCTGGCGAGCCTGTTCGACGAGCCCGAGTTCGCGATCGCGAGCTTCCTGCTGTCGGTGCTCGGCGAGGGCAGCTTCCTGCTGCTGCTCCAGTTCCTGCGCGATCACGCGCCCGACCTGGTCACGCGCGATGTCGCGCGGCTCGCCGCGCAGGACGAGGCGCGCCACGTCGCGTTCGGGCTCGCGCACCTCGCGCGTCACACCCGCGAGGAGCCCGGCCTGCGCGACCGGCTCGCCGCCTCGATCGAGCGCCGCCACGCCGCGCTGGCGCACACCAGCGGGCTCAACGCCGAGGTGTTCGACGCGCTGATCCTGCTCGCCGCGGGCAGCTGGGATCCCGCCGCGCTGCGCGCCGGTCACGCCGCGGTCACCACGCTCGTGCGCGCGATGCACGAGGCGCGCGCGCAGCACCTTGTGCGGCTCGGCTTCGCGCCGGCGCGCGCCGACGCGCTGTCGGCGCTCCACACGCGCAACTTCATGTGAGCTGCGCGGCGGGCAGCAGCACGGTGAACGTCGAGCCCTCGCCGACGGTCGAGCGCACCTGGATGTCGCCGCCGTGCGCGCGCACCACCTTGTGACAGATCGCGAGCCCGAGCCCCGTGCCGTCGGGGCGGGTCGTGAAGAACGGCTCGAAGATCCGCGCGAGATCGGGCTCGGCGATGCCGCGCCCGTGGTCCTCGATCTCGATCGCGATGCGCGTCGCGTCGGCCGCCGAAGCCTTGATCGATGCGCGCACCGTGACCTGCGTCCCCGGCCGCGACGCGTCGGCCGCGTTGCCGACCAGGTTGACGATGACCTGGCGCAGCCGCTGCGGATCGCCCTGGACCGACGGCAGCTCGCCGCCGGGCTCGCAGCGCAGCGCGACGCCCTTCTCGGACAGCACCGGCTGGAGCCCGCGCGCGGTGGTCTCGATCAGCTCGCCGACGTCGATCGCCTGCGATTGCAGCTTCACCGGCTTGGCGAAGTCGAGGATCTCGGCGACCGACTTGTCGAGCCGCGCGAGCTCCTCGATCGCGATGTCGAGGTGCTCGCGATCGTCGTCGGACAGCTGCAGCTTGCGGCGCAGGATCTGCACGTTGAGCGAGATGCTGGTGAGCGGCGTGCGGATGTCGTGCGCGATCGCGGCGGCGAACTGGCCGAGCGCGGCGAGCCGGCGCGCGTCGCCCAGCTCCGACACCGCCTCGGCGCGCTCGACCGCGATCGCGATGCGCGCCGCGAGATCGCGCGCGACCACGTAGGTGTCGCGATCGATCAGCCCGTGCTCGAGCAGGAATGCGCCGACCGGCGTGCCCGCGCCGCCGAGCGCCGGGACGATCAGGCAGGCGTCGAGCGCGTGCAGATCGCCGCGCAGCGGCTCGCCCCTGGCCATGCGCGCGACCAGCTCGGCGTCGAACGTCCTGGCCGCGCGCCACGTGACCTTCGTGCCGTCGCCGATCAGCGTGATCCGGCGGATCGCCTCCGCGATCGCCGCGTCGGGATCGGCGGGGAGCGGCTCGCCGTGCAGGCCGAGCCGGCGCGCGCGCCGCTCGTCGAGGCCGGCCAGCACGCTGCCCTCGAGCCGCGGATACATCGCACGCCCGATCGCGGCGAGCGCGAGCGGCACGATCGACGCGCCGAGCAGGAGCGCGGTCTGGAGCTCGCCCGGCTCGGTCCAGCGCAGCACCGCGAGCACCGCGGCGCCGCCGCCGACCGCGACCGCGAACACCATCGTGCCGATCGTCACCGCCTCGGCGGCGGCCGAGCGGATCGAGAACAGATCGGTCCGCAGCACCGCGGTGCCGATCACGACGAAGCTGATCAGGGTCGCGACCGTGGTCTCGGCCCACACCGCGGGTTCGGCGAGGCCGAGCGCGGGGCCGAGGTAGTAGGCCGAGAACCCGAATCCCCAGCGGAACCACAGCATCGCGATCACGGTGCGCGCGTCGCGATCGCGGGTACGCTTCCATGCCACGCCGCCGAGCGCGAACACCAGGCAGGTCGCCGGCGCGAAGAACACCCACTCCGACACCGAGTGGCGATAGTCGAACGTGCGATCGACGCCGATCAGCACGCCGGCGCCGATCACCGCCCACGCGATCAGCGCGCTGCGCCACTTCCATCCCATGCTCGGCCGGCGCGGAAAGCTCGCGATGAAGTCGAGCGTGAGCACCGCGAGGATGATCGTCGCGAGCGAGCACGGCACGGTGACCGCCGACGTGATGATCGAGTCGCCCGAGATCACGTTGGCCCCACGCCACGCGGTCATCGACGCGTCGGTCAGCGCGAGCGCGCCGAACATCACGTTGTCGCGGCGGTGCGGCGCGGCGCGCAGCACGATCGTCGCGTAGGCCGCGCCGATCGCCGCGATCGCGAGCGCGAGGACACCGCCGATCACGCCGGCTCGTCCTTGCGCAGCCCGAACTCCTCGATCTTGCGGTCGAGCGTCGGCCGGCTGATGTCGAGGATCGCGCACGCGCGGCGCTTGTTCCACTCGGTGTGCGCGAGCACGCGGATGATGTGCCGGCGCTCGAGCTCGCGCAGCGTGGGCAGCGCGCCCTCGGCGTCGGACTCGGCGTGGTCGGCGTGCGGCGCCGCGGCGCCGACCGGCAGCAGGGTCTCGTCGAGCACGTCGGTCTTGGCGAGCACCACCGCGCGGGTCAGCGTGTTCTCCAGCTCGCGCACGTTGCCGGGCCAGGGCTGGGCCGCGAGCCGCGCGAGCGCCACGGGCGTGACGTAGCGGACCTCCTTGCCGAGGTCGCGGTTGATCTTCGCGAGCAGGCCCTCGACCAGCAGCGGGATATCGGACGCACGCTCGCGCAGCGGCGGCAGGTGGATCTCGACGACGCGCAGCCGGTAGTACAGATCCTCGCGAAACGTGCCCTTGGCGACCATCGCGGCGAGATCGCGATGGGTCGCGGCGATCACGCGCGCCTCGAGCGCCATCGGCTTGGCGTCGCCGACCCGCTCGAACGTGCGCTCCTGCAGCACGCGCAGCAGCTTGGCCTGGAGATCGAGCGGGATCTCGGCGATCTCGTCGAGGAACAGCGTGCCCTTGCCGGCGAGCTCGAACCGGCCGGGACGATCGCCGATCGCGCCGGTGAACGCGCCCTTGACGTGGCCGAACAGCTCGCTCTCGAGCACGCCGGGCGCGAGCGCGGTGCAGTTGACCGCGACGAACGGGCGATCGCGATCGCCGCCGGGCGCGGCGGCGTGGATCGCGCGCGCGACCAGCTCCTTGCCGGTGCCCGACTCGCCGGCGATCAGCACCGGTGCGCGCGTGGTCGACACCGCGCCGATCTGCTTCCACACCTCGCGGATTCCGGCGCTCTTGCCGAGGATGTCGCCGACCTCGCCGCGGCGGCTGGCGAGCTCGACCAGCTCGCTGCGCGCCTCGCGGCTATCGAGCGCGGTCTTGACCACGGCGCGCAGTCGATCGATGTCGACCGGCTTGACCAGGTACTCGTACGCGCCGAGCTGGATCGCCTTGACCGTCGACTGCATGTCATCGCGCGCGGTCACGACCACCACGGTCGGCGCGGCTTCGCGATCCGCCAGCGCGGTCAGCACGTCGAACCCCGAGCCGCCCGGCAGGCCGAGATCGAGCAGCATCAGCTCGATCTCGGGGGTCGCCTGCGCGATCGCGCCGGTCGCGTCCTGCGCGGTCGTGACGTCGTAGCCCTCGCTCGTCAGGAACTTCTCGAGCGTGCGGCGGATCGAGCGATCGTCGTCCACGATCAGGATGCGGGCCACCGAGGTCACCTTTCGCCGGATTCCACGAGCCGTGCCAGCCCAAGCCGGCGGGATCGCGTGGCGACCATCGTAGCGAGAGTAACGAAACGTTGCCTCGCCGCTGCTCCGGCGGCCGCATCTTGACAGTGTTATATGACAGTGTTATATAGAAGCCGTGAGCGAAACCTGGACCTTGCTCGAGCTGGTGGAGCGAGCGGCGGCGCGCGTCGCCGCGCTTCCGGCGCCGAAGAACGGCCAGGTCCGCGCCGTCCCCGACGAGCGCACCGTCCGTTACTACGCGGCGATCGGCCTGCTCGACCGCCCGTCGGCGATGCGCGGCCGGACCGCGCTGTACGCCGCACGCCACCTCGCCCAGGTCGTCGCGATCAAGCGCCTGCAGGGCGCGGGCAAGAGCCTCGCCGAGATCCAGGCGCTGTGGCCCACGCTCGACGATCACACGCTCGCGCGCATGACCGGCGTCGCGATCCCGGCGAGCAGCGCGCGCCGCGGCGCACGCTCCGAGTTCTGGAGGCGCGCACCGGCGGACGCGGCGCCGGCGCCCGCGCCGGCCGTCGCTGCGCCTGCGCCTGCTGCGGAGGCCGTCGACACCGAGCCGAGCGCCCGGGCGGCCGAGCTCAGGCTCGCGCTCGCGGACGACGTGGCGCTCGTGATGGCGCTGCGCGACGAAGCCATCCATCTCACACCGGCCGATGTCCGCGCGCTTCGCGCGGCCGCGGCGCCGTTCGTTGCCGAGCTCGCAAAGCGCGGGCTCATCGCCCACCGAGTGGGCACACTGGAGGAGTCATGACTGCACTGGCGATCGTGTTGATGTCGGAGGACGAGGTAACCCGGTACGGCCGGGCGAGCGACGCGGGGTTCGGCGCGCTGCGCTGCGAGCGCGGCCTGCTGCCGCTGAGCGCGATGGATGTCGACGCACGCGTGGCGGGCGTGATCGCGTCGATCGAGCTGGCGCAGACGTTCGTCAACACGACCGGCGCCGCGATCGAGGCGACATACATCTTTCCGCTGCCCGATCGCGCGGCGGTGCACCGGTTTCGCATGGAGGTCGCGGGCCGGGTGATCGACGGCGTGGTCGAGGAGCGCGGCGGGGCGCGCGAGCAGTACGACGAGGCGATCGCGCACGGCCACCGCGCGGCGATCACCGAGCAGGAGCGTCCGGGCGTGTTCACGCTCCGCGTCGGCAACCTGATGCCGGGTGAGGCGGCGACCGTGCGGCTTTCGCTGGTCGGTCCGCTCGCGATCGACGACGGGGAGGTGACGTTTCGGTTTCCACTCGTGGTCGCGCCGCGCTACATGCCGGGCGCGGGACTGCCCGGCGATCAGGCGGGGCTCGGCGCCGCACCCGATACGACGCTCGTGCCCGACGCGTCGCGGATCTCGCCGCCGGTGCGGCTGCCCGGTTGCGCGAGCCCGGTGCGGCTCGGGCTGCGCGTCGCGCTCGCCGACCCCGCGGTGCGCGATGTCGCGTCGAGCTTGCACGCGGTGACCACGACGCTGCGCGATGCGCGCGTGATCGAGGTCCAGCCGGGCGAGCGGCTCGATCGCGACTTCATCCTGCGCTGGCGCCTCGCCGACCACGAGCTGCGCAGCACGCTGGTGTGCGCGGACGACGACGACGGTGGCTCCGGCACGTTCATGCTGACGCTCGTGCCGCCGAGCACCGCGGCGGTGTCGGCCAAGCCGCGCGACGTGGTGTTCGTGCTCGATCGCTCGGGCAGCATGGGCGGCTGGAAGATGGTGGCGGCGCGCCGCGCGGTGGCGCGGATGATCGACACGCTGACCTCGCGCGATCGCTTCCAGGTGATCGCGTTCGACCACGAGCTCGAGCCGCTGCCGGCGCCGAGCCCGGTCGAGGCCACCGATCGCAACCGCTTCCAGGCGATCCAGGCGCTCGCCGCGATCGACGCCCGCGGCGGCACCGAGCTGGCCGCGCCGCTGCGCTCGGCGGTGCGGCAGCTCGCCGGCGGCTATGCCGACCGCGAGCGCGTGATCGTGCTGGTCACCGACGGCCAGGTCGGCAACGAGGATCACATCCTGCGCGAGCTCGCGCCATCGCTGGGCAACGTGCGGATGTTCACGCTCGGCATCGATCAGGCGGTCAACGCGACGTTCCTGCGGCGCCTGGCCGGCGCTGGCGGCGGGATGTGCGAGCTGGTCGAGTCCGAGGACCGGCTCGACGCGGTGATGGCCAAGGTGCATCGCCGGATCGGCCTGCCGATCGCGACCGAGCTGGCGCTCGCGGCCGGCGGCGGGCTCGACCTCGAGCGCGCGTCGATCGCGCCGAGCAAGCTGCCGGACGTCTACGCCGGCGCGCCGGTGGTGGTGCTCGGCCGCTATCGCGGTCGCGCGGGCGCCGGCGCGGCGATCGCGATCGAGGCGACGAGCTTCGGCGACCCGATCAAGCTCGCGGTCGAGCGCAGCGGCGACGGCGGCAGCTGGCTCGCCGCGTGCTGGGCGCGCGCGCGGATCGGCGAGCTCGAGGATCGCTACGCGACCGGCGCGCACGCGGTCGAGGGCGAGATCGTGAGCTTGTCGAAGCGCCACGGCGTCCTGTCGCGGTTCACCGCGTACCTCGCGATCGATCGCAGCGAGCGCGTGAACCCGGGCGGCCACGTCCATCAGATCGTCCAGCCGGTCGAGCGGCCGGCGGGCTGGGAGGCCGAGCGTCTCGCGCGCTCGCGCGGCCACGTCTCGCCGCCCGGCGCGGCCGCACCGGTCCCGATGCCGTCCAAGACGATGGCCATGCCGCCGCAGGCGGCCGCGATGCCCCCGATGATGCCGCTCGGCGGCGGTGGGGCGATGAAGGCGCAGGGGTTCGCGGGGCCGCCGCCCGCACCGCCGAAGCTCGCGGGGCCGGCCTACCCGCCGCATCGCCACGCGAAGGAAGAGCAGGCGGACCTGAGCATCGTCGCCGAGCCGGTGCCCGACGCGCGGACCTACCTGTTCAAGCTCGACCTGCTCGCGCGCGAGCTCGAGACGCTGGCGAACGGCCCGGTCGATGCGCTCGCGATCCGCGTGCTGCGCCAGCGCCTGGTCGAGTGGGTCGAGGACCTGCGCTCGGTCGGCGGTCACGACGACCTGGCCGCGGCGGTCGAGCGCGTGCTCGCGCAGCTGGCGGGGGTGCTCGCGGCCGGCGGCGCGCAGGCCGCGCTGCGCGCCATCGCGGCCGAGCTCCGGCAGCTCGCGGCCGGCGCGCCGCCGCCGGCGCCGAAGAAGGGCCGGCTGGCGTTCTGGAAGTAGGGCTGCTACCACCGCGGCATGAGGCGCCTCGCGATCGCGGCCGCGTTCGCCGGCTGCGCGCGGCCGGCGCCGCCTCGCGATGATGTCCGGCCGGCGGACCGTTCGCCGGCCGTCGTCGCACCGGGCGACGCCTCGGCGCTTCCAGGACCGATCGACGCGCCGGCGCTCGCGATCGTCGAGGCGCCGATCGCGTGGAGCGACGAGCGGGCCCGGCTCACGCTGGAGTATCGCCGCGCGCACAGCGATCCGGCCGCGACCGATCTGACGATCGCCGCGCGTGATCGTGCTGCACTACACCGACGGCGGCTCGGCGCGCGCCACGCGCGCCTACTTCGATCACGTACGGATCGAGAAGGCGCGCCACGACCTCGCGCGCGCGGGCGCGGTCAACGTGTCGGCGCACTTCCTGGTCGATCGCGACGGCACGATCTACCAGCTCCAGCCCGAGACCCGGTACGCCCGGCACTGCATCGGGCTCAACCACATCGCGATCGGCATCGAGAACGTCGGCGACGAGGCGAAGTACCCGCTGACCGACGCGCAGGTCGCCGCCGACGCCGCGCTCGTGCGCGAGCTCGCGCGGCGCTATCCGATCACGCACCTGCTCGGTCACTACGAGGTCATGAAGTTTCGTACGAACCCGTACTTTCTCGAGCTCGATCCCGCGTATCGCAACGACAAGCCGGATCCCGGCGCGCGGTTCATGGCGCGCGTGCGCGCGGCGGTGGCGGACCTCCACCTCGCGGGACTCGATCAGTGATGGCGGACCGCGCGCTTGAGCGCGACGTGGTGGAGCGTGCCGTTGGTCCTGGGCGCGAGCCGCTGGCTATCCGACGCGTAGCCGTCCTTCGCGATCGTGATCGTGGAGGCCTCGTAGGCCGGTAGCCTGATCGTGGTGGGCGTGACGCCGAGCGTCCTGCCGCCGATCGTGATCGTGGCGCCGGGAGGCGTCGACGTCACGCGCACCGAGAACATCGCGTGCAGCATGTGGATGTCGAGCTTGTCGCCGGCGGGGCTCGGCGTGACGTCCTTGACCTGGCCGAAGTACTTGGCCTTGCGCAGGTAGAGCCGGGTCTGCACGTTGCACGGCAGCGTGATCGTGGCGGGCGTCGTCGCGATCACGTTGGTGTCGGCCTCGTCGAGCGCGATCTGGACGCCGAGCGGACTGGACGTGACGTCGATCGAGCAGGTCGTCGGCGCGGCGACCGCGGCGTCGGCCGGGACCGCGGCGGGGTTGCTCCCGGTGGGCTGGATCATCGGCGTCGCCGAGCCCGCCGGCGGCGTCGCGCTCCCCGGCGACGCGACCTGCGGCATCTTCACCGCGGCGACGCTCGAGCCCGAGCCGCCGCGCTCGCGATGGCTCGCCGCGGCGGTGTTCTTGCTCGACACCAGCGCGATGATCAACGCGATCGCGGCCGCAACCGCCAGCGCGGCACCGACCGCGATCGCGAGCATGCGCTTGCGGCGGCGACCCTCGAGCGCGACGACCTCGCCGCTGGGATAGCGCGCGAGCTGGCCGCTGTCGTGAAAGAATCCGGTGCCGCCGTCGCCGATCCCGCCCGGCGGAAAGCCGAACATCGCCATCTGGGCCTGCGGGTTCAGGTCGGGCGAGAGCTGCGGATGACCGCCGCCCGGCGTCATGTACGAGGCCGGCAGCGGACCCGGCATGAACCCCGGCGGTGGCAGCGGCGGCGGCACGTCCACCGGCACCGCGTCGACCACGATCGCGGGCTCGTCGGCGGGCGGCATCGGTCGCAGCGGCTCCATCAGCGTCGGATCGATCTCGATCTTGGGCTCGCCGATCCCGGTCGGCTTGTCCTCCCACACGACCGCGTGGATCGGCTTGTCGCTCGCGACCGCGGTCACCGGGTTGCCGGTCGCGGTGCTGGCGCCGAGCCGGGCGGGCGCGGACCAGCCGTCGGCCGAGGTCGGATCCGCGGTGATCGTCCAGTCGCCGGTCGGCGTCGGCGTGCGGGGCACGGCCGGCTCGGGCGGCTCGGGCGGCGGCTTCGGCGGCAGCAGGGTCGGCCCCGACGCATCGGGCGTCATGGTCCAGTCCTCGTTGGGCAGCGCCGCCATGATCTCCGACGCGCGCATCCCGCCGCTGCGCGACGACGCGGGCGTCTCGGCCGGCGGCTCGGGCATCGCGGGCGGCATCGGCGGCGGGCCGACGTAGGCGCGGCCGCTCTCGTCCGCGGCGAGCTCGGCGAGCTGCTCGGCCGGGATCCCGCTGAGATCGGTCGGCTCCTCGCTCGCGGCGGCTGGCGCCGCCGGAACGCGCGCGATCGGCAGCGGCGCGACCGGCGTCGCGCGACGCGGCAACGGCGGCGACGACGGCGTGTGAGCGCGGCGCGGCATCGCCGGCTGGCGCATCACCAGCGGCGTGGTCGGATCGTCGCGGTTCGCCCGCTGTTCGGGCGTGGTCGGCACGCCGAACGGCATCGTGTGCACGCGCACCGGCGCGACGCCGAGCGAGGTCGACGTGCGCGGCAGCGCCGGCTCGACCGGCGCTGCCGGCGGGCGCTCGACGACCGGCATGCCGATCGAGGTCAGCTTGGCGGCGACCACCGGCGTCGGCGGTGGGGTCGGTCGCTTCGGTGCGGGCGGCTCGACGACCGGCACGGCGGGCGGCGTCGGCGGGCGCTTGGCCTCGACGACCGGCACGGCAGGCGGCGTCGGCGGGCGCCTGGCCTCGACGACCGGCACGGCGGGCGGCGTCGGCGGGCGGGCGGGGGCGACCGCGGGCTCGGCCGGCGGCGCGGGCTTCGCCGGCAGCCGCTCGATCACCGGCATGCCGTAGCTGGTCGTGCGCGTGCTGACCGCGATCGGGCCGGACCGGGCCGGCTCGGGGACCGGCTCGGGCGCGGCCGGCGGCGGCGATGGCGGCGACGCGGCGGGAGCGGGCGCGGCCTCCGGCGGTGCGCCGGTCATGCCGACGGCGGGCGTGCTCGGCGTCTTGGGCCGGGCCGGGATCGCCGGGATCACGAACTTCGCACCCGGCCTGGCCGAGCCCATGTCGCGCAGCGCGCCGACGTCGCCGATCACCACGCACTCGGCGAGCGCGTTCGCGGCGTCGATCCGCCCGCCGACCGCGGGCACCACGGCGCGCGGCTCGCTCGGGATCGCAGCGGCGCGCGGCGAGACGCTCGGCGGCTGCGGCTTCATCGCGAGCCGCGCCTTCTCGAGCTCGCCGAGCACGACCTTGCTCGGCTCGTCGGGCTCGACGAACTTGAGCGTCATGCCGGGCCGGCCGTGCAGGCCCTGCGGCTTGGCCGACGACTGCAGCACCTCGACCTCGCCCTCGATCATCACGCCGCCGTTCGTGAGGGTCAGCGCGACGCGGCCGCGTTTGCCGACCGGCAGCGGCGCCGCGCTCGGCACGAACAAGCCGGCGCGATCGGCGTAGCGCCGAAACGCCGCGACAAACTCCTCACCGGAGGCGCAGGACGAGACCAGGTAGATCGGAGCCCCAGTCGTCACCTTCGTTCAGTGTAGGCGAAAACCTACGCGTCCGAAACGCCGACGGGCGCCCGTCGGGGCGCCCGCCGCGGACTCGTGTCCTGGAAATTACATGATGAGGAAGTCGTGCGCGCGGACCGTCTTGCGGCCGTTCTCGGCGGCGCGCTTGGCCGCCTGCTGGACGAGCCAGCCGACGTAGCCGTTGAGCCCGTCGAGCGCATCGCCGGCGGTGTTGCAGCCGGCGTCCTTGATCATCTGGCGAACCTTCGACGCGACGAGCAGCATCTCCTTCGGCATCCCGCCGCCGCCGCCGCCGCCCGCCGCCTTACCCTTCTTTGCTTTGGCCATCGTATTTCTCCTGCGTGTTTTGAGGCGCACCCCTTTTACACCGCCGCTCCGCGTTGAACAGCCGGAAAGCCGGTTTTTTCGGACCTAGAGCCGCCTTGTTCGCGATCTACCGCGCGAGCTTGACGACGAACACGTCGGGGGGTGGCGCCTTGGACCGCACCGGGTCCGACTCGTCGATCTTGGACTGCAGCGGCGGATCGGCGATCGCCAGCGTGAACCGGAAGATCCCGACGACGATCGCGTTGCCCTTGGCGTCGAGCGCGACGCCGCGCCCCTGGTCGTGATCGTGGTCGCCCCAGGTCTGGACCCACACCGGCGCGCCGTGCGCGTCGAGCTTGAGCGCGAACACGTCCTTGTTGCCCTTGCTGGTGATCGCGCCGCCCTTGCCGAAGTCGACCGAGTTCTGGAACCAGCCGGTCGTCACCGTGTTGCCGGCGTCGTCGGCCGCCACGCCCCACGCGACGTCCTCGCGCTCGGCGCCGAACGTGCGCGCCCACTCGAGCTTGCCGTCGGTGGTGAACCGCACGACGTACGCGTCGGCCTCGCCGAGCGAGGTGTGGGTGTCGCCCTCGCCGAACGACACGCTCTTGTCGAACGAGCCGACCATCGTGACGTTGCCGGCGAGATCGACCGCGACGCCGCCGGCGACGTCGTTGAACGCGTTGCCGAAGCGCTGCGACCACAGGTGTTCGCCGTTGGGGTCGTACTTCGCGAGCACGACGTCGTTGTCCGAGCCGCCCGCGGCGGTGAGCGGCTTGCCGCCCCAGTCCGAGACGTCCTGGAAGTGGCCCTGGACGTAGATGTTGCCGTTGCCGTCGACCGCGAGGTGCAGGATCGTGTCGTCGTAGCGGCCGCCGAACTGCTTGGCCCACTCGAGGTCGCCGCTCGCCTTGAGCTTGACGAGCAACGCGTCGGTGCGCCCCTTCGACTTGAGCGTGACGTTGGCGAGATCGATCGAATCGGAGAACGAGCCGCCGATCACCCAGCCGCCGTCGGGCGTGGCCGCGACCGCGTTGGCGCCGTCGCTGTCGACTCCGCCGAGCGTCCACACCCAGATCACGTTGCCCTTGTCGTCGAGCTCGATCGCGTAGAGATCGTCCGAGCCGATCGCCTTGTGATCCCACTCGTCGAGCTTGAGCTCGTCGCAGAAGCTGCCGACCACGACGATCTTGTCGCCGCGCACCGCGATCGCGTTCGCGACGTCCTCGCGCTTGCTGCCGAACGTCTGCGCCCACTGCAGCTTGCCGTTGGGGTCGAGCTTGGTGACGAACGCGTCGGACGCGCCGGCGCTCGGCCGCTTGCCGATCGTGCCGCCGAAATCGCTCGTGCCCTCGAAGTAGCCGGCGACGTAGACCTCGCCGCCGGGGCCGACCGCGACGCCGCGCGGGCCGTCGACGCCGAGCCCGCCGAACGCGGTCGACCACAGCGCCTTGCCGGTCGCGCCGCCCGGATCGGCGGCGAGCGCGGGCAGCGGCGTGGTCGGCACGGGCAGCTTCTGCGCGGGCGCGACCGAGGTCGCGACGGGCGGAGCCTTGCGCGGCTCCTCGCCCTTCGAGCACGAGCCGAGCGCGACGGCGACGACGAGCCAGGACGGACGCATGAGCCACACGATGTCACGCAGCGTCGTCGCCATCAATGTAGGATGCGCGCGTGCTGCGAGCCTGTACGATCGTTGCAACCGCGCTGCTCGTCGGTTGTCCAACACCTGCGGCGCCTCCGCGCGCGGCCGACGACCGCGCGCTGCGCCTGCAGATCGCGCAGGCCGAGGCGCGGCGCGATGGCGGGATCGCCGAGCTGGTCGAGCTCGCGCACGGCGCCGACGGTCACGCGCGCGCGCTCGCGCTGCGCGGGCTGGGCCGGATCGGCGGGCCGCGCGCGCTGCCCGTGCTGATCGACGCGCTCGGCGATCGCGATCGCGCGGTCGCGATCGCCGCGGCGAGCGCGCTCGGGGTCGCGGCGTCGCTCGACGAGATGGTGCCCGACGAGCTCGCGCCGATCTCGGCGGCGCTCGTCGCCGCGCTGCCGCGGATCGGCGGCGATCCGCTCGCGCTCGAGGCGCTCGGCCGCGCCGGCACGGTGGACGCGCAGCCCGCGCTGGTCGAGGCGCTCGGGCGCCCGGCGACCGCCGAGGCCGCCGCGCTCGCGCTCGCCCGGATGGGCCGGCGCAAGCTCGCGCTGTCGCCGGCCGCGACCGGCGCGCTGGTCGCCGCCGCCAACGGAGCCGATCCCGCGGTGCGCTACGCCGCGACCTACGCGCTGGCCCGCGCGTTCACGCCTGAAGGCGCCGCGCCCGACGAGGTCGCGGCCGCGGCGCTCGCGGCGCACGTGGCCGACGACGCGCCCGCGATCCGCGCGGTCGCGCTCGCCGGGCTAGCGCGCCGTCACGAGGCGGCCGCGCACGCGCCGGCGATCGTCCCCGAGCTGCGCGATGTCGATCCGTGGGTCGGCGTCGAGGCGGTGCGCGCGCTCGCCGGCAAGGACGCCGCGCCCGACGCGCTCGACGCGGTGATCGCCGCGCTGTCGCCGCGGCTCGCGCAGCTGCGCGCCGGCGACGCGGCGGCCGCGCACGTCGTGATCGAGGCGCTGCGCCTGCTGCTGCCGCACGGCGCCGCGCTGCCGGCCGAGCTCGACGACGTCACCGGCGTGCCGCCGCTGACTCGCGGCTGGATCGAGTGCCTGGCCTCCGCGGTGCAGCGCGGCGATATCGACCACTGCGGCCACGCCGGCTTGCCCGAGCACCTGCGCGTCGCGATCGCGGCCGAGCTCGTCGAGGCCGGCGCCGGCGACGTCGCGATGCGACGCGGCTGGCTGCGCGCGCTGCTCGTCCATCCCGACGCGCGCGTCCGCGCCGCAGGGCTCGGCGCGCTCGCCACGACGGTCGAGCCCGGCGACGACCACGACGCCGACAACCGCGCCGCGATCGCGAGCGTCGCGTCGGCGCTCGCGATCCCCGATCCGGTGCTCGCCGGCGCCGCGGTCGACGCGGCGAGCACGATCTACGACGCGCTGCCCGGCGATGCGGCGACCGCCGCGCTCGACGCCGCGCTGGTCGCGCGCGCGCAGCACGAGCAGGATCCCGAGCTGTCGGCCTCGCTCTACGAGCTGATCGGCAAGCGCAAGCTCGCCAGCGGCGCCGACGCGTGTCGCGGCGGGCTCGCCGCCGCGCCGGTGCGCGCTCGGGCCGCGGCCGCGTGCCTGCGCGCGCTCGGCGAGGCCGCGCCCGCGCCGCCGATCGGCCCGGCCACCGCGCCGCCGGTCGATGTCACCGCGGTGATCGGCCACGCGGTGCGCTGGCACGTCGTGACCACCCGCGGCGAGATCGTGATCGACCTGCGCCCCGATGTCGCGCCATGGAACGTGGCGACCATCGTCGCGCTCACCCGCCGCGGCTTCTACGACGGCACCGAGCTCCACCGGGTCGTGCCGGACTTTGTCGTCCAGGGCGGGGACCCCACCGGCTCGGGCGCGGGCGGCCCCGGATTCACCGTGCCGGCCGAGCCGGCGAGCAGCGCCGATGGCCCCGGATTCGTTGCGGGAGGTGTCGGGATCGCGGACGCCGGCCGCGACTCCGGCGGGTCACAATTTTTCATCATGCACAGCCGCGCGAGCCACCTCGACGGCCGCTACACCTGGATCGGCAGCGTCGCGGCAGGTCAGAAGTACGCGGACGCGCTGGAGATCGGCGACACCATCGTGAAGGCCACCGTCGAGGTCCACTGACCGGGAACCACCACCGCGCGCAGGTGTCTGGTTCACATGCAAAATAGATCGGGGTCGCGTGTCGTTCGTTCCATGAGCATGCGCCGCCGCTCCTTGTTCTCCGCCGTCACGATCTCGGGTCTGACCGCCGCCGGAGTCGTCGCGCTGGCCTCGCCGCCGCCGGTGCAAGCGCGCCAGGTCGGCTTCGAGCAGTTCGCGCCTTCGTTCCAGCTCCAGGGTCGGCCGGTGGGCGGCACCGCGGTGGCCGACGACACCGCGGCGTACCTGAACAGCTCGCGGATCGCGGCGGTCGACGACGGCGCGCTCGTGATCGACGCCGACAGCGGCCAGCTGATCCGCACCGACAGCACCGGCAAGAGCATCGCGCAGCTCGCGATCGGCCGGAACGCCGGCACGCTCGCGTACGATCCGGTCGGCCGGCTCGCCTACGTCGCCGATCGCATGGCCAACTGCATCCACGTCGTGAAGGTCGGCGACAAGCTCGAGGTCGCGCGCACGATCAAGACGCCGGTCGAGCCGTTCGGCATCGCGCTGTCACCCGATCGCAAGACCGCGCTGGTCACCGCGATCGCGGACCGCATGCTGGTCGCGTTCGACACCGGCAACGGCGCGGAGCGCTGGCGCACGCCGCTCGGCCGCGAGCCGCGCGGCATCGCGATCTCGCCCGACGGTACGCGCGCGCTGGTCGCGTACCTCGCGACCGGCACGGTCGATCAGGTCGACCTCGCGACTCACGGCGCCGAGCACGTCGCGCTGTCCACCGGCGACAACCTTCGCACCGAGCAGGCCAGCGGCGTCGACACGTTCGCGCGCGCGGCCTACGCGGTGCTGTTCATGGGCGCTCACGAGGCCGTCGTGCCGTTCCAGCGCGAGACCCCGGTCCAGCAGATCGGCGCCGGCGAGCGCACCGGCAGCTACGGCGGCGGCTTCGAGTCGCCGGTCACCCACCAGCTCGCGTTCCTCTCGCTGTCCGGCGAGCGGACGAGCCAGCAGGTCGCGACGATCGCGCAGCACCAGCCGCGCGCGCTCGCGTGGGATCGCGCGCACGACGCGCTGTACGTCGCAGGGCTCGGCACCGATTCGATCCTGCAGATCCGCAACGCGTCGCAGGTGAGCATCGCGGAGGGCCTGTCGGCGAGCGTGACCAGCGGCAAGGATCGCTGCGGTCCCGACGGGCTCGCGATCACCGGCGACGGCAACGTGCTGGTGTGGTGCTCGTTCACCCGCAACGTCGAGCGGATCGACTTCGTCGACGCCGGCCACGCGCTGGCATCCGCGACCAAGATGAGCCCGGGCCCGACGCTGGTCGCGTCGGCGCTCGACGATCACCAGCACCAGGGCCTCGTGCTGTTCCACACCGCCGATGCGCAGATCTCGGCGCGCGGCGCGATGGCGTGCGCGACGTGCCATCCCGACGGCCGCGACGACGGGCTGTCGTGGCGGATCGAGAAGAACGCGCTGCAGACCCCGCTGCTCGCGGGCCGGATCGTCGGCACGCACCCGTACAAGTGGGACGGCGGCGACAAGGATCTGAAGACCAGCCTCACGACGACGATGAAGCGGCTCGGCGGCACCGGGCTCGACCCGAGGGAGACCGACGCGCTCGCGGCGTACCTCGAGGCGCTGCCCGCGGTGCGCCGCCCCACCCGCGACCCGGCGCAGGTCGCGCGCGGCAAGAAGCTGTTCGACGGCGAGCTGGGATGCCGCGGCTGCCACGACGGCCCGGCGTACACCGACCAGGAGAAGCACAAGTTCGCGGGCAGCACGCTGCCCGAGGTCGACACGCCGAGCCTGATCGGCCTGGCCGCGAGCGCGCCGTACTTCCACGACGGCAGCGCCGCCACGATCGAGGCGCTGCTGCGCGACCGCGGTGCGGTGCACGGCATGGCCGAGACCGCGAAGCTGTCCGACCAGCAGGTCGCCGACCTCGGCGCGTTCCTCGAGACGCTGTAGCGTGCGGCCGGCGTTGCTCGTCGCGCTGGCGGCGTGCGACGCGTCGCGGCCGCCGCCGCCCCCGCCGCACGTCGTCCCGCCCGCGCGTGCACCGGTCGATGTCGACCGCGCGCTCGCCGAGCTGCGCGCATGGCCGCCCGTGATGATCGACCGCGATGGCTCGCACGTGCTGATCGAGATCGCCGGCTCGGCCGGCGACGGCCTTCCCGCGCTGCGCTTCGAGCTGCGCGATCGCGACGATCGCGTGGTCGATCACGTGACCGTGGTGGCCGACGGTGACTCGCCGAACGATCCGGGCCTGCCCGAGCGCATCGCGCGCGCGGGGCGCTGGCTCGCCGCGACGCCGCTGGTGCCGGCGATCGAGCTCGGCCCGCCGGGGAACGCGCGCGCCCGGACCGAGATCGAGACGGGCGAGGGCGTCACGGTGATGCTGGACGGCGGCCAGAAGCTCGAGATCGATCGCGGCGAGTATCGCGCGCTCGATCGCAGCGTCCCGGCGGACTGGCGGACCGGCCTCGACCTCACCGAGCAGCCCTACGATTGCCGCACGCCGGGCTACCTGCGGCGGGTCTACGTGGCGGAGGCCGCGAGCCTCGCCGTGCTCGACCTCGGGTACGAGCAGAGCGAGATGTGCCATCCCGACGACGGCTGGCACGTCGTGACCTGGTAGGAATCCCGGCGGGCCGTCGACGAGGACCTCGACGACGCGACGCTCGCGGCGCGCCTGGCGCCGGTCGACGCGCTGCTCGCACGGCCGTTCGTGCTGGTCGACGAGCCGCAGCCGATCGATCTCGATCGCGATTCGCCGCGCCGGCGCTACGCGCAGGACGACACCGTGGTCGAGCTCCGCGCCGGCCGGCTGACCATCTCGCAGAGTGGCAAGCGTGTGGTCGATCGCCGGATCCCCGCGGCATGGCGGGGCCGCAGCTACGACTCCAGGTCGGCCGACCTGACGTGCCACAACGACGAGTTCCTGGCCAGCGCGTTCGTCGTACCGCACGCGCGCATGGTCGTGCTCGACATCGCGTATCACGGCACCGACACCTGCTGGGAGCCGACCGACGAGCTCCACGTGGTCAGCTGGTGAGCTACGACGACGCGCTGGTGTAGTTCCGGATCGCCGCGCGCCACACCAGCCGCGACAGCACGAGCATCACCAGCGCGCCGGCGATCGTCGCGACGGCGGTGCGCAGGTCGAGCCGGCCGAGCAGCGCCATCGCCGGGAACGTCGTCATGATCGCGACCGGGATCAGGAAGGTGAACACGGTCCGCCACACGGTCGGGAACACCTGCACCGGCCAGCGCGCGGTGTCGAACATCGCGCCGAGCAGGTACTGGAGGTTGTCGAGCCGGCCGATCCAGAACGCGGCGGCCGCGACCGCGATCCACAGCGAGTACATCGCGATCACGCCGGCCACGAACAGGCCGAGCCCGGCCGCGATCGCGAGCGCGTCCGGTGCGTGACCGCGGTGGATGAACGCGAACACCGCGATCGCGATCGCGCCGAGCAAGTCGAACAGGCTCCACGGCTCGTAGCGCGACGCCGAGATCATCGCCTGCGCGTCGATCGGCTTGAGCAGGATGTAGTCGAACGAGCCGTCGCGGATCCGCTGCACCAGGTCCTGCATCGACGGGCTGATCACGCCCTCGAGGATCGCCTTGATCGCGACGAAGTAGGCGACGACGACGAGCATGTCGGGCGCGGTCCAGTCGCCGACCTGGTGGCGGCGATCGAACAGCACGATCAGCGGGATCAGCGTCAGCGCGATCTGCGCGAACGCCATCACGCCCGACAGCACGAAGTTCGCGCGATATGCCATCGCCTGCGCCGCGCTGACCCGCAGCTGCGTCCACAGCAGCGTGAGGTACCGCCTCAATTGCCCACCGCCTCGTAGCGCTTGATGCCGAGCCGCCACACCGACATCGCGACCGCGAGCATGATCGCGGTCCACGCGGCCTGCTGCGCGAGCAGCACCGCGATGTCGTGCGGCGACAGCGACTTCGTGAGCAGCTGGATCGGCACGGCGAGCGTGTACTTGAACGGCAGCCAGCTCGCGATCACCTGGATCGGCCGCGGCATGATCTCGAGCGGCATGATGTAGCCGGAGAAGATCTGGAACAGGCCGAAGTACACGTCGGCGAGCGCCGAGGTCTGGGTGATGAAGAACGCGAGCGAGCCGAGCGCGAACATCACGCAGAACGTGATGAGCCACGCCAGCAGCAGCGACGGCACGAACGCGATGATCTGCGCCGGGTCGGTGGTCAGCGAGCTCGCGCCCGAGCTCACCAGCAGGATGAACGCGATCGGCAGCATGACGACCGCGCGAAACGGGATCGCGGCGACGTGACTGGACGCATACGCGAAGAACGGATGGATCGGGCGCAACAGGCGCATCGACATCGTGCCGAGCCGGATGTCCTCCATGAGCTGCCACGCGACCCAGTTGCCGGTCAGCTGGCGCACGATCAGGTCGGCGAGGAAGTACGCGGTGAAGTCGTTCGCCGAGTAGCCGCCGAACGTGCCGAACCCGGCGACGAACGTCCACAGCCCGAGCATGATGAGCGGCTGCGTCGTGGTCAGGATCCACACCAGGAACTCGGCGCGATACGCCACGGTCTCCGCGACGCCGACCCGCAGCAGGGTCGGCATCGCGCGCAGCGTGCGCGCCGCGCCGCGCCTCATGCCGAGTCTCGCGCCTCGCGCCGCTCGCCGAACATCGCGCGCAGCACGTCCTCGAGCGGCGGGTCCTCGATCGCGAGATCCGCGGCGTGGAGCACGCCGAGCACGTGGCCGACCACGCCGGGCAGCTCGCGCTCGCCGACCCGCAGCGTGACGCGCTGGCCGTCGTGCGCGAGCACGGTGCCGAGCTTGGCGAGCGCGTCGGACTCGACCGGCCCGACCAGCGTGAACGAGACCCGCTTGTCGGGATCGCGCTTCTTGATCAGCTGACGCAGGTCGCCGTCGTGGATGATCTTGCCGTTGTCGATCACGATGATCCGCGGGCACAGCGCGACCACGTCGTCCATGTAGTGCGACGTGAGCAGCACGGTCGCCTCGCGCCGCTGGTTGTAGCTGCGCACGAAGTCTCGGATCGCGACCTGCATCGCGACGTCGAGCCCGATGGTCGGCTCGTCGAGGAACAGCGTGGTCGGGCGGTGGAGCAGGGCGGCCGCGAGCTCGCACTTCATGCGCTCGCCGAGCGATAGCTGGCGGGTCGGCTTGTCGATCAGCGGGGCGAGCTCGAGCAGCTCGGTGAGCTCGGCGAGCGTGTCGTCGAACTCGGCGCGCGGTACGTCGAAGATCGCGCGGTTCATCGCGTAGGTCTCGGCCGGCGGCAGGTCCCAGATCAGCTGCGACTTCTGCCCCATGACGAGCGTGATCTGGGCGAGCAGCGCGGCCTCGCGGCGAAACGGCACGTGGCCCTCGACCTCGACCTCGCCGCTGGTCGGATGCAGCAGGCCCGACAGCACCTTGAGCGTGGTGGTCTTGCCCGCGCCGTTGGGGCCGAGAAAGCCCACCCGCTCGCCGCGCTCGATCGTGAACGACACACCGTCGACCGCCTTGACGACCTCGTACGAGCGGTGGAACAGCGAGCGGACCGCGGCGACGAACCCGGGCGGGCGCCTGTGCACCCTGAAGTGCTTGGTGAGCTCCCGGGCCCGGATCATCGAGCGGGATTCTACTGCACGTAGTCGAGCTCGACCCGGTCGACGGTCGGGTACTGCCAGCCGTCGCCGGTGACCGTCAGGATGTGCTGCGGGTACGCCGCCGGCGCGATCGCCGGCGCCGCGCCGCCGTCGACCGGGGTCCATGGCAGGCCGTCGTCGAACGCGGCGGGATCGTCGGCGGTGCGCGCGCCGAGCGCGACCGCGCGGGCGTGGCCTTGACGTCGGACCACGCCGCCGCGACGTCGCACTACTCGCGGCCGCGCTTGGTCAGCTCGCCCACCTGCTTGATCGGCAAGCTGTCGATCGACTCGCCCTCGAGCACGGCCTCGAGCAGCTGCGCCCCGACCGCGGCGAGCTGGGACAGCCCCGCGATGCGCTGGGCGATCAGCGCGCGGCGCGGTCCGTCGCCGGCGCGCAGCGACTCGCCGGCCGACTTGAACGCGTCGCTCGCGGTCTGGATCCAGCGCAGCTCGCGCTCGCGGAACACGCGCGACACCATCTTCCAGATCGAGGTCTCCGGCTCGTAGTGCTCGCGTCGCTCGCCGACCACCCACGCCTTCTTGACCGCGCCCCACTGCAGGAGCTCGGCGAGCAACATCGACACCGCGCCGGTCGACAGCCCGAGCCGCTCGCCGAGCTCGCTCGCGGTGAGCGGATGATCCTCGAGGTAGAGCACGGCCCACATCCGGCCCATGTTGCGCTTGAAGCCCCACGATTCGATCAGCGCACCGACCGCGTCGGCGACCTCGAGCACGGCGGGATCGACGCGCTCCTTGGCCATCACGGCTCGTCGTCGCGCGGCTTCTGCATCTGCTCGCGGGTGGCGACGCGCGACACGTTGCCACCCTCGAGCGGGAGCTTGCTGGTCACCGCCTGCTCGTTGCGGCGGCGATCGATGATCTCGACGATCTCGCGCTGGGTCAGCCCGCCCGACGGCCGGATCGTCACGCTGGCCTCCTTGCCGGTCTTGAGCTCGCGCGCGGTGACCGCGAGCAGCGACTCGACGTCGACCGTCATGATCAGCTCGACGCGCACCGAGCCGGCCGGGCCGGGCGGCAGGTTCTGCAGCACGACCTGGCCGAGCTTGCGGTTCTTCGCGAGCTCGCTGGACTCGCCCTGATAGAGCTCGATCGACACGAACTTCTGGTTGTCGGTCGCGGTCGCGAACAGCTTGCGCGCGCGCACCGGCAGCATCGAGTTGCGCGGGATCATCACGGAGAACCCGGCGTCGCCGACCTTGATCCCGAGGTCGTGCGGCGTGACGTCGAGCAGCGCGGCCTCGTCGGACTGCCCGCCGAGGATGCCGGCGTAGGCTGCCGCGCCGAGCGCGACCACCTCGTCCGGGTTGGCGCCGCGACTCGGCTTCTTGCCGAAGATCTTCTCGACCATCTCGGGCACGACCGGCCAGCGCGTCATGCCGCCGACCAGCAGCACCTCCTCGACGTCGTTCGCGACGAGCCCGGCGTCGGCCAGCGCGCGCCGGCACGGCGGCTCGACCCGTTCGAGCAGGTCGCGGGTCAGCTGCTCGAGCTCGTCGCGCGTGACCTTGCGCTCGAAGTTGATCGGCGCGCCGTGCTGGTCGTTGGCGAGGAACGGCAGCTGGATCGTGGTCTCGCGATCGACCGACAGCGCCTTCTTCGCGGTCTCGCACGCCTCGCGCAGCCGCGACATCGCCATCGGCACGCCGGTGATGTCGACCCGGTGCTGGTCGAACACGTCGTCGACGATGCGCTCGAGCAGCCGGCGATCCCAGTCCTCGCCGCCGAGCGCGGTGTCGCCGCCGGTCGCGAGCACCTCGAAGATGCCGTGCTCGACCGACATGATCGAGATGTCGAACGTGCCGCCGCCGAGATCGAACACCGCGATGATCCGGCGCGTGCCGGCGTGGCGGTGCGCGCCGTACGCGAGCGCGGCCGCGGTCGGCTCGTTGAGGATGCGGATCACGTCGAGCCCGGCGATCTGGCCGGCGTCGCGCGTGGCCTGGCGCTGGGTGTCGTCGAAGTACGCGGGCACGGTGACCACCGCGCGCGTCACCGGCTCGCCGAGCGCCTCCTCGGCGATCTCGCGCATCCGGCGCAGCACGTGCGCCGCGATCTCCTGCGGGCTGATCGGCTGGCCGTGCACCCGCACCCACGCGTCACCGTTGGGCGCCGCGACGATGCGGAACGGCGCGAGCCGCGCGAACCACGCGACGTCGTCGGCGTTGACCTTGCGGCCGATCAAGCGCTTGCAACCGAACACGGTCGCCGCCGCGTTGGTCACCGCCTGGCGGCGCGCCTTGGTGCCGACCAGCACCTCGCCGCCGCCGCTCCACGACACCCACGACGGCAGCGTGCGCTCGCCGTCGGCGGCGACCAGCGTCCTGGGCTGACCGCGATCGTCGAGCACGGCCACACACGACGTCGTCGTACCGAGATCGATGCCGAGGATGCGCGAGGTCACGGCGACTCCTTCTTGCCCATCAGCCGGGACAGCAGGCCCTTGCGCTCGTTGGTCGCCTGGCGGCGCATCTCGGCGAGCTCGCGCGCGGCGCGCTCGTTCGACGGATCGAGCTCGAGCACGGCCTCGAACCGCTGCGCCGCCTCGAGCCGATCGCGCGCGACCAGCGCGCGCAGCCCCTCGCACAGCTCGACGCCCGCGCGGATCGTGCGCTCCTGCGGGTGCTTCTTCTGCAGCAGGCGAAAGCCGGCGAGCGCGTCGTCGACCTTGCCGTCGTCGATCAGGAGCTCGAGCGCCGCGATGTCGGGCGCGTCGCTGGTCGGCACGGTCGGCGCGCGCACCGGGCCGCTCTTGGCGTCCTGGATCGCGCGCACCGGGCCGCTCTTGACGTCGCGGGCCGGGAGCGGCACGCCGTCGCCGGCGCGCGCCAGCTCGGTGTGCGCGAGCTCGGCGCTCCGCGGGCTCTGGTTGGTGACCGCCTCGTGCGGGCTCGGCTTGGTCGGCGCGTCGAGCGCGGTCTGCTTGACCGGCGGCGGCGGGATCGCGGGGATCGGCGGCGCGGCGAGCGACGGCGCGGGGATCGGCGGGACCGGCGGGATCTTCTGCATGCCGGTCGTCATCCGCTGGCCCGGCGGGCGAGGCGGCTGCGCGCGCGGCTTGGGCGCGAGCTGCGCGATCACCTGCGCGCGGCTGGCCTCGTCGGCGAGCTTGCGGTACGCGTCGCGGATCAAGATGAAGATCTCGGCGGCGATCGTGCGCAGCTTGAGCGACTGGTAGCGCGCGAACCGGTCGGGGTGGTAGCGCTTGGTCAGCTCGCCGAACGCGGCGCGCACGTCGCCGTCGGTGGTCTCGTAACCGACGCCGAGCACGAGGAACGGGTTGAGCTTGCGCAGCGAGTCGGCCTCGGCCTCGAGCGCCTTGATCAGGTCGGCCTCGGCCGAAGCGATGTCCTCGCCGTCGGACAGCGTCGTGGTCGGCCCGGTGCCGGCGCGCACCGGCGCGCCGCCGCGCACGCTCGATTCGGCGGCGAGCGCGCTCTCGATCAGCCACACCGACTTGGTCGGCAGCGGCTCGAGCTTGAGATCGACCCCGCTGCCGCGCTGCGGGTCGGTGACCTGGTTCATGATCACGCCCGACAGCTCGATCACCGTGCCGCTCGGCAGCTCGAGGTCGATCGTGACCAGCGTGCCGAGCGGCGGCGCCGCCGACGCCTTGAGGAACATCGCACCACGGCTGAGATCGCGGCGATAGATCGTCGCGAGTTGCTGCCAGGACGCGCAGCGCAGCTTGATGCTCAGTGCCATCTACGACGACGAATGATAAGCCCGTTACGGCTCGCGCGGCAACGACCGGTACCGAGCGAGCACGCGCTCGTGGCGCGACTTGATGCGCTCGAGATAGACCTGCTCGCGCGTGCGCTGGAGCGAGTCGCGCGCGAGCTGCGCGACGCGCTCGACCACGCTGTCGACGTCGGACACCGGCGCGTGGACGAAGCCGACCACGCCCAGCTCGGCGGCGCGGGTCTCGGGGTCGCCGTCGATCGTCGGGGTCGCCAGCAGCGCCGGCAGGCCGGGCAGGCGCTCGCGCAGCGCGCGCACGGTCTCGACGCCGTCCATCCCGGGCAGCGCCTCGGCGACCACCGCGAGGTCGAACGCCCCGCCGAGCGACATCAGCTGATCGACCTCGCGCACCGCGTCCTCGCCCGACAGGAACGCGAACGTCGACACCCCGGTCGCCTCGAGCCGGTCGGCGAGCTGGTCGGCGGTGCCGCGGTCGTGATCGACGAGCAGCACGGCGGGGGCGCGCACGTCGGCGATCGCGAGCTCGCCGGTCTGGCGCTCGGCGACCGCCAGGCGCTCCTCGAGGTCGATCGACCTGCGCTCGGTGCGGATCAGGTCCTTGAGCAGCTCGTCGATCATCCCGCGCAGGGTGTGGGCGATGTGTGCCCCCGAGGCGCGCACGGCCTGCGTCGTGCAGATCCGCTGGACCACCGTGCGCGCCGCGGCGGTACCCTCGAGGTGGAGATCGATCACGTCGCCGGCGCCGGCGCGGATGCAGGCGACGATCAGCGCCGCGTCGGCCTGGCCGGTGATCGCGACCGGCGTGGCATGCGGGATCGCGGCGCTCGCCCGCTGGATCGCCTCGGTGGCGCGGTTGACGTCCTCGGGGTCGCTGCCCGCGGTGAGCTCGCGCAGGTCGATCAGGATGCACGGCGGCGAGGTCGGCGAGCGCTGCGCCAGCTCGGCGGCGCCGGGCGCGTCGTCGACGACCGCGACCTCGATCCCGACCTTGGCGAGCCGCTCGATCAGCACGCGCAGGTAGCCATCGGCCCCCCGCGGCGCGATCGCGACCGCCGCGATCGTCGCGGTGATAGCTCGCATGACGTACACGATATCACTAGGATGATCGCGATGCGTGATCACTTGTTCCTGCGCGCCTGCCGCCGCGAGCCGGTGCCACGCACCCCGGTGTGGATGATGCGCCAGGCGGGGCGCTACCTGCCGTCCTATCGCGCGGTCCGCGCGAAGGCCTCGTTCCTCGAGATGTGCCGGACCCCCGACATCGCCTGCGAGGTCACGCTCCAGCCCATCGAACAGCTCCAGTTCGACGCTGCGATCCTGTTCAGTGACATCTTGATTACATTGCCGGCGATGGGGATCGCGGTCGACTTCCCGGAGGCGGGTCCGAAAATCGCCGAGCCGGTGCGCAGCGCGGCCGACATCGATCGGCTCGCGGTGCCGGATCCCGTCGCCGAGCTGCCGTTCGTGGTCGACGCCGTGAGGCTCATCAAACGCGGCCTCGCCGATCGCGTGCCGCTGATCGGCTTCGCCGGCGCGCCGCTGACCATGCTGACCTACGTGGTCGAGGGCGGCGGCTCCAAGGACTACGCGCACACCAAGCGCCTGCTGTTCGGCGCGCCGCGCGAGGCCCACGCGCTGCTCGACAAGCTGGCGCGGACGTGCGCGAGCTTTCTCGCGGCGCAGATCGAGGCCGGCGCCGACTGCGTGCAGCTGTTCGACAGCTGGGGCGGCATCGTGTCGCCCGGCGACTTCCGCGAGTACCCGCTGCGCTACGCCCGCCAGGTGATCGACGAGCTGCGCACGCGCTGCCCCGGCGTGCCGATCATCTACTTCGTCAACGGCTGCGCGCCCTACCTCGACGATTACGCGTCGAGCGGCGCCGACGTGCTCGGGGTCGACTGGCGGGTCGCGATCGACGACGTGCGCCGGCGGGTCGGCGATCGCGTGGCGCTGCAGGGCAACCTCGACCCCGGCGCGCTGTTCGCGTCGCCGAGCGAGATCCGCGCGCGGGTCGCCGAGATCCTCGCGCGCGCGGGGACGGTCGGTCACGTGTTCAACCTCGGCCATGGCGTCCTGCCGGAGACCGAGGTCGAGCACGTGCGTACGATGGTCGAGGCGGTGCGCGAGCTCTCGCCCGGGCCGGCCGCGTGACGCGGATCGCGGTGATCGGCGGCGGGATCGCGGGCCTGACCTGCGCGCGCGCGCTGATCGGCGCGGGCTTCGACGCGCACGTGCTCGAGGCCGGGTTGCGCCCGGGCGGCGTGATCGCGTCGACCCGGATCGGCGGCTACCTGCGCGAGCACGCCGCGAGCTCGTTCCTCGGCGGGCCGCCGCACGGCGCGCTCGCGCTGTGCAAGGAGCTCGGCGTGGCGACCGTGAAGGCGTCGCCGCGCGCGCGCCGCCGCTGGATCTATCTCGACGGCAAGCTGCGCGCGCTGCCCGGCGATCCGATCGCGCTCGCGCGCAGCGACCTGCTCACCTGGCGCGGCAAGCTCGCGCTGTTGCGCGAGCCGTTCGCGCCGCGCCGCGCCGGCGGCGACGAGTCGGTGCACGCGTTCGCGGCGCGCCGGCTCGGGCCCGAGGCCGCGCGCGCGATCGTCGCGCCGTTCGTGACCGGCGTGTTCGCGGCCGACGCGCGCGAGGTCAGCCTCGACGCTGGCTTCCCGCGGCTCGCGGCGCTCGACGCCGCGGGCGGGCTGGTGCGCGGCGGGCTGGCGCGCGCCGCGGCGCGGCTCGCGGCGCGGCTGCGCGGCGGCGGCGAGCGCACCACGCCGCGCGGGATGTACGCGCCGGCCGGCGGGGTCGGCTCGCTGACCGACGCGCTGCACGCCGCGCTCGGCGACCGCGTGCGCTGCGGCGCGCGCGTCCGCGCGATCGCGGCCGATCGCGGCGCGCTGCGGATCGACGGCGAGCGCTGGGACGGCGCGGTGCTCGCGCTGCCGGCGGCCGACGCCGCAGCGCTGGTCGGCGGCGAGCTCGCGGCCACGCTCGCCGGCTTCCAGCGCGCGCCGGTCGCGATCGTCTACCTCGGCTTCGCGGAGGCGGCGATGCCGCGCGCGCGCGACGGCTTCGGCTTCCTGGTCGGGCAGGGCGAGGACGTGCGCGTGCTCGGCGTGGTGTTCGAGTCGACCGTGTGGCCCGACCGCGCGCCGCCCGGTCACGCGCTGCTGCGCTGCATCTTCGGCGGCGGTCGCGATCCCGAGGCGTTCAAGCTCGCCGACGCCGAGCTGATCGAGCTGGCGCGGCGCGACGTCGGGGTCGTGCTCGGCGCCGATGCCGCGCCCAGCCACGCCAGCGTGGTGCGCTCGCCGCGCGGCATCGCGCAATACGGGCTGGGCCATCGCGATCGCGTGCGCGCCGCGGTCGAGCTCGCGCGCCCGCTTCGCCTCGCGCTCGCCGGCGCCGACTATCGCGGGACGGGCGTCAACGATCTGTGCGCCGATGCGGCCGAGGTCGCGCGCGAGGTCGCGGCGTGGGGCTAGCGCGCGGCGCGCTGGTCGCGCTGGTCGCGTGCTCGAGCCACGCGACCCACACGGTCGAGGACGCGCGCAGCGCCAGCCGCGCCGAGCCGCCGCCATCGCACGACGCGCCGCTCGCGCCGCCGGCCGGCCCGTATCGCGTCGACGATCATCCCGGCCCGGCGGGCGACGCGACGATCCGGGTCGAGTGGCCCGAGGCGCCGGCCGCGCTGCGCGCCTCGACCGGCCGCACGCCGTGCGGCACCGCGCGACCGCCCGCGATCGCGCCGACCACGATGTGGGGCATTCCGGACGTGGTGGTCGCGGTGCTGCCCGAGCACGGCGAGGCCGCGCCGCAGCGCGAGGCGCGGATCGTGCTCGATCGCTGCGCGCTCGAGCCGCGCGTCGCGGTCGCGGGCGCGACGCTCGCGATCACCGGCACCGCCGCGGCGCCGGCCGAGCTCGCGATCG